>CAIRCP010000066.1 GCA_903877095.1 uncultured Actinomycetes bacterium | reverse complement strand
GTGGGACACTATCACCGGAAGTGCCTTTCTCGTGCCGGTCAGATTGTTGTGTGAGAACTCCAATCATCCCAGCTCAGAAGGCACTTTCCTTATTCCGACACCCGCCATTCGCCCACTACATCAGTGGATCGAGGCTTAGCCTCCGGCCGGTTGATGGTGATGATCAAGATCCGGCCGCGCTTCTCGGTCAGAACAACCTCAGGCGTGCTCACTTCGTCGCTCATCGGCCGATCCTAACCAGCCAGTTACGGCGTCGTTATTTGTTCGAGCCCGCCGGACCGGTCGCACCGGGCAGGCCGGGCGTGCCGGTCGCGCCAGGGATTCCATCCGCGCCCGTTGCACCGGTAGCGCCGCCGTTGCCGGCCGCACCGCTGTGGCGCGCAGTCGGGGTGGACGAGGCACTGGAATTGGACAGACCAGAAATAGCCACGCGTAGCTCTCTTCCACGTCAAGAACGACTCAGAGCGCCACACAACGAGGTATTAACACTTGGCGCCGGTTAGTTTTGGGCAACTCAGCGGTTTGCTGCACCGGCACCTCAACGCACCGTACCGCACAAGTCGCGACCCACCAACGCGTAGAGACCGGGCGGCATAATGGCAGGCATGGTCAACGAGGACATTCATCCGGTGTTGCGCACGATCACGACGACGGTGGGGTGATTGCCGGTGTCCACCGCGCCCACCCCCGAACAACTCGCCCTGCGCGACGCGGTCGCCGACCTGCTGGCCAAGCGCTCACCCGAATCCGAAGTACGCCGGCTGATGGCCGAGGAGTCCGGCTACGACGCCGCCCTGTGGGCCGAGATGGCCGGCATGGGCCTGCTCGGCCTGACCATCCCGGAGGAGTTCGGCGGGGCCGGTGCAGGTTCGGCCGAATTGGCCGTCGTCAGCGAGCAGATGGGTACGGCGCTGCTGTGCGCGCCGTACCTGTCCACTGCGGTCTTGACGCCGTATCTGCTTGCTGCCCTGGGCGATTCCGATGAGTGCGCAGCCGTTCTGCCTCGGATCGTCAACGGCGAATTGATCGCCACCGTGGCGTTCGCTGAACCCGGTAACGCCCGCCCGCCGCGCCACCCCGCCACCGAAGGCACCAGAAGCAGCGGCGGTGGGTGGGAGTTGACCGGCGAGAAGACCCACGTCCTGGACGCGACCAGCGCTGAACTGTTCTACGTGCTGGCGCAAACGCCCACCGGTGCAGCGATTTTCGCAACCAACCGCTCGGACGTCACGATCACCCCGTTGACCACCGTCGACCAGACCCGCAAACAGGGACGCATTGGCCTGGACCGCGCCCCCGGAAGGTTGGTCGGCAGCGTCGGCGCAGCCCTGCCCGCACTCAACGCCGCGCTGGACCGGGCCGGAGTCGCCTTGATCGCCGAGCAGGCCGGCGGCGCCATGCATGCCATGACGATGGCCGCCGCCTACGCGCGGACCCGCTTCCAGTTCGGCCGCGCGATCGGAAGCTTCCAGGCGGTCAAGCACATGTGTGTGGACATCCTGCTGGAGGCACAGTCCGCGGTCTCGGCCGCCCGGCACGTCGCCGCGGCCTTTGACGCCGATGAGCCCGACCGGCTCATGGATCTTGCGCTGGCGCAGGCGTATTGCTCGGAGGCGTATGTCACCACCGCCGCGACGAACATCCAGGTGCACGGCGGGATCGGCTTCACCTGGGAACACCCAGCCCATCTCTACCTGCGCCGGGCCCGCACGGATGCGCAGATCTTCGGCGACCCGACCTGGCACCGGGAGCGCTACGTGCGGTTGCGAGAGGAGATCTCATGAGCCCCGAAGTGGCCCAAGACGACATTCGCGCCGAGGTGCGGGAGTGGCTGGCACAGAACTTCGATCCCGCCCTGGACCGTGCCGGGTGGGCAAGACGGGTGTTCGACGCCGGCTGGGCGGCGCCGAGTTGGGAGCCGCCGTGGGGCGGGCGCGGCCTCACTGAACCCCAATCCCGCATCGTCGCACAGGAATTCACTGCCGTCGGTGCGCGCGGCAGCGGGCAGGACCGCTCTGATCTGCTGGCCTGCACCGTGCACGATCTGGGCACCGAGGAGCAGAAGCAGCGGCTGATCCCGCCGTCGGTACGCGGCGAGACCCGCTGGTGCCTGCTGTACAGCGAACCCGGTGCCGGTTCGGATCTGGCCGGCCTGCGCACCCGCGCCAGCCGGGACGGTGACGACTGGGTGGTCACCGGGCAGAAGGTCTGGACCTCGTTCGCCAAGACCGCCGACTACGGGTTGTTGGTGGCCCGGACCGACTGGAATGTGCCCAAGCACAGGGGAATCAGCTTCTTCATCTTTCCGATGCGCCAGCCGGGCGTCGAAGTCCGCCCGATTCACCAGATCACCGGCGAGTCGGAGTTCAACGAGGTGTTCATCACCGATGCCAGGGTGCCGCACGCCAACCTGGTGGGCGAACCGGGCGGCGGTTGGCCGGTGCTGCAGTTGGCGCTGGCCTACGAGCGCCGGTTGATGGGCGACCTGGCCCGCACCTCCCGTGCGAGCCGGGACCTCAAGCCGGACGCCGACAGTCTGATCGGCATGGCCCGCTCGGCGGGAAATCTCGCGGATTCCTTTATCCGCCAGGAGATTGCCCGGGTCGAGTCCTACGCAGCCGTCAACCGCTGGAACACCCGGCGCGCCAAGGCGACCACCGACCGCGCCGAGGCGGCCACCCTGATGGCGCTCGGCAAGATCGCCATGTCGCGGATCCTGCACGAAACCGCCCGGGTGCAAACCGAGATCATCGGCCCAGAGTCCATGCTGACCGGCCCGGACAACCCGAGCGGCGATGCGGTCACCTTCCGGACGCTCAACGCCTATTTCACCTCGATCGGCGGCGGCACCGACCAGATCCAGCGCAACATCGTCGGCGAGCGCATTCTCGGCCTGCCCAAGGAGCCGGAACCGTTCAAGGACACGGCGTTCCGCGACCTGCCCACCGGCTCCTAGCGGTTTGCGCCCAATCAGCGGAAGTGCAAGACGTCGCTGCCCCAGGCCGGACGAATGTGGGCGTCGGCGTCGTAGACGACCCGGTCGGCGCGATCGATGATCAGGCAGGCCCGGTCGGCATCCTGATACGGCGTCCACTCCGGCTCGCCCGGCAACCCGATCGGCTTGGCGTGGCTGGCGAAGTTCACCCAGCGGGTCCTGATCCTCTTCGACACCGCAAGAGCCGTCTTGGTGCCGCCGAGTTTGAGCGTGACGTCCTTGGGCGCGCCGAGAGTTCCCCAGACATAGGGCAATTCGGTCGCGTGGGCGGCCCCGACCAGCAGCAGCTTCATCAACGGGCTGGCGTAGTCGAACCGGTAGAGATAGACCGGCGCGACCCGGCCGTGGCCTTCGGAGAACCAGACCGACGGCATCCGGAAGCCGATATCGCTGGCCATGTTCAGCCCGCGGCCCTTGCCCCGGTAGATCGTGCCCAGCTGCTGGTCGGTGGGCAGTTGCAGATCCGGCTGCTCGGCGGCGATGTCGTTGAACATCGACGTGATCGCCTTCGGAGTGATCGGCATCAACGGCGAGCGCATCAGCCGGAACAGCGCGGCCTCGTTCTTGTTGGTGCCGATGATCAGCGGGACCGGATGAGTCTTGCCCTCCCGGGCCAGTTTCACCGGGTAGTCGTGCAGCAGATCGCCGTCGACGATCGGTACGAACGCCAGCATCCCGGGGTTGCGCGCCGGCACCTCGTCGAAGACCTTGTTGGTGGCCGCGATCAACGCCGGAACCGAGACCTGGGACAGCCGGTCGGTCTCCGGCGGGGCGATCCCCAGATATTCCAGCACCCGCTCGGTCACCCGCTGGGCGCGCTTGCTGTCGTAGACCGACGTGACCGGGGAACTCTGCGCGATCGCGGTGTTGAACAGCCCGGCGGCGTCGGGGACGGCCAGCATCGTCGTCACGATCCCGGCGCCGGCCGACTCGCCGAACAACGTCACCCGCGAGGGATCGCCACCGAATGCGGCGATGTTGTCGCGGACCCACCGCAGAGCCGCGAGGACATCGCGCAGGCCGACGTTGGTGTCGAAACGGCGCCGCCCGCCCACTTGGGAGAGATCAAGGAAGCCGAACACCCCGACCCGGTAGTTGAGGGTGACGACGATGACGTCGCCGCTGCCGGCCAGCCGGCGCCCGGAGTACAGCGGCTGACTGCTCGACCCCAGCACATAGGCCCCGCCGTGCAGCCACACCATGACCGGTTTGTTGTCGCCCGGGGAGGTTCCCGACGGCGCCCACACATTGAGGACCAGGCAGTTCTCGCTTTCCTCGGCTCCGAGGTCGAGGGGGAAATTGGGCACCGGCGGCTGCGGGCATACCGGCCCGTAGGCGTCGGCATCGACGACCTCGGTCCAGCGCTGCGGTGGTTCGGGCGCACGGAATCGCAGTTCGCCGACCGGCGGGGCACCGTAATGCACGCCCTTCCAGGACATCGCCGTGCCATCATCGATGCCGCGAACCGGCCCATAGGCCGTCTCCACGATCGGATGATGGATGGTCATCGCACATCTCCTGACGGGTGTCTCAACCACCAGGTTACCTGCGGGTAACCCGTTCAGAACTGAAGTGCGCGCAAGCGCCAGTCCAGAACCGGCCGATCCCCGCCGTCGGGGCCGACGGCGTGCACCACCGAACGCAGGGTCAGCACCCCGCCGCGGTCGGCCGGCAACGGCTCGGCCAGTTCGACGTGCAGGTCGCTGTAGAGGGTGTCGCCCTCGCGCACCGGACCGGTGTGATCACAGGACTGCCAGGCCAGCACTGTGGCGAGGTTCGGCAACAACCGGGTGGCCTGGGCCAACGCCAGGCCGATGGTGTGACCGCCGTAGACCAGGCGGGTGCCGCCCGCACGCCAATCGTGGTGTGTGGCAGCGACATTGAGGGTGAGCCGGGCCAGCTCCGGTGCGGAACTGACGACGTCGCCGGTGCTGCGCAGCACCGAGCCGGCCAGGCGTACGTCGAAGTGGGGTCCGCGCACCCGGTCGCGGTAGGCCGCGGCGTCCCAGTGCCCGGCCGGGTCGGTGACGCTCACGTCGGCCCCGATCGCCGACAGGTCGTCGGCGTGACCGGTGTCGTGGCCGGCACGGGACGCCTCCGGGCTCAGCGGCAGCATCGCGCAGCGGTGGAAATCGAGCACGAGTCGACCGATCTGGTCGACGGTGGTCATTCGCAGCGCCGCCAGTCCGGTCGGGGCGCGATCGGGCTTGGGGCTGTTCTGGCGCAGGCCCACCACCTCGGTCCGGGTGAACAAAGTGTCGCCGACGGACGGGAAGCGGTGGAAGGCCAGGCCGCGGTAGAACAGGTTCGCCTTCACCCGCTGGGTCACGACGGTGGACTGGCCGATCGCGACGTCGCAGACCAGCGCGGGGTGCGCGATCAGGCCCGACACCCCGGTCACGGCATGGGCCAGTTCGGCGTCCAGGGCCAGGCGCAGACGGTCTCCGAGGATGCTCTGGTGCGCGGCGGCGACTCCCGGGGTGAGGGTCATCGACGGCGCCGAGTCGAACACCTGACCCACTGTGAGGTCGTCGAAATAGGGGCCCGTCACAACTGACACTATTCCTCACATGCCCGGACTCAATGCCGAAGAGACCCTGCTCGTGGAGACCGTGCGGGCATTCGTCGACCGCGAGGTGAAACCATCGGTCCGCGACGTCGAGCACGCCAACACCTATCCCGAGGCGTGGATAGAGCAGATGAAGCGGATCGGGATCTACGGCCTGGCGATCAGCGAGCGCTACGGCGGAACGCCGGTGTCGATGCCGTGCTACGTGGAGGTCACCGAGCAGCTGGCGCGGGGCTGGATGAGCCTGGCCGGCGCGATGGGCGGGCATACCGTGGTGGCCAAGCTGCTCGAACTCTTCGGCACCAAGGACCAGAAGCAGGCGTACCTGCCCCCGATGGCGACCGGCGAGTTACGGGCCACCATGGCGCTTACCGAACCGGGGGGCGGTTCAGACCTGCAGAACATGGGCAGCGTCGCCCGCCGTGACGTACGGCTATTCGACGGAGTACGACGTGGAACGGTACTTCCGCGACGCGCCGCTGATGATCGTCGGCGAGGGCACCAACGAGATCCAGCGCAACGTCATCGCCGCGCAACTGGTGGCGCGCGGCGGCCTCTAACTGATGCCGGTGGTGTGCGTCGACGCGGCCATCCCAAACCCGATCATCACCACATAGAACAGCACGCCGAGCACCCACAGCACGGTCCCGATGATGCCCATGATGAAGCCGGCCTGCGCCTGGCCTCGGCCGCCCAGCCAACCACCGGACGCGTCGATTTCCTTCATCGACTTGCGACCGGTCCAGATAGCGAACGGCGAGGCCAAGCCGCAGCAGACCAGACCGAGGATGCCGAGCACCATCGCCATAACCGCCTGCGGATGCTCGGGCGGCGCCTGCATCGGATAGCCGGCCGGCGGGTAGCCGCCGGGATACGTCGGCGGGTAGGGCACAGCGGCGCCGGGATATGCCGCCCCGGGCGGGGGCGGGGGCGGGTAACCGTAGCCGGCCGGACCCGCTTGCTCCGGGCCCCCGGTGGGGAAACCCGGTTGATTCGGGTCGAACGGCTGCGGGCTACCCCACGGATTGGTCATGGCGAAAAGCTTGCCACACCGTCCCGTCGAGTCGACGATGCCGCCGAGGCACGAGATGGAGGAGCGAGACGATCAGGATCCGTCGCGGGAGTACTTCTCGATCAGGCTCTGCTTGTAGAGCTTGCCGGTGTCGGTGCGCGGCAGCGTCTCCTCGAAGGAGATCGACCGCGGACACTTGTAGTGCGCCAATCGTTCTCGCAACCAGGCCAGCAGTTCGTCGGCGAACTCCGGGTTCGCGTCCGCGGCATCGACCAACTGGACGACGGCCTTCACCGACTGGCCCATCTCCTCATCGGGGATGCCGAACACGGCGGCGTCCATCACCCGGGAATGGGTGACGAGTGAGTTCTCCGCCTCCTGCGGGTAGATGTTCACCCCGCCGGAGATGATCATGTGGTGGCGGCGGTCGGTGAGATACAGGTAACCGTCCCCGTCGAGATAGCCGATGTCCCCGACGGTCACCCAGCCACGCTCATGCCTTGAGGCCGCGGTCTTTTCGGCGTCGTTGAGATACTCGAAGCTGCCGGAGCTTTCGAAATAGACCTCGCCGGGCTCGCCGGCCGGAAGCTCGCTGCCGTCCTCGCCGACGATGTGCAGAGCGCCGTACATCGGCCGGCCCACCGAGCCAGGGTGTTGCAGCCAATCCTCGGCCGTGATGAGCGTCAGCCCGATCTGCTCCGACGAGGCGTAGTACTCGTCGACGATCGGGCCCCACCACTCGATCATCTTCCGCTTGACCTCGATCGGGCACGGCGCTGCCGCGTGCAGGACCCGTTTCAGGCTGGACACGTCGTACGAATCCCGCACGCGCTCCGGCAGTTTCAGCATCCGGGTGAACATCGCCGGCACCAATTGAGCATGGGTGACGCGATGCCGCTGGATCGCATCCAGAGCGCCTTCGGCGTCGAACTTCTCCATCACCACGACCGGGATGCCGGCTGAGTGCATTCTCATGGACCAGACCGACGGCGCCGTGTGGTAGAGCGGTGCAGGACTGAGATAGACGCCGTCCGGGCTGGCCCACGCCGAGGGCATCGATGACATCAGACCCCGGGCCTGCGACGGCGGGAGATGCGACAGTGGGCGTTTGATGCCCTTGGGCCGGCCGGTGGTCCCCGAGGAATACTGCAGCAGATCACCCTCGATCTCGTCGACAATGGGCGTATCCGGTTGGGCGGCAATACATTCCGGATAGGAAAGCCACCCGTCGAGTTCGCCGCCGACGACGATCCGCAGTGCGGGAAGCCCGTCGATGCGCTCCAGAACCGGGCGAAGTGCCGCGGAGCCGACGATCGCCTTCGCGGAGCTGTTGTCGACGATGTAAGCCGCCTCGGCAGCGGTGAGCTGGGTGTTGATCGGGACGTAGTACAGACCGGCGCGGCGGGCAGCCCACATCACCGTGTGATAGTGCTCGTTGTTCGGCATGAGGATCGCGATGGCGTCGCCCTCGCGCAGACCGGCCTGCCGGAACAGGTGCGCCAATTGGTTTGCGCGCTCTTCCATCTCACCGAATGTGACGGTGGTTCCGGACGGGTAGACGATGACCGCGGGACGGTCGGGGTGGGTCTGCGCATGCTCGCGGATCTGCATGCCTGCGGACTCTACGACAGCGCGGCGGTGCCGTCGGCAAGGCTGTAGTACCCGGTTACGATCCTGACCGCGCCGTAGTGGCGACGATGGCGTTCTTCAACAGTCAGCGCGGTGCGTGCCGCCGATGCGTCAGTTGGCGTCGGCCAACCGCTGCTTGAGCGCCTCGAACTCGTCGCGGACGCCGGTGGGAAGCTTCTCGCCGAGGAACTCGAACCACTCCTCGATCTGCGGCAGTTCCGCGCGCCATTCCTCGGGATTGACCGCCAGCGCCTCAGCGACGTCGGAGTCGTCGACGTCCAGGCCGCTGACGTCCAGTCCGTCGGCGCCGGGGACGATACCGATCGGGGTGGACACGCCGACGGCCTTGCCCTCGACCCGCTCGATGATCCACTTGAGCACCCGGCTGTTCTCACCGAAGCCCGGCCACAGGAACCGACCGTCCCCGCCCCGCCGGAACCAGTTCACGAAGAAGACCTTCGGCAGCTTGGACTCGTCAGCGTTCTTGCCCAGATCCAGCCAGTGCTGGAGGTAGTCGCCGGCGTTGTAGCCCATGAACGGCAGCATGGCCATCGGGTCGCGACGGATGGTGCCGACCTGGCCTTCGGCGGCGGCGGTCTTCTCGCTGCCCAGCGTCGCGCCGATGAACACTCCGTGCTGCCAGTCGCGCGCCTGCGTCACCAACGGAACCGTGGTCTTGCGACGGCCGCCGAACAGGATCGCCGAGATCGGCACGCCCTGCGGGTCGTCCCACTCCGGCGCCAGCGTCGGGCACTGCGACATCGGGGTGCAGTACCGCGAGTTCGGGTGCGCGGCAGGCGTATCCGAGTCCGGTGTCCAGCCCTGGCCCAACCAGTCGATGAGGTGCTGCGGCTCGCCTTCCAGACCCTCCCACCAAACGCCGCCGTCATCAGTCAGCGCGACATTGGTGAAGACGGTGTTGCCGGCGGCGATCGTCTTCATCGCATTCGGGTTGGAACTCCAATTGGTGCCGGGCGCGACGCCGAAGAAGCCGAACTCTGGGTTGACCGCGTAGAGCTGGCCGTCCTTGCCGAACCGCATCCAGGCGATGTCGTCACCGAGGGTCTCGGCGCGCCAGCCGTCGATGGTCGGCTGGATCATCGCGAGATTGGTCTTGCCGCAGGCCGACGGGAACGCCGCCGCCACGTAATACGCCTTGTTCTCCGGGGAGATGAGCTTGAGGATCAGCATGTGCTCGGCCAGCCAGCCCTCGTCGCGGGCCATCACCGAGGCGATCCGCAGCGAGTAGCACTTCTTGCCCAGCAGGGCGTTTCCGCCGTACCCCGACCCGTAGCTCCAGATCTCACGGGTCTCCGGGAAGTGGGTGATGTACTTCGTCTCGCTGCATGGCCAGGGGACGTCGGGCTGACCCGGTTCCAGCGGGGAGCCCAGCGAATGCAACGCCTTGACGAAGAAACCGTCGTCGCCCATTTTTTCCAGGGCCGCCTTGCCCATTCGAGTCATGGTGCGCATCGACACCACCACGTACTCCGAATCGGTGATCTCGACGCCCAGCTTGGGATCCTCCGCGCCGAGCGGACCCATGCAGAACGGCACCACATACATCGTGCGGCCGCGCATGCAGCCCCGGTAGAGGTCGCTCATGATGGCCCGCATCTCGTCGGGCGCCATCCAGTTGTTGGTGGGTCCGGCGTCGACCTCGCGCTCGGAGCAGATGTAGGTGCGGGATTCGACGCGGGCGACGTCGGACGGGGTGGACCGGGCCAGGTACGACGCCGGTTCCTCGGAGTCGCTGAGCCGGAGGAAGGTACCCGCATCGACCAGTTGCTGACAGAGCCGCTCGTATTCCTCGGCCGAGCCGTCGGCGAACACCACGCGATCGGGCTGGGTCAGCTCGGCAACCTCCCGGACCCAGCCGAGCAGCCCAGCGTGTGCAGTGGGTGCGTTGTCGAGACCGGGGATGGTCGCTGAGGTCATCGTTTCTCCCGCGTGCGTCGTTGCCAGGAGCAGTCATTTCCGCCCAGTCGCGAAAAGGACGTCGGCATCCTGACTGAAGGTTAACGCGGGCCCAGCCCCCGTTGTTAATTGGGACTTCGCCCCTCTTCTGCGAGGGCTGCCAGCAGCGACGATTCCGCAACCAGCACGCGGTCCTCCAGCGCGCTTCGCAGCCCCGCGGACACCTCCGCGACCCAGCGGTCCAACACCAACCGGGCCGTCGCCAGACGGCGGGTGCGCACCATCCACACCGCCAGCGCCACGCCCGCCGCGCCGCAACCGGCCAGCGGCCATGGGGATGCACTTCCGACGATCTCGAGCAGGAGCCTGCCGAGCGTCAGCGCGACACCCAACCCGAACGTGGTGGCAAACACGACGGTCACGCTGTCCGTCGCAGGACGGTGCCGGGGCGGCATGCCGTCCCACGCCGGCGGCATGAGTGCGACGTCCGGGACGGCCAACCCCTGGCCCCGGCACAGTTCGGCGAAGCGGCCGCGGAGCAGGTCGTCGAAGTCGTCGGCGCACTGCGAGACCCGGCTGCGGACATGCTGGTCGAAGCCGCCGATCTCGCGGTGTGAGGCCACCGCGGCCTGCTGCTGCAATTCGGCTCGCAGCGTTACCGCCCGGGCTCGGGCCTGGGCCGCAAGATCCAGCCGGGTCTGGCGGACCTGGGCCCGCAGCGTGTTGCGCTGGGCCGCCTGTTCCTGCCGTCGCGCGGCGCGCTGGGCACGAACGACCGCGGCGTGTTCGGCGGCCCGCAGCCGGTTCCGTTCGGCGCGCCGGCGGTCCCCCAACGCCGTGCGAACCGCGTCGACGAGCGGGTCGATCACCATCGGGCCGACCCGCGGATCGGCGGCGACGCCGACCCACGGTGTCGCCCGGTAGCGCGGCGCGTGCCGGGCCAGCGCGGCCCGGTTGCTCTCCAGGACCCTGCGCCAGATGCGGTGTACGTCGATCTTGGCCACGGCGGCCACGACGGTGTCGGTCTGCGCCGCAGCGACGTCCAGCAGGGCGGCATCACAGCCGGCCACCGGCGCTGCGGCGGACACCACGAACACGACCACGTCCGGCGGACCGGCGCCCCCGGCGGTGTCCACGATCCGGCAGTCGGTCAGCCGCCGCCGCAGCGTTGCCGCCACAGCGCTGGCGCCCGACATCGGCGGGCCCATTACCAGGACGGTGTCGACGCCAGACATGCTCACGACAGTGCAGCAGGACGGCCGCCGGCCTGCGCCCACAGCCGCAGGGCGCCCCGCGCGGCGTCCAACGCGCAGTCCCGGTGCAGGGCGCTGACCGGGCCGCGGGCATACCGCTGCCAGTGAATCGCCCGGCCCACGTGGTCGGACGGCGCCACGGTCGGCGGCGGCACGCCCGCTGCGTCGAGCACGGCACCGGCGGCCGCGATCCGGGCGGGCCCGACCCCGTCATCGCCCGACAGGCGCCGATAGCGGACCACTGCCCCGGCCCGGCCGATCTCGCCGAGCAGGTCGGCTATTCCGCTGTGTGAATACAGCAGTTCCGCGATGGCCCCCGGTTCGGTCCCGCCGCGCAGCGCGGCCACCGCCAGCGCGGCTCCGAACACGTCCAGCCCGGCGGCCAGCCGCTGCCGGGTCCCCTCGTCAAGGCCGGCACCGATCGCCAGTGCCCGCAGCGCGCCCATGGTCGCGTCGTTCAGAACCTCAGGGTCGGACGCGGCGACGGCGAGCAGCGCCGACAGCGGACGTACCGCCACCCCGGCCTCCCGCCGCAGTTCCCGGCACCGCTCGGCCAGCGATGCCATCGGCACGCCGCCGGGCAACCCGAGAAGGTCCGCCTTGTTGAGCACCGCGACCGTCGGCCGCACCGACGCCGCCAAATCAACCCGGTCGTCGGCATTGAGGGTCTCAACGAAGACGTACACGTCGACATCAGCGTGAGAGTTGCCGTCCTGTCCGGGATCGGTCACCGCGATCCCGGCGCCGCGCAGTGCCCGCGCCACCGTCCGGCGGCCGGCGCCGGGACGCCCGACCACACGCACACGTAGGGGTCCATCCATGCGCCGATGGTGGCAGTGGCCCCCTTACCCCGCGAGTCACCCGGCAAGGCAACTGTTGGGTATCAATCTGGTCGGCGATGCGGATGACCGGCCGTTGATGGTTCACCATGGTCGAATGCAAGCGCAGCACGAGGCTGGTTCGGCCACGCCCGACACCGCTGCGCACCGCGGTCGCCGGGTGACCAGTTTCCGTTCGCGGCGCTCCTCGCTGAGCGAGGCCTACCAGCAGGTGTGGGAGCGGCTCTGGCCACAACTGGGCCGCCAGGCGCTGCCCGCCGACGGCGAGCCCGTCGAGCGCATCGACGCCCCGGCGTGGTTCGGACGCCGGGCACCGCACGGGCTGGTGTGCGAGATCGGCTGCGGCACGGGCACCTCGACGCTGGCGATGGCGCAGGCCGAACCGGACATCGACGTCGTCGCGGTCGAGGTCTACCGGCGCGGGCTGGCGCAGTTGCTGAACGGGATCGACCGCACCGGCGTCGCCAACATCCGCCTGGTGCGTGGCGACGGCGTCGACGTCCTGGAACATCTCTTCGGCCCGGAATCGCTGACCGGCGTGCGGGTGTTCTTCCCCGATCCGTGGCCCAAGTCCAGACACCACAAGCGGCGGTTGTTACAGCCGTCCACGCTGGCGCTGATCGCCGACCGGCTGCGGCCCGGCGGGGTACTGCACGCCGCGACCGACCATCCCGGTTACGCCGAGCAGATCGCCGAGGCCGGGGACGGCGAGCCACGGCTGCGGCGCGCGCAGCCCGGGGAGCTCGGGACACCTCCCGTCTCCGGCGGGCTGCCCATTTCGGTGCAGCGGCCGGCCACGAAATACGAAACCAAGGCCCGTGCCGCGGGAAGCGCCGTCACCGAGCTGATCTGGGTGAGACGACCATGACCGTGATCGACCAGACCACACCGGCCCCGGTCCCGGCCGAGCAGGTCCCGGCCCCGGCCCCGGCCGAACAGGCCCCGGCCCCGGCCACGGCGGGATCCCAGGCAGAACCGGGCGCCCAGGTGCACCCGGCCGTCAAGCGGGTGCTGCTGGTGTGGGATGCACCCAACCTCGACATGGGGCTGGGCGCCATTCTCGGGGGCCGGCCGACCGCGGCACACCGGCCTCGCTTCGACGCTCTTGGCCGCTGGCTGCTGACCCGCACCGCCGAGTTGGCCGTCGGCGAGCAGGAGGTGTCGCTGGAACCCGAGGCGACGGTGTTCACCAACATCGCCCCGGGCAGCGCCGACGTCGTCCGCCCCTGGGTGGAGGCGTTGCGCAATGTGGGCTTCGCGGTCTTCGCCAAACCGAAGAGCGAGGAGGACAGCGACGTGGACAGCGACATGCTGGCCCACATCGCCATCCGGCATCGCGAAGGACTGGCCGGGGTGCTGGTGGCCTCCGCCGACGGACAGGCCTTCCGGTTGCCATTGGAGGAAATCGCACGGTCCGGCATCCCGGTGTGGGTGCTCGGATTTCGCGAACATGCCAGCTGGGCGTTAGCGTCGGATACCTTGGAATTCGTCGACTTGGAGGACATTCCTGGCGTTTTCCGCGAGCCGCTGCCCCGCATCGGCTTGGATTCGCTTCCAGAACACGGAGCGTGGCTGCAGCCCTTCCGGCCGCTGTCTGCGTTGTTGACCTCACGGTTGTAAGAGCATTGCGGTCGGCGCGGTAATACCTATGTAGTAGAGGAGATCGAGTGTTCGCCTGGTGGGGTCGAACCGTCTACCGGTATCGATACATCGTTATCGGTCTCATGGTCGCGTTGTGTATCGGTGGCGGCATCTTCGGCATTGACCTGGGAAAGCACGTCACCCAGAGCGGGTTCTACGACGAGGGCAGCCAGTCGGTGAAGGCGTCGCTGATCGCCGACGCCGCCTACGGCCGCGACACCTCCGGCCACATCGTGGCGCTTTACACCGCGCCTGAGGGCAAGACCGTCGACGATCCCGCCTTCACCAAGAAAATCCTGGACAACCTGGCCCAGGCCGAGAAGGACCACCCCGACGAGATCCTGCGGGCCATCGGATACTTCAAGAACCCCGAGTTGCTGGCCAACATGGCCGACGCCGACAAGAAGCACGCCTTCATGTCGATCCAGCTCAAGGGTGACGACGACGACACCATCCTGAACAACTACAAAGTCGTCAAGGACAGCTTCACCATCGACGGCGTCGACGTGAAGCAGGCCGGCCTGCAGCCGCTCGCCAATGAACTCACCGGAACAATCGGCGAGGACCAGAAGCGCGCCGAGGTGGCCGCCATCCCGCTGGTCGCGGTGCTGTTGTTCTTCGTCTTCGGCGGCGTGGTCGCGGCCAGCCTCCCGGCCATCATCGGCGGCCTGGCGATCGCCGGCTCGCTGGGCATCATGCGGCTGATCTCGATGTTCACCCCCGTGCACTTCTTCGCCCAGCCGGTGGTGACGCTGATCGGCTTGGGCATCGCGATCGATTACGGCCTATTCATCGTCAGCCGCTTCCGCGAGGAGATCGCCGAGGGCTACGACACCGAGTCCGCGGTGCGGCGCACCATGATGACGTCGGGTCGCACGGTCATCTTCTCGGCCGTCATCATCGTGGCCTCGTCGCTGCCGCTTCTGCTGTTCCCGCAGGGCTTCCTGAAGTCGATCACCTACGCGATCATCGCCTCGGTGATGCTGGCGGCGATCCTGTCGATCACGGTGCTGGCCGCGATCCTGGCCATCCTGGGACCCAATGTGGACGCCCTGGGCGTCAACACCCTGCTGCGGGTGCCGTTCCTGCGCAACTGGTCCTTCTCGCGGCGAATCATCGAGTGGTTCGCCGAGAAGACCCAGAAGACCAAGACCCGCGACGAGGTCGAGAACGGCTTCTGGGGCAAGCTGGTCAACCGGGTGATGAAGCGCCCACTCCTGTTCGCCGTGCCCATCGTTCTGCTGATGATCGCGATGATCATCCCGCTCGGAAAGCTCTCGCTCGGCGGAATCAGCGAGAAGTACCTGCCGCCGAACAACTCGGTCCGGTTGGCGCAGGAGGAGTTCGACAAGACCTTCCCCGGCTTCCGCACCGAGCCGATCACCCTGGTCATCACGAACGACGACGGCAAGCCGGTCACCGACCAGCAGGTCTCCGAGATCCGCAACAAGGCGATGGCGATCAACGGGTTCACCGACCCCGACAACAACCCCGACGCGATGTGGAAGGAACGCCCGTACCTCGACGGCGCCACCAAGGACCCGTCGGTCCGGGTGATCCAGAACGGTCTGGTCGTCCGCAACGACGCCGCCAAGAAGATCAACGAACTGCGCGCCATCGTCCCGCCCAAGGGTGAGTCGCTTTATGTCGGCGGCACGCCGGCGCTGGAGCAGGACAGTATCCACAGTCTGTTCTCCCGGCTGCCACTGATGGTGCTGCTGCTGATCACCACGACGACGATCCTGATGTTCCTGGCCTTCGGTTCGCTGGTGCTGCCCATCAAGGCCGCCCTGATGAGCGCGCTGACGCTCGGGTCGACGATGGGCGTGCTCACCTGGATGTTCGTCGAAGGCCACGGTTCGGGACTGATGAACTACACGCCGCAACCGCTGATGGCGCCGATGATCGGCCTGATCATCGCGGTGATCTACGGCCTGTCCACCGACTACGAGGTGTTCCTGGTCTCCCGCATGGTCGAGGCTCGCGAGCAGGGCTTTTCGACCACCGAGTCCATCCGCATCGGCACCGCCACCACCGGCCGGCTGATCACCGCCGCCGCCCTGGTGCTGGCGGTGGTGGCCGGAGCGTTCGTGTTCTCCGACCTGGTGATGATGAAGTACCTGGCCTTCGGTCTGCTGATCGCACTGCTGCTCGACGCCACCATCGTCCGGATGTTCCTGGTGCCGGCCATCATGAAACTGCTCGGCGACGACTGCTGGTGGGCGCCGAAGTGGATGAAGCGCTTGCAACACAAGATCGGCCTGGGCGAGACGACCCTGCCCGACGAGCGCAAGCGGCCGGGATTGACCCAGCCCGAGGACGTGCTCGTCGGCGCCGCCGTCGGTGCCGCCCCGGTCGTCGCGGCCCCCGGCTACGTCAGCACCCCACGGATACCGGTCGCCGAACCGGCCGTCGCGCCCACCGCACCGGTGAGTGCGCCGGCCGCCGAAGCGCCGACCACCCGGTTCGCGGTGCGGCGTGACGAACGCGACATCGGCTCGTGGCTCGGTGAACTGCGTCGCAAGACCGGGAATCGGGCGGCTGCGGCGGACCAGGGTGAGGACGAGACGACGGCCATCCCGATTGGCAACCCGAACGCAACCGAAGCCATCGTGAGCGAGCGCATCTCCGCCGAGCAGACCCGCGCGATCCCGGTGAGCCGGCCGGACAACGTCGACACCGAGGTGGCCACCGAGAACCTCAACGCCCGCGGCAAGACCGGCGGCGGCGGGGTCAGCGCAGCCGACCTGCTGCGCCGTGAGGGCCGACTTTAGTCAGGAGCCGCGATGAGGATCACGGCAGCGTATCGGGCCGTGCCTCGACGATCGCGTTGTCGCCGCCGGATTCCAACGCCGCCTCCTCCACCTCCGGGTCAGGGGCTGCGAGCACCCGGATTGCGCTATTCAGGAACGCCAGCACCGGTACCGCCAGCAGTGCGCCGACGATGCCGGCCAGCACGCCGCCGGTGGCGATGGCCAGCACGATGGCCAGGGGATGGATCGACACCGCCCGGCCCATCAGCAACGGCTGGAGCACGTGGGCCTCAAGTTGCTGAACCGCCACGATCAGACCGACGGTGATGAGCGCGTAAACGAAGCCCTTGGTCAGCAAGGCCACCACCACGGCCAGAAAGCCGCTCACGAAAGCCCCCACCAGCGGCACGAACGCACCGAGGAAGACCAGCGACGCCAAGGGCAGAGCGAGGGGAATTCCCATGATGACCAGACCGGTGCCGATACCGACCGCGTCCACCAGTGCCACCAGGAAGGTGGCGCGTACGTAACCGATGAGCGAACGGAAGCCGGCCCGGCCGGCGTCGCGCACCCGCTGCCGGGTGTGCGACGGCACGATCTGGGTTAGGAAGGCGAAGATGTTCCGCCCGCCGTACAGCAGGAAGATCAGCGTGAACAACGTGAGGAAGGCGCCGGTGACGATCTCGGTGAGCGTCGTTGCCGTGGACAGCGCACCACTGGTGAGCTTTTCCTGGTTGTTCCGCAGGGCGTTGACGGCCGCGTCTCCGGCCTTGTCGATCTGCTCGCGACTCAGGTGGGCCGGGCCCTCGATCAGCCACTGGGTGGCATTGTCGATACTGCGGGTGACCTGTTCGGTGAGACTCGGCAGACCCGAAACAAATTGGCTGACAACGAAAGTCATGATTCCGCCGAACAGCGCGAAGCCGGTCAGCAGCACCATGGCCACGGCGCCGCCGCGGGGTGCGCCGCGGCGGTCCAGCCAGTCCACCGCCGGCAGCATCAGCGCGGTCCCGATCACGGCCAGCGCGACCGGCACCACGATCACCTTGAGCCGTTCGGCGAGGAACAGCAGAGCGCCGATCGCGGCCAGGATGACCAGCAGCCGCCAGGCCCAGGCCGCCGTCTTGCGCACGAGTGGATCGACAGCGTCGTCGTCGCGGGCACTGTCGACAGGCATGACGGTGAGCCTATCGACCGCCCAGGCAGCGGGCGCCTATCGACCGCCTACGCAGCGGTCGGTGTCGACGACATCGATGAGGCCCGGTTGGATGGGCCCGTGACGATCCGAAACGCAGTGCTCGCCTTCGCCGCCGACGTGGCGTGCGTCCTGATCTTCGTCGGGATCGGCCGGCGCAATCACGCCGAGGGCGTGACGCCGGCCGGCATTGCAGAAACCGGCTGGCCGTTTCTGGCCGGGCTGGCCGCGGCGTGGGTGATCTGCCGGGCCTGGCGGGCTCCCACGGCGGTGCGGCCCACGGGCGTCGCTGTCTGGTTGATCACCGTCGTGATCGGCATGGGACTGCGCGCCGGGACCGGTGCCGGGATCGCGCTCAGCTTCGTCGCTGTGGCGACCGCGTTCACCGGGGCGCTACTGCTGGGCTGGCGGGCCGCCGTGACGGGATCGGGGCGCCGGAGCCGTTAGTTTCCCGGGTCCGCGGGGTCGCCGCCGCAGCGATTCCGCAGGTCCGTCAGCGGCTGACGGATACCCGACAGGTCGGCCTTGACCTGGGGGTTCGCGTCGAGGTACTGCTGCACCTGGGTGCGCAGCGTGTCGCGCGGCGAGCCCTCCAGCGACGTGAAGAACGCGTTGACGTCCGGGTGGGTGAACAAATACGCCGAGGTGGCGGCCGAGACACCCGCGGCCGTCCCGGCGAGATCGGCGGCGGTGCAGTTCGGGGGATCGGCAAGAGCCGACGGTGCCATCCCGACGAGCAGCGAGGCGGCGACCGCGCCCGCGCCGATCGTTCCACCGATCACGCGGCGGGCGTGGCGGGAAGTAAGCATCATCCTCGGACTCCAATCCGTGTCCTGCGTTCCTCGACGGCCTCATCTTAGGGCACCGGCTGGCTGCCGGGGTCTCCGGCAGCGCTGCAGCAGCTTGGACATACACCGTGCTGCGGTAGGCTCACAGCCACGCAAATCGGTGTTCGCCGGGGAAGATGCGGGGAGAAAAACCATCCAGCAGTTCATGATGCGACTGAGTGGACGCCTGCGCAGGCACCGCTGGCTGGTCTTCATCTGCTGGCTGCTCGCGCTGGTCCCGTCGGTGGCGTTGGCGCTCACCCAGTCCCACAATCTCACCGGCGGCGGATTCGACGTCACCGGGTCCCAGTCGCTGCATGTGCAGTACCAGCTCGAGGACCACTACCCGCAGTTCGGCGCCTCCCCGCTGGCGCTGGTGGCCGCACCGCGGGCGGACGCCACCTACGCCGACATGGCCGCCGCCGTCACCCAGCTCGAAGACGCCGCCAAGCAGGTGCCCAGTCTGGAGGTGGTGCCCAACCCGGTGCAGCCGCCGCCGGCGCCGGATCGCCCCTATGTGGTGTCGCTGAAGCTGGGCTTCGACAACACCGGAGCCGTCGACGTGGCCCGGCAATTGCGCACGAAGGTCGGGGTGCAGGGCGATCAACCCGGCCGGACCGAGAACGGCCGGGTGAAGCTCTACGTCATCGGGCAGGGCGCGCTCGGCGCCGCCGCCCAGACGAGCACCAAACACGACATCGCCGCGGCCGAACGCTGGAACCTTCCCATCGTCCTGCTGGTGCTGATCGTGGTGTTCGGCTCGCTGGCCGCCGCGGCGATCCCCCTGGCGCTGGGGGTTTGCACCGTCGTCGTCACGATGGGCGTCGTCTATCTGCTCTCGACGTTGACGACGATGTCGGTGTTCGTCACCTCGACGGTGTCGATGTTCGGCATCGCCCTGGCCATCGACTACTCGTTGTTCATCCTGATGCGCTTCCGCGAGGAACTGCGCAGCGGCCGGGACCCGGATCAGGCCGCAGACGCCGCCATGGGCACCTCCGGGCTGGCGGTCCTGCTATCGGGCCTGACCGTCATCGCGTCGCTGACCGGCATCTACCTGATCGGCACTCCGGTGCTCCGGTCGATGGCTACCGGCGCGATTCTGGCCGTGGCGTTCGCCGTGCTCACCTCCGCCACGCTGATCCCGGCGATCCTGTCGGTGTTCGGTCGCGCCGCCGCTCGGCGCGCACCCTGGCTGCACTGGTCGCGCCGGGCCGAGTCCACCCAGTCCCGGTTCTGGACCCGATGGGTCGGGGCGGTCATGCGCCGACCGTGGGTGTCGGCGGCAACGGCGGCGACGTTCCTGCTGATTATCGCCGCGCCCGCCTTCGGCATGGTGCTCGGCAACAGTTTGCAGCGGCAGTTTCCGCCCTCGCATGAGATCCGGGGCGGGGTGGCGGCCGCCGCCGAGGCACTCGGCCCGGGCGCGCTGGGCCCGGTGCGCATTCTGGTCACATTCCCCGACGCCGACGCCAACGATCCGCGCAACGCCCCGGTGCTCGACGCGCTGACCCGGTCGGCGGGTCAGGCGGTCAACATCGTCTCGGTGGCGCCGCCGGTGTTCGGCGACGACAACCGCAGCGCCCTGCTCTCGGCCGTGCTCGCGGTGGATCCCGAGGAGATGAAGGCTCGCGACACCATCGACTGGCTGCGAGCGACGCTGCCCGCGACTCCGGAGCTCAATGTCGCCGGCCAGGCGGCTTCGGAAGCGTCCGGGGTGAGAGTCGACGTCGGTGGCCCGACCGCGCTGATCAAGGACTTCGACGACCGGGTGGCCCACACCCAGTTGCTGGTGTTCGTCTTCGTCGCGACGATCGCGTTCCTGATGCTGCTCGTCTCGATCCGGTCGGTGGTCCTGGCGCTCAAGGGCGTGCTGATGACGGTGCTGTCGGTGGCCGCCGCCTACGGCAGCCTCGTCATGGTGTTCCAGTGGGGCTGGCTGGAACGCCTCGGCTTCGAACCGATCGGTTCGATCGACAGCACGATCCCACCGCTGGTGCTGGCCATGACGTTCGGCCTGTCAATGGACTACGAGATCTTCCTGCTGACCCGCATCCGCGAGCGCTACCTGCAATCCGACGACACCCGCGACGCCGTGGCCTACGGCGTGGCCACCAGCGCCCGGACCATCACCAGCGCGGCTCTGATCATGATCGCGGTCTTCATCGGGTTCGCCTTCGCCGGAATGCCGCTGGTGGCACAGCTCGGGGTGGCCTGCGCCGTCGCGATCGCCGTGGACGCCACCGTGGTCCGCATGGTGCTGGTGCCGGCGCTGATGGCGGTGTTCGACCGGTGGAACTGGTGGCTGCCCGACTGGCTGGCCCGCGTCCTGCCGTCGGTGGACTTCGAACGCCCGCTGCCCAAGGTCGACCCCGGTGACGTCGTCGTCATCCCCGACGACATCTCCACGCTCGCACCTCCGCCCGGCGACATGAGGGTCGTGGTGCGCAACGCCGCCCGGCTGCGGGAACTCGCGCCCGACGCGGTCAGCGTGGTCGATCCTCTCGCCTTCAGCGGGTGCGCTGCGGCATCGGGGACTTCGCCCAACGGCACCGAGCCGGCTCCGCAGCGGTTGGCCGCCGCCATCGGAGGTGCCCTCGATCGGCGGCGCGTCCGGGCGTCAGGGGCACCGCGGTCGGCTGCGCTCTTCGGAACGACGAGGGGTTCGATCCATCCCGTCACGATGTGGCGGGGCCGCCTCGCGGTGGCGCTGGATGCGCTGGAGACCGACGCCGCCGTGCGCCGCCGCAGTCCGGTCGAGACCACCAACGTGCAGTTGCCCACCGGCGACCGGCTGCAGATCCCTACGGCGGCGGAGACGCTGCGGATGCAGAGCTTCCTGGTGCTGTGCCGCAACAGCGCGTCGGACTTCGCCGTCACCGCCGATCTGGCGGACGCGATGGGCGTCCGCAACGCCGCCCGAGTGCTGGCCGGCGTCGACGGGTACTACAGTGCTGGGCGACGAGAGCGACTGTGGATTGCGACCCAGCTGGTCCGCCGGCTGGCTGATCCGATCCCGGCCGAAGCCGCCGACGGCGAGCGATGGTCCGGGCCGGACGGCGAGCGATGGTCCGGGCCGGACGGCGAGCGATGGTCCGGGCCGGACGGCGAGCGGTGGTCCGGGCCGGACGGCGAGCGGTGGTCCGGGCCAGATGGCGAGGCCCGCTGGGGCGACGTCCGCAAGCGATGCCTGTCACTGGCCGTGGCGATCATGGAGGAGGCGAGTTGACTCGCCCGTATCAGCGCATGGACGACACCCCGGTCGAGTTCTGGCCCACCGCCTCGATCCGCGACGCCCTGCAGAGCGGCGACATCACGGTGTGGCAGCGCATCGTCGTCGCGATCAAGCGCGATCCCTACGGCCGCACCGCTCGCCAGGTCGAGGAGGTGCTCGCCTCGGCCGCACCCTACGGCGTCTCGCAGGCACTCACCGAAGTGCTGACGCGCGCACGAAATCACATGGAGCACAACGAGAGGACCGAAGCCGCCCGGCACGTGCGGATCCTGATGGGACGTTCCGGGCTGAGCCTCGACGAGTTCGCGTCGCGGACCGGTGTCAGCACCGCCGACTTCGCGGCCTACCTCGACGCAGCCGTCAGCCCGCCGGCGTCGCTGATGATCCGGATGCGACGGCTCTCCGACCGGTTCGCCAAGATGCGCGCTCAGCAGGCCCAGGAACGGACCACTCCGGAAACCGATGAGTACCCCGAATACGACTGAGCTGAGCCGGATCCTGCGCGACACCGCGACGGTGGCCGTCGTCGGCGCCTCCGACAACCCGGCCCGGCCGAGCAACGGTGTCTTCGAATACCTCGCCCGCGCCAGCCACTATCAGCTCTACCCGGTCAACCCCTACGTCGCCGAGGTCGGCGGCGTCACGGCATACGCCCGGCTCGCCGATCTGCCGGTGGTCCCGGACATGGTGGACGTGTTCCGGCGCTACGAGGATCTGCCCGGCGTGCTGCAGGAGATCCTCGAGTTGGACCCGCTGCCGAAATACCTGTGGCTGCAACAGGGTTTGTGGCATGAGCAGGTGGCCGACCAGGCCCGGGCCGCCGGCATCACGGTCGTGATGGACCGCTGCCTGAAGGTCGATTACGCGCGGTTCGTCAGCGCGAGTTGATCGGCGTCACGCCGGTGACCTTCCAGCCGCCGTCCAGCTTCGCCAGCGCCACCCGGAGCGCGAGCACCGCCACACTGGGCGGCTGGCCGGCCTCGGTCTGAGTTCCACGCATCAGCACGGCGACACTGGCCGCCGAGGATCCCAGCGCCTCCAGCCCGGCCGAAATCGTACGCGCGCCCGCGGTAACCTTGCGTTTGGTCAAATCGGCTGCGGTGGAGGCGAATTGGGCTCTGAACGCCTCGGCCTGATCGGGCGTCATCAATGACGCGGCCCGCTCGACGGCGATGTCAGGGGTCGCGGGGGTGAAAGTGGCGGTGGCCTCGGCGACTTCCGTCGCGATCTTGACCACGTCGCCGCTGTTCTTGTCGAAGGCCCGATCCGGCAGCGTCCACCGGTTGTAGCCGACGACGGCTGCGGCGAGCAATGCCGCTGTGGTGACACCCGCCACCGCCAGCCTCAGCCCCGGCGCGTCGTCGTCGGTGCCCGCCGTCACCGAATCACGACGGTACAGAACGAGATTCACGATGACCGCCTGCACGATCAACAGGCAGAGGATCGAGCAGAGCGACACCCACCACAGCGGCCAGCCGAGCATCACGCCGATGATCAACAGCGCCGCTATCGCGGCCAGCGGGGCGAGGACGTCGAAGGCCAGCACCCTGGCGAGGTTCCTCATCGCAGCGACTCCAACTGGGAGATCTTCAGCGCGCCGTCGACGTCGGAGACACCCAGTCGCAGGTTCCAGCGCACCGTCGTGGCAGCCGGGGCGGCGGGTCCATCCGGGGTCTGCGGCTTCGCGCCGGCGTTCTCGCTGACCGACGTCGCCACCACCAGCACCGTGTCAGTGCGCGACGCCAGTTCCGACGGCAGCGTGGCCGGGGCCGGCGGGCGCTGGCCGGGCTGGCGGTCCAGATCCTGATGGCTGGCCTCGATGGAGACCGACTCCACCTGCCCGGTGGTCCTGGAGCGCAGTTTCTTGACCACCTCACGGTAGGGCGCGATT
This sequence comes from uncultured Actinomycetes bacterium, assembly GCA_903877095.1. Classification (GTDB taxonomy): domain Bacteria; phylum Actinomycetota; class Actinomycetes; order Mycobacteriales; family Mycobacteriaceae; genus Mycobacterium. Next base: position 14,220 of record CAIRCP010000066.1, on the reverse strand, counting down.
GACCCGTCAAAGCCGACGTTGAGTTCGCCGACGGTGCCGTCGCGCAACTGGGCCATGCTGGCTTCGACGTTGTCGGCGTTGATGTTGATCAGGATCCCGGTCCACTGCGCGGCCGCCTGCAGCACCCGAGCCTGGTAGGTGCGGTCGGATTCGGCCGAGTGGTGCGCGGACCACATCACCGCGATCAGCCCCGACGCCGCCAGCGCGATCACTGCCAGGACCGCAGAGGCCACCCCGAAACCGGTGATCCCGCCCGCGTGCTCCGTCCGCGCAATCGGGCTGCGCTGATCTTCTGCGTCCTGGCCTGCCTCGGGCATGCTGGGCAGGCTACCGCGCCGGGACTTCACCGAATGCGGTAAGCATGGTGTCGTGACGCTAGACGCTGCCCGCTCCGGGATCGACCTCTCCTACGTAGATCCGGCCATCCGACCCCAGGACGATCTGTTCGGCCATGTCAACGGCCGCTGGCTGGCCGAGTACACGATGCCGGCCGACCGGGCCACCGACGGCGCGTTCCGGGAACTGTACGACCGCGCCGAGGAACAGGTGCACGAGATCATCACGCAGGCAGCGGACACTGGAGCAACGGCGCCAGGCACCGACGAGCAGCGGATCGGCGACCTGTACGCCAGCTTCGTCGACGAGCAGGCCGTCGAGGCGCGGGGTCTGGCTCCGCTGCACGACGAACTGGCGTCCATCGATGCTGCCGGGGACCCAGGCGCGCTGGCCGCCGTCATCGGCGGGTTGCAGCGCAGCGGGGTGGGCGGCGGGGTCGGCCTCTACGTCGACACCGACTCCAAGGATTCGTCGCGCTATCTGGTCCATGTCAGCCAGTCCGGCCTGGGTCTGCCCGACGAGTCCTACTACCGCGACGACCAGCACGCCGCGATCCTGGGCGCCTACCCGGCCCACATCGCGGCGATGTTCGCCCTGGTGTTCGGCGGCACCGCTGACGAATACGCCGACCGGGCCGGCCGGATCGTCGCACTGGAGACCACACTGGCCGCCGCCCACTGGGATGTGGTGCGCCGCCGCGATGCCGACCTGACCTACAACCTGCGCGCCTTCGCCGAACTGCCGGATACCGCTCCCGGCTTCGACTGGGCCGGGTGGATCGCGGCGCTGGGCACGTCGCCGGATCGCGTCGCGGACATCATTGTGCGCCAGCCTGACTACCTGACGGCGTTCGCGGCACTGTGGTCGTCCGCGGACTTCGCCGACTGGCAGGACTGGGCGCGATGGCGGCTCATCCACAGCCGGGCCTCGGTCTTGCCGACAAGGGTGGTCGAGGAGGATTTCGCGTTCTACGGCCGCACGCTCAGCGGCACCGAGGAGATCCGGCAGCGCTGGAAGCGCGGCGTATCCCTCGTCGAGAGCCTGCTCGGCGATGCGGTGGGCCGGATCTATGTCGAGCAGCACTTCCCGCCGGATGCCAAGGCGCGCATGGACATTCTGGTGGCCAACCTGCGGGAGGCCTACCGGGTGAGCATCAACGACCTGGAGTGGATGACCCCGGCCACCCGCCAGCGTGCGCTGGCCAAACTGGACAAGTTCACCGCGAAGATCGGCTATCCGGCGAAGTGGCGGGACTACTCCGGATTGGAGATCCGTCGGGATGACCTGTACGGCAACGTCGTTCGGGGCACAGCGCTGTCCACTCGGCGGGAGTTGGACAAGCTGGGCGGCCCGGTGGACCGCGACGAGTGGTTCATGACGCCGCAGACCGTCAACGCCTACTACAACCCCGGCATGAACGAAATCGTCTTTCCCGCAGCGATTCTGCAACCGCCGTTCTTCGACGCCGAGGCCGACGACGCGGCGAACTACGGCGGTATCGGCGGGGTCATCGGGCACGAGATCGGGCACGGATTCGACGACCAGGGTTCGAAATACGACGGGGACGGCCACCTGGTCGACTGGTGGACCGACGCCGACCGCGGCGAGTTCACCGTCCGCACCACGCAATTGATCGAGCAGTACGACGCTTACGTCCCGCGCGATCTGAGAGACCGGCCGGAGTCCGCACACGTGCAGGGCGCCTTCACCGTCGGGGAGAACATCGGCGACCTCGGCGGGTTGTCGATCGCACTGCTGGCCTACCGGCTGTCACTCGGTCGCAAGTCCGCCCCGGTGATCGACGGCCTCACCGGCGAACAGCGGGTGCTGTTCGGCTGGGCACAGGTGTGGCGCACCAAGTCCCGCCCCGCCGAGTCGGTCCGCCGGCTCGCGATCGATCCGCACTCGCCGCCGGAATTCCGCTGCAACGGTGTTGTACGCAACATCGACGCCTTCTACGAGGCGTTCGACGTCACCACCGACGATGCGCTCTACCTGGATCCGCAGCAGCGGGTCCGGATCTGGAGCTAATCGGGCGCGGACCGGATCAGTACAGGGTCCACTGCCAGTCGTCGGCGCCATCCGGCTTGGTGTAGAGGCCGACGGAGTTCTTGACGACCACCGGGTCGCCGCTGCCGAAGTTGTCGTAGAACCACTTGGCGTTGGCCGGCGACAGGTTCACGCAGCCGTGGCTGACGTTGCGCTTGCCCTGGTCGCCCACCGACCACGGTGCACTGTGCACGAAGCTTCCGCTGTTGTCGATGCGAACGGCCCACTGCACGTTGATCTTGTAGCCGTCCGCCGAGTTCACCGGCACGCCGTAGGTGGAAGAGTCCATGACGAGGGTCGGGAACTTCTCCAGCACGTAGTAGGTGCCGTTCTTGGTCTCGTGCTTGCCGTCGGGCATGCCCATCGACACCGGGAACGTCTTCTCCACCACGCCGTTGCGCGTGACGGTCATCTGGTGGGTGGCATCGTCGATGGTCGCGATCAGCGAGTCGCCGACCCGGAAGTTCGACCGGGTGCCGCTGGCGTCGATGTTGACCACGGTGCCGGCCGGCCAGAAGTTGTACGGCCGCCAACGCACCTGGGTGTCAGTCGTCCAGTAGAACGTGCCGGCCACCGGCGGGTTCGACGAGATGTGGATGGCCTGCTCGGCCAGCGCACGGTTGGCGATCGGCCGCTGGAAGTCGATGATGATCGGCTTCGCGACGCCGACGAGCGCCCCGTTGACCGGGTTGAAGCGCGGCGGCGCGAACACCGGATCACCGGTATAGGGCGAGTTGTTCTGCCCCTTGACACCGCTGGTGTTGGTGCTCGACTGAGGCAGGGCCGGAACGGCGACCGGCGCCGGCGGGGGCGGCGGCGCAGCAGGCAGCGGCGCAGCAGCGGGAGCAGGTTCCGGAGCCGGGGGCGGCGGCGGGGGGAAGCCGGGAGGGGCCAGATCGCCCGGGTCCGGGGCCGGCGGCGGCGGGAACACCACCGGGGGCGGCTCCCACGGCGCCGGCGCCGGCGGGGGCGGCGGCACGTCGACGACCTGCGGGTCCACCGGAGGCTGATCCGGATCGGCCAGCGCGGGGCCGATGCCGCTCACCGCGACACCCACCACACACAGCGCGGCGGCCAGAGCGCCTCTTACCCGCATGACAAAACTCCTCTGCATTCTTGGCTGTAGTCCCAGTGTTACACAGGACGCACCACGGCCTTGGTCGCGCGGACCGCCGTCAGCGCGCTGAACTGTGCAGATGATCGGTTCCGGGGTGACGAGCGTTACTCCTGGCTGGTGACGGCGGCGGCGGCGAACAGGTCGCGGCCCGTCAGCACACCCACCAGCACCCCCACCACCAGGAGCGCCGAGGCGCCCAGCATCACCGACTGCCCGGCGTGCTCGAACAGGAACCCGCCGATCAGCGAACCGGCCATGATTCCGACCTGGAATGCCGCCACGTACAGCCCGGAGGCGCCGTCGGGATCGTCCGGACTGTGCCGCATTGCAGCCGGTTGCAACATCGGCGGCATCGCGGTGGCCGTCGCCCCCCACGCCACCACGGCGACCACGCCGGCCAGCACCACGCCGCCGGCAGCACCGCCGCTCCAGTCCAGCGCCGCGAGCACCGCGAACACCGCCGCAAGACCCACCAGGCACCCTACGATCGCCGCCTTGGGGTGACGGTCGCCGGGCCGCGCGAGCAGACCCATCGCCGCCAGACCCGCGACGCCGTAGGCAGCCAGCAACCAGGCCAGATGGGAGCCGCTGACACCGACGACGTCGCGGATGATCACCACGATGAACGTGTACGAGACGAAATGGCCGGTGACGCCGACCAGCGTCAGCGCGCACATCGTGATGAGTTGCCGGTTGCGCTGATCCCAGATCGGCCGCCGGTTCTCCTGCGCCGCGCCGGCGGGCATCGCCATCAGCGGCAGGGCGAACCGGGCGGCCACCAGCACGGCGGCCGCGGCGACGGTGATCGCGACCACCGCCAGCCGCCAGCCCCACACTTCGCTCAGCGCGGCGGTCAGCGGACTTCCGATCACCAGGGCAAGCCCGGTCCCGACGTAGACGGCCATGGTGGCGCGTGCGGCGTGGGTGGCCGGCACCATCCGGGTGCCGATCGGCGCGATCACCGACCACATCAGCCCGTGCGTCATCGCGCACAGCACCCGGCCCATCACCAGGACGGCGAAGCTGGGGGCCAACGCCGAGATCAGCTGGGAGACGGTCAGGCTGACGAGGGTGAAGATCAGGGTCCGACGACGCGGCCAGGTCGCCGTCCACCGCACCAGGGGCACCGTGGACACCGCGGCGACCAGGGCGTAGCTGGCCAGCAGGGTCCCGACCATGGCCTCGCTGACCTGCAGGTCCGCCGCGATCGCCGGCAAGGCTCCCACGGGCATGATCTCGGCGGTGACATAGACGAACGCCGCGGCCGCCAGTACGGCCAGCGCAATCGAGACCCGTGGAGTCCAGGGGCTGCGCGGCGGGGCGGAGACGTCGGCTGTCATAAGTGAGTGCCATCACGGTATCGGCAGACAGCGTGCATTCCCGGTTAGGACCGCACGAGCCGCGCAATCGCGGAGGTGGCCTCGGCCAGTTTCTTGTCCGCTTCGTCGCCACCCTCGGCGACGGCATGACTCACGCAGTGCCTGAGGTGTTCGTCGAGCAGGCCGAGGGCGACCGACTGAAGCGCGCTGTTCACCGCGCTGATCTGGGTGAGGATGTCGATGCAGTATTTGTCGTCGTCGATCATCTTCGCGATCCCGCGCACCTGACCCTCGATCCGGCGCAACCGCTTGGCGTAGTTCTCTTTGTCCGCGCCGTAGCCGCGCGCTGCTGGGGCTGTGCTCATGGGCCGAGTCTAACCAATACCCCTTGGGGGTATGGACTGCCTTGGGTCGGCGAACCGGCCCGGTCCATACTTGTCCGGTGAGCGAAACCCCTGATCTGAAGCCCCGCAGCCGAGATGTCACCGACGGCCTGGAGAAGGCCGCCGCCCGCGGAATGCTCCGCGCGGTCGGAATGGGCGACGACGACTTCGCCAAGCCGCAGATCGGCGTGGCCTCGTCCTGGAACGAGATCACCCCGTGCAACCTCTCGCTGGACCGGTTGTCCAACGGGGCCAAGGAGGGGGTGTTCGAGGCCGGCGGCTTCCCGATGAAGTTCGGCACCATCTCGGTCTCCGACGGCATCTCGATGGGCCACGAAGGCATGCACTTCTCGCTGGTGTCACGCGAGATCATCGCCGACAGCGTCGAGACCGTCATGCAGGCCGAACGGCTCGACGGCATGGTCATGCTGGCCGGCTGCGACAAGTCGCTGCCCGGCATGATGATGGCCGCCGCGCGACTGGACCTCGCGGCCGTTTTCCTCTACGCCGGTTCGATCCTGCCGGGCTGGGCCAAGATGTCCGACGGCTCGGAACGCGAAGTGACCATCATCGACGCCTTCGAGGCCGTCGGCGCATGCGCCCGCGGGCTGATGTCGCGCGAGGACGTCGACGCCATCGAACGCGCGATCTGCCCCGGCGAGGGCGCCTGCGGCGGCATGTACACCGCCAACACGATGGCCAGTGTCGGCGAGGCGCTGGGCCTTTCACTGCCGGGCAGCGCCGCCCCGCCCGCCACCGACCGGCGCCGCGACGGCTATGCCCGGCGCAGCGGGATCGCCGTGGTGGACATGCTTCGCCGCGGGATCACCGCCCGCGACATTCTCACCAAGGAGGCGTTCGAGAACGCCATCGCCGTGGTGATGGCGTTCGGCGGTTCCACCAACGCGGTGCTGCACCTGCTGGCCATCGCCCACGAGGCCGACGTGGAGCTCTCCCTGGCCGACTTCACCCGCGTCGGCGCCAAGGTTCCGCATCTGGCCGACGTCAAGCCGTTCGGATCGCATGTGATGAACGACGTCGACCGGATCGGCGGGGTGCCGGTGGTGATGAAGGCACTGCTCGACGCCGGGATGCTGCACGGCGACTGCCTGACGGTGACCGGAAAGACCATGGCGGAGAATCTGTCTCACATCAACCCGCCGGATCCCGACGGCAAGGTGCTGCGGTCGCTGTCCAACCCCATCCACCCCACCGGCGGCATCACCATCCTGCACGGCTCACTCGCCCCGGAGGGCGCGGTGGTCAAGTCGGCGGGCTTCGATTCCAGCGTGTTCGAAGGCACTGCAAGGGTTTTCGACGGTGAGCGCGCCGCCATGGACGCCCTCGAGGACGGCACCATCACCGCCGGTGACGTCGTGGTGATCCGCTACGAGGGCCCCAAGGGCGGCCCCGGTATGCGCGAGATGCTGGCCATCACCGGCGCGATCAAGGGCGCCGGCCTGGGCAAGGACGTGCTGCTGCTCACCGACGGCCGGTTCTCCGGCGGCACGACCGGCCTGTGCGTCGGCCACGTCGCGCCGGAGGCGGTCGACGCCGGGCCGATCGCGTTCGTGCGCGACGGCGACCGGATCCGGCTGGACGTGAGCAACGGAAAGCTGGACCTCGTCGTCGACGAGAGCGAGTTCGAGGCGCGCAAGGCGGGCTTCACCCCGCCGCCGCCGCGCTACACCCGCGGAGTGCTGGCCAAGTACCGCAAGCTCGTCGGTTCGGCGGCGGGCGGCGCGGTCTGCGACTGAGCCGATCGTCCGGCAGCGTGCTTGCCTGCCGGACCGCGGTGCAGCACAGTGACTCCAATGAGCACCCAGCGCACCGCACTGCGCATCTGTCCCTTCTGCGAGGCCACCTGCGGGATGGTCCTGACCATCGACGACGACCGGGTAGTCGCCGCCCGCGGTGACCGCGACGACGTCTTCAGTCACGGGTTCATCTGCCCGAAAGGGGCCAGCTACCCCGAGTTGGACAACGACCCAGACCGGCTTCAGGTCCCACTGGTGCGCCGCGACGGCGAACTGGTGGAGACCAGTTGGGACGAGGCCCTACGTGCTGCGGTCGAGGGGCTGGGCCGGGTGGCGGCTGACCCCTCCGCCGGCATCGGCGTCTACTTGGGAAATCCGAACGCGCACACCGTCTCCGGTGGCCTGTACGCCCCTCAGCTGGTGCGGGCGCTGAAAACCCGGCTGGTCTTCTCGGCCTCCACCCTGGATCAGATGCCAAAACAGGTGGCCTGCGGATACCTGTTCGGCAACCCGTTCGCGTTCACCGTGCCGGATCTGGACCGCACCGACCACCTCGTCATCATCGGGGCCAACCCTCTGGTGAGTAACGGCAGTGTCGCCACCGCCGCCGATTTCCCCGGAAAGCTGAGGGAACTGCGGCGGCGCGGCGGGCGCCTGACGGTGATCGACCCGAACCGCACGCGCACCGCCGAGGTCGCAGACCGCCACATCGCCCCGCGGCCCGGCACCGACGGCGCCCTGCTTTTCGGGGTCGTCAGCGCCCTGTTCGACGAGAACCTGGTGGACCCCGACCTCGGTGGTCTCGCCGAATACGTCACCGGTGTCGAGCAATTGCGCACCGTTGCGATGGATTTCCCGCCGGAAGTGGTCGCCGAGCATTGTGGTGTGACCTCCCACCAGATCCGGGCGCTGGCCCGCGATATCGCCGCCGGCCCGCGCACGTGCGTCTACGGCCGGATCGGCACGTCGACCGTCCGGTTCGGCACCATCACCAACTGGCTGGTGGACGTGGTGAACCTGCTGACCGGAAATCTGGATCGGCCTGGCGGGGCGATGTTCCCGACGTCCCCGATCGCATCGGCCCCGCGGCCACCGCGGCCGGGCCGCGGATTCTCGACGGGACGCTGGAGCAGCCGGGTGTCCGGCCATCCCGAAGTCTGCTCCGAGCTGCCGACCGCGGTGCTGCCCGAGGAGATCGAGACCCCCGGCGACGGTCAGATCCGCGCCGTGGTCACCATCGCCGGCAACCCGGTGCTGTCGGCGCCGGACGGCGAACGGCTCTCCGCGGCGCTGGACCGGCTGGATTTCATGGTCTCGATCGACCCCTATCTCAACGAGACCACCCGACACGCCGACGTGATCCTGCCGCCCCCACCGCCCAGCCACACGCCGCACTTCGACATCCTGCTTTCGGGTGTGGCGGTGCACAGCACCGCCCGCTACTCCCCGCCGGTGTTCGAGTTGCCCGACGGGCGGCCGGACGAGGCGACCATCGTCAGCCGGCTGACCCTGGGCATCCTCGGCGTGGGCATCGATGCGGACCCGGGACTCGTTGACCAGCAGATCATTTCGATGGTTCTGGGCAAGGAGGTCGCCGACCCCACATCACCGGTGGCCGACCGCGATGTCGAGGAACTGACAGCGATGCTCACCGACGGACCGGGCTACGAACGCCGGCTGGACATGATGCTGCGGCTCGGCCCATTCGGCGATGCGTTCGGTGCGGACCCCGACGGGCTGACCCTGCAGCGCCTCAAGGACAACCCGCACGGGATCGACCTCGGCCCGATGACACCGCGTATCCCCGAGGTGCTCAAAACCGCCTCGGGGAGAATCGAATTGGCGCCGGAGCCGATCATGGCCGACATCCCGCGGCTGCGCGAGTCGGTCGACACGACCACCGACGGGTTACTGCTGATCGGGCGCCGGCATCTTCGGTCCAACAACAGCTGGATGCACAACCTGCCCGCGCTGGCCGGCGGCACCAACCGTTGCACCCTGCTGATCCACCCCGACGACGCCGCCCGGCTGGGCGTCACCGACATCGCGGTGGTCACCGGCCCGGCCGGAAAGCTGGAGGTTCCGGTGGAGATCACCGACGCCATCCGGCCGGGCGTGGTGTCATTGCCGCACGGCTGGGGTCACACCGCACCGGGCACGCGGCTGTCCGTCGCCGCAACTCAGCCGGGCGTGAACGTCAACAGCCTGCTGGACAGCTCACTGTTGGAACCGCTTTCGGGCACCGCGGTGCTCAACGGCGTACCCGTCGAGGTGATGGCGCCAGGCGTCTGACGTGAGCGCATCAGCGATCTACGGGGCCGAGCACCAATGGTCCGCAGTCCTCGACAGGGGCGGACGGATGAACTTTCACGGTTCGCACATGGATGTCCCGATGCAGAAGCGATTCGCCGACATACCGTCAGTGCAGAGGTACGTCGACAGGGTGCTGGGCTTGGATTCCATCCGAGAGAACTACCCGAACGCCGGTCCGGTCCACGTGAGAGAACGCCATGGGCAAAGCAAGGCGCACTACGAGCCTTCGACCGCAACGGTGGCAATTCCCATGGAGAACCGGGCTTTTGGTCGCGAGAGCACGGTGTTGCACGAGTTGGCTCACCACCTGTCAGTCAGCGAAGGGCTTCCTGCCACCCCTAGCGGAACCCGATGGCATGGAGTGGAGTTTCGAGACGCGATGCTGTTCTTGGTCGACGTCGTGTTGGGAGCAGAAGCGGCACTGCTGCTTCGCGCCGGGTACCACTCGTCGGGGATTCGGGGCGGGTAGTGACGACCCAAAACCCGATGTGGCTGCGCGTCGCGCAATTCCCGCCGTTGCGCCTCGCCGTGTTCGGCGCCGTGATGTTCTACATGCTGGGTTACAGCAACAAGTTCATGGGGGCGACGGCGGGCAATCCGCTGCTGCAGATTGCTGTCGTCATCGGCTGGTCTGCCATTGGCTTTGCCGTCTACACCGGCTTCGTTCGTCTGATCGAGCGCCGGCCGGTCACCGAACTGGCACTGCCCGGCATGGGCCGGGAATTCGGCATCGGCCTGCTCGTCGGCGCCGGGCTCTACACCGCCTGCATCCTCGTCCTCATGGTCATGGGCATCTACAAGATCGAGGGGCTCAACCCTGCACCTGATGAACCCGACCGCGACGTTGATGGGCGCCCTCTTCATCAGCGTCGAAGCGGGCATCCTGCTCGCCGCCGCCTATATGTTGACCCGACGGCTGTGGATGAGCATGGGATTCCACATGGCGTGGAACTACACCCAGTCGGGCGTCTTTTCGGGCATCGTTTCGGGCGGCGACGCCGACCCGGGCCTAATCAGGCCGGTCATCGACGGCCCGGCGCTGCTGACCGGCGGCCCCTTCGGGGTTGAATCCTCGGTCATCGCCTTCGTGCTGTGCACGGCGACCGGCGTCATCCTGCTGATCATGGCGGTGCGGCGCGGCCGTGTCGTGCCGCCGTTCTGGAAGCGGAACGGCTGACGCAGCGGCGGACCCGGGAACGCTGGCCGTCACGCACCGCTTACCGCGGCAGTCGCGTCCGCGCTCCGGGCAACTCCGGACTGGCACCCAGCCGGGCCTGCCGGCCGGCATGGTCCCCGGCCTGGCGGGCGGCCGAGGAGTATCCCGCCGAGGCCTTGGTGGCACGCCAGGTCCCGCGGGCTTTGGACTGGCTGCGGTAGTGGTCGCGCAGTTCGACTTCCTTGTTGCGCAACGCCAATGCGGTTCCCGTTGCGGCGCTGTGCGTCTGGGTCGCCTCGCGGCGGGCCTGGTCTCGGGCTTCGGAAAGCCGTTGGGCTACCCGGGATCCGAACGCGAGTTGGAAGTTCAGCCGGGCGGTGATCGTCGGGGTCGGGCGATGCGCGCCGGTGGCCAGGTAGGCGTCGCAGGACCGCACCATCTGCACCACCAGACTGGCGTAGAGCGCATGGCTGGCGTCGATGTCCTCGGCGAACCCGAACGCGTAGACGTAGCTGGAATTCGACGCGACGTCGCAGCGCACGTCGTTAGCCGACGCGATCCCGGCGAACAACTGGACGTAGGTGCGCAGTCCGCGCGATCCGGGCTCCCCGATCGTGATGGTCCGCATACTCGGCACCTGCGCTGCGGTGCGGGTGGCCGAATGTGACCGTGCCACAGCAAGATCGATGGAGGTCGCGGTCGCCAGCCGCTGGGCGGCGGTCATGAAGGCCTCGGCCTCATGCGGGTTGTCGGTGCCCTCCGCCTGGCGAAGCAGCGCGGCGATCCGCGTCAGCATCCGGTCATCGGTCACGCGATCACTTCCCCACGAAGGCGCCGAGTGCGTCGGTCAGCTGAGCCGACAGCGGATCCTGCTTGGCGTAGTTGGTGATGCTGTCGCTGGCGTCGTCGCGCAACACGTGATTGACCCCCTTGAGCCGCACCAGGTCCAGGGCGGTGTGAGCCAGCGCATCGGCCAGCGGTCCGATCGACGAGCACGACGATTGGGCGTCGGAGTCCGAACAGGTCATCAGCACCGGCGTTCCGTCCGGGATGCGAGCGGCCAGATCCAGCGGGTCGATCGAGTCGGCCTCCGCCACCGCCTTCACATTGCCGGGGTTAACGATCGCGCTGAGCCCGTCGGGCAGCTTCCCGGGAACCGTGCCGGACCCGCGCACCTGAGCCACCGCCGCGTTCCAGGCGGCCAGCACCTGATCGGCCTGCTGCTGGGTCTTGGCGCCACTGCGCACCGCGGCCGCCACGTCGGCGTTCACCCGGCTGGTGATCAGGTCCAGATAGCGGGCGGTCAGCGGCTGCAGCAGGCCCAGCGAGTGGATCTTCGGGGCTCCGGGCGCGGTGTCGTCGGCCAGCGCCATCGCGTGCATCGTCCCCTCCCCCAGCGCGTACACCGAGATGCGGTCGGTGGCGGGCTGCCCGGCCAAGAAGCGCACCGCGGCTTTGGCCCCCGCGGTGTAGACGGCGGTGCCCACGTCGGTGGGCCGCTCGGCGTGCGGGCCCAGCCCCGTCTTGCCGGTACCCACCTTGTCGTAGCGCAGCGTCGCCACCCCGTGGTCGGACAGGAACTGCGCCAGTTGACGCATGTTGCCGATCGGTCCGGCGACGTTGTTGTCACCGTTGCGGTCGGTGGCACCGCTTTCTGAGATCAGCAGCGCCGCCGGACCCTTGCCCTCCCCGGACAGGTGATGGTAGTTGCCGTGCAGAGTCAGCCCGTCGGCCTCGAAGGTGACCTCGTCGTCGACCCACACTCGCTCCGATGGCGCCGTGCGGGAGCACCCGGGCAGTAAAAGCATCACCGCCACCAATGCCGTCAGCACCCGCGTCATAGCCGTGTGGTGATCCACTCGGTGACGTCGTCGAGTACCCGGTCACGTTCCGGCTCGTTGAACACCTCGTGGTACAGGTCCGGATAGATCTTGAGTTCGACGTCGTTGGAGCCGACGTGTTCGACGAGACGACGGCTGCCTTCGGCGGCGACCAACTTGTCCTCCTCCCCGTGCACCACCAGAAGCGGTGCGGTGATGCCGGGAGCCAGCAGGTGCATCTTCTCGCCGATCACCAAGAGCGCCTTGCCGATTCCGGCGGGCACCTTGCCGCGGTAGACCAGCGGGTCGGCCTTGTAGGCGGCCACCACCTCGGGGTCACGGGACACGTGGTCGGCGTTGATGGCCTCGATGGGCACATTGGGGAAGATCGATCCGAGGGCCTTGCCGACGATGGCCTTGGCCTTGGAGACGCCCTCGTGCGCCGCGATCGCCGGGCCGGACAGGATCATCAGGTCGTAGTCGTCGGAGTGCTGAACTCCATAGGCGAACACGATGCCGCCGCCCATGCTGTGACCCAGGACCACTACTTTGAGATCGGGGTTTTCGTCCCGCGCGATCTTGACGAGTTCGCGGTAGTCGGTGACGAACTCATTCATGTGCCGCACCCGCACCCGCTTACCGCCGGCGCGGCCGTGGCCCCGGTGGTCCAGTGCGTAGGTCGCCAGGCCGGCCGCGCCGAACCGCTCGGCGACATGGTCGTAGCGGCGGGCGTGCTCGCCGTAGCCGTGCGCCAGCACGACGACGGCGCGCACCTCGCCGGCCGGCCGCCACACGTCGTAAACGATCGGCACTCCGCCGTGCCCGGGGAACGTCCGTTCAATCCGCTCGATAGCCATTGGGCTACCGTAGCGGCCGTTCGGCCCGGCCACTTCCAGCGGCCGTGCCGCTGGGCCCGCGGTGAGCCGAATCCGGCTGACTCCGTTCGTGATCGGCGCGCGATCCGGCATTGACGGAGCTGTTACAAATGTTGACAGCGATACTGGTGTGGCTATCGTGGGGAGGTTAACCCACCCGTCCGCCAGAGGCCGATCGCCATGTCACTTCGCCGCATCGGGCGTTTCTGCGTCGCCGTCGCCGTCCTGACGCTGGCGAGCGGCATCAGCGCCCCCGGCGCACATGCCGCGGCGCGGGACCAACTCGCGCAGGCCATCGCGAACACCCGCGGCAGCTATCTGGTCTACAACTTCGGTCCCGGATTCCCAGCGCCGATGCGTAATGCCGCGGGCGACTGGTATGAGATGACCAGCGGCGGCCGGCTTACGGTGCTCAAGAGCGCCGCCACCCGGCTGTCACCGAGGCTGCTGGCCGACACCCACCAGGGCGCCCAGGCCCGATGCGAGCACACGCCCGGCGCCCGCACTGCAGAGGGTCTTCCGCAATCGGCGGAGACCTTTGCTCCGCAACAAGCCTGGCAATTGCTGGGCCGGCCGACCATCGCGGTGAACGCGAACTTCTTCGACGTCCGCCCGCAGCGCGGCGGTTCCTGGAAGCTGACCGGCTGCACTTCGCCCCTGGGCGCGTACCTCGACAACACCGGGGATATGGGAAAGACCAACATGGCGGCGACGGGGACCCTGGCCTACGCGGGCAAGCAGGCGCTGTCCGGCGGCGACGAGGTGTGGACCGCGATGAGCACCCTGATCCTGCCGGTGCACGGCGCGCCCTACCTGGTGACGCCCGCCGATGCCCGCGACTACGACGCGGCCTCGCCGGTGATCTCCGACCTGATCGACAAGGACGCGAAATTCGTTGCGGTGTCCGGCTTGAAGTTGCTCTCACCCGGTGATGACCGGCAGTTGAACGACCCGGGTGTTTAGCCGGGGTTGTTGGTAGCGGCTGTGTGAGGAAGTGGTAGCGCGGGCGCGGGGATCTGGTAGCGGTCCCCGCGCCTGCGCTGTGGTCAGGTGGTGTCCTGCTGATGGCCGTGTCGGCGCATGTTGGGGCCGTCG
>CAIRCP010000065.1 GCA_903877095.1 uncultured Actinomycetes bacterium | reverse complement strand
GACGGCCCCAACATGCGCCGACACGGCCATCAGCAGGACACCACCTGACCACAGCGCAGGCGCGGGGACCGCTACCAGATCCCCGCGCCCGCGCTACCACTTCCTCACACAGCCGCTACCAACAACCCCGGCTAAACACCGACGGCATCAAGGTGGCCCGTCAACCGAACCCGGGTGGGAATATCCTGACCGCTGACGGTGACCACGGCGGGCCCGTCGTAGAGATCGTCCGGGCCGGGTTCGGCGCCGCTGAGGTAGAAGCGGGATGCCACCGGTTGTGGAAGCCAGCGGCGCAGCACGATCCGACCCCTGGCTTCTACGCGGGCCGCACCGGAACGCTCGATCATGCTCAGGCAGCGGGCGACATAGCGCGCCTGCTGCCGCACGTCGGGGCCTGGGATGCGGAAGTAGTTCGGGACGCCGTGTGCCGCGATCACGGGGTTGCCCGACGGCCGGGTGTCGACAATCGTTCTGGCAGTGGCACTCTGGCCGACACCGGTGGTCACCGTCCATGTCTCGGTGCCGTTGTCGAAGTGCGTCGCCGCCGCATCGGGGAGCACCGTGCACGCACCCAAGCCCAGTTCGGGCGGCGCCCCGGCGCCGATCACGATGACGCTCACAGGAAGCCGGCCCGGCGCCACAGCCGCCGGCTGAGCCGGCCCATCAGCCCGACCTCTTCGAAGAACGCTCCCAACGGCTGGAACGACTCCCGGCACTTCTGCCGGAAATGCGGGTTCGCCCTGGCGATCCGGCGCATCTCCCGGCCGTCGAGCCCGGCCCGGTCGTAGTACACCGGCAGGGTGAAGAGCATCCGGTAGAACGGACCACCCACGCCGTGCAGGTTGGCCAGGGCGACCCGGCGGTACCACGGCATGGCGGGCACCTCTTTACGCAGACCGTCGCGGGCGAACTGGATGTGCCGCGCCTCCTCGGTGACGTGGATCCGCATCAGCCGCCGAACGATCGGCTGCAGTTCCGGGTCGTCGAGGATCTGGCGCTGAAGCGCGTCGAAGACCTCCTCGCCCACCAGTGCCGCACCCCACAGCACCGGCCCCCGGAAGAGAAAGGGCAGCGAGTTGATCATGATCCGCTGGAAGAGTCTGGGCCGCACCGGGATCCCACCGACGCGATCGATCGTCTTGCCGAACATCACCATGTGCCGCGTCTCGTCACCGAGTTCGGTGAGCATGTACTGGGTCGCACGGGACGTCGGGTTGGTGTGCATGATGCCGCGCAACAGGGCCTGGTTGAGGATGTTCTCGAACCAGATTCCAGCCGAGAGCATGTTGATCAACTGCTGGCGCGACAGTTCCCGTTGTTGGCCGCGGGTCAACGCGTCCCATTCCGGGGTGCCGTAAAGAGTCACCATCTGCGGCGGCAGGAAAAACTTCTCCGGATCGAGCGGGGCGTCCCAGTCGATGTCGACCGCCGGTTCGTAGGACTTCTTGATCGAGCCGCTCAGCAGACGATCGGAGAACTCCTCGCGGGTGCGCACTCGAGTCTCGCTGTGCGACATCGACGTCGTCATCGGACGCCCTTCTCTCGTAGTTGATCGTGAAAGTAGAGCCACCACAGTCCGATGTCAATACCGGCGGTACCTGATACCTCCGGGCTCGCATTCTTATAGCTCCGCCCAACTCCCTCGCGAGCCCGACCTGTGCAAACATCGAGAGATGACGTCGCTGCAGTACCGGACCATCGACAGTCCCGTCGGCCCGCTGACACTCGCGGGAGTCGGGCCTACCCTGATGCACCTGCGAATGGTCGACCAGACTCACGAGCCTGATCGCACGGGTTGGGAGCCGGCACCGCCAGGAATGTTCGGCGAGGCCGTCGAGCAACTCGACGCCTACTTCGCCGGCGAGCTGACCGAGTTCGACCTAGATCTTCGACTACCGGGAACCGATTTCCAGCGCCGGGTCTGGGCGGCGCTACAGACGATCCCTTACGGGGAGACGCGCACCTACGGGGATATCGCCGCACAGGTCAGCGCACCGAGCGCGTCGCGTGCGGTGGGTCTGGCCAACGGCCGCAATCCGCTCAGCATCATCGTTCCGTGCCATCGGGTAGTTGGATCGACCGGAAGCCTTACCGGTTACGGCGGAGGCCTCGACCGGAAGCGAATTCTTCTGACCCTCGAGCGCGATCGCCAGCCCGCACAGCCCGCCCTGTTCAGCTAGAAGGACATTGCCATGCCGGACTTTTCCGCGTCGGACAACGTGAATGACTTAAAGGACTTCAACAGCCGCATCATCGCCGAGTTCCGAGCCAACGGGGGCAAGGTCGGTCCGCCTTTCGAGGGCGCTACGTTACTGCTGCTCACGACCACCGGGGCCAAGTCCGGCCAACCCCGTCTGGCGCCACTGGCATATCTCCAGATCGACGACATGATGATCATCGTCGGGTCGAAGGCCGGGTCGGACAGCAACCCGGATTGGGTGCATAACCTGCGCGCGCATCCACCAGCGCATATCGAGGTCGGCACTGACGCTTACGACGTGATTGCCCGGGAATTGCCATTAGACGAGCGCAACGACGTCTATCCGAAGGTCGTGGCTGCCGCACCGGGGTTCGGCGAATATCAGGTGAAAACGAATCGCGTTATTCCGCTATTCGAACTCCAGCGCGTTTAAATGCGTTGATAAACACAAATGCCTGAGCCCCCCAAGTTTTTGGTTTGGGGGGCTCAGGTCTTTAATGTGTGTTCGGCGGTGTCCTACTTTTCCACCCTTTTGGGTAGTATCATTGGCGCTGGTAGGCTTAGCTTCCGGGTTCGGGATGGGTCCGG
>CAIRCP010000064.1 GCA_903877095.1 uncultured Actinomycetes bacterium | reverse complement strand
GCGCCGTGCACCCATCAGTTCCTCGACACACTGACGGTGCAGACCACCAAGATCAAACCCACCCCCGACAACCACCACCACATCGGCAGGATCAACGACGGCACAACACCCCGTGGTCGTCATCCCGAGAGACGGTCAACACGAGGACGCCGCGCTGCTGGCCGGAATGTTCAACCTCATCCTGGACGGGAACCGCTTCGACACGGCGTTCTGCGACGAGTTCGTCTCGGGCACAACCGAACTGAGAGCTGCGCTGGCACCGTTCACGCTGGACCACGTCGCCCGCCGCACTGGGCTGCGCGCGGCGGACATCGAGGCGGCTGTCGAGATGTTCACCTCGGTGAGCCGGGGCACGATATCCAGCGCGACGGGTCCGGACATGGGCCCGCACGGCAACCTCACCGAGCACCTGATCTACGCGATCAACATCATCTGCGGCCGCTTCAACCGGGTCGGCGAGGTCAACGAACACCTCAGCATGCTGATGCCCGACCTGCCGTCCGTGGCCGCAGTCGTGCCGCGAGCATTCATCCCGCCCAAACTCAATCCCGGGTGCAACACCAAGCGGTCACGGCTGTCGGGGGCTTCGCAGTTGTTTCACGAGATGCCCACCAGCACCCTCGCCGACGAGATCCTCACTCCCGGAAAGGGACAGATCCGCGCGCTGATCGTCGCGGGCGGAAGTCCGCTGACCTCGTGGCCGGATCGCGAAAAGACCCGGCGCGCGCTGCAATCACTGGACACGTTGATCTGCATGGACGTCCGGCCGACCGACACCGTCGAGCTGGCCGACGTCTTCCTGCCGGGCAGCTACGGTCTGGAACGCCCGGAGCTGAACGGGTTCAACGACTTTCTGTACAACAAGCCCTTCGTGCAGTTCGCCCACCCGGTGGTCGACGCGCCCGGTGAAGCACGCGAGGAATGGTTCTGGTTCGCGCAGATCGCCCGACGGCTGGGAACGCCGATGCGCATCGGCGAACAGGATCTGAACCTCGACCAGCTACCGTCCCCGGTCGGGTTCCTCGAGATGCTGTACCCACCGGGGTCGACGCGGGTTACGTTGCGCGACATCATGAGCCACGACGGCGGCAAGGTCTACGAAGAATTCGCGGAGGTGAAAATCCTGCCCAAATTCGAAGGTATGGACGACCGTTTCCTGCTGTTTCCCGACGGCGTCGCCGACGAGATCGACGATCTGATCAACTACGACATCGGAGTCGAGGGCCGGTTCGGCGACGACTCCGCCTTCACCCATTTGATGATCTGCCGACGCAACGGCAGTGTCTACAACAGCATGTGCCACGAACTGCCCAAGACCGCCACCAGCAACCCCGCCTACCTGCATCCGGCGGACATCGAGCAACTCGGCACCGACGTCGGACAGACGCTACGGCTGGTGTCGGCGCACGGTGTTTAGCCGGGGTTGTTGGTAGCGGCTGTGTGAGGAAGTGGTAGCGCGGGCGCGGGGATCTGGTAGCGGTCCCCGCGCCTGCGCTGTGGTCAGGTGGTGTCCTGCTGATGGCCGTGTCGGCGCATGTTGGGGCCGTC
>CAIRCP010000063.1 GCA_903877095.1 uncultured Actinomycetes bacterium | reverse complement strand
GCCGCTGCGTCGCCGGGCGGCCCGGCCGCTGCGTCGCCCGGCGGCCCGGCCGCCGTGCCGCCTCCCGCTCCCGGTGCCGCCCCCGTCGATCCGACGGCCCCAGCGGTGCTGCCCGCCGACGCCCCGGTTCCCCGGCCGACGGTCCCGAACACCGTCCCGCCGCCCGGGGGCAGCGGCGGCGGAGGAATCCTCGGATCCATCAAGGACCTCTGGCATCAGGCACAGAACCCGTTCCTCAGTCCCGGCGACGCGATCGGGGGTCTCGGCGCACCCGCCCCGCCGCCCGGGGCCGGTCCCGCGCCTAAGCTGCCGCCCGGCTACGTCTCGACCAACGCGCCGGGTTCGGAAACGCCGGCGACATCGAGCGGCGGCGCCGCCGACAGCGGCCCGCGGCCCGCGCTACCGCCCGGCTACTACCCGATCAGCGGACCCGTGCCGCCGTGGTACCTGGACCCGGCAGCCCCGGCTCCGGCCCCTACCCCGTAGCCGGTTCGTTTCGCCACTCCAGCGAAACTCCCCGCACCACAACATAAGTCAGCGAACAGACCACAATCGCCTCGGCCCACAGGAACGCCGTGTAATCGAGGATCGAGCCGATCGGGGGATTGCCCGGAGCGGGTCCCGCGGAGTTCCACCGGAATCGTCTGTGCCCCAATTCGACGCCCGCTGTCCAGCGCCAGACCGCCGCCATTGAGCCCGCTCGACAGCACGCGAATGTCGCGGTTCGCGGTCTCGCCGCCGTCGGAGGTGAACCGGCCGCGGGGAACAGCCCACACCCGCACGGACACTGTGTACTGCGCCGGGTCCACTTTCTCCACCGTCGCGATCACCGACACCCGGTCGGCGACGTCGGTGCTGCCGGCACTGCTGTGTTCGGATTGGCTGGCGTCGTTGAGCCAGTACACGCCCAACCCGATGCCCACCGCCGCGGCGACGACGAGTGCCGCGAGAACGAGCATTCGCACGACGCGACCCGCCGGGGGGTGTGCAGGCTCCTGAGGCATCCGTTTATTAAACCTGCGCCGGCGGCTATGTCCCCGGTATCGCGGTCGGTCGCACGCGTGATGCGACGATGGACCAGTGACCGCAACGCTTGTCGCCAAGAACCTGGCCGGCGGGTTCGCCCACCGCACCCTCTTCGAGGGCCTGGACGTGACGGTGGCCCCAGGCGACGTGGTCGGTGTCGTCGGCGCCAACGGGGCCGGAAAAAGCACCCTGCTGCGGATTCTGGCCGGCGATCTCGAGCCACTGGAGGGCTCGGTCAGCGTCGCCCCGGCCGATGCCTTTGTCGGCTGGCTGCCGCAGGAACACGATCGGGTCCCCGGCGAGACCGCCGGCGCCTATATTGCCCGGCGCATCGGGTGCACCGCTGCCACCGAGGCGATGGAACGCACCGCCGCAGCGCTGTCCGGCGAAGGCCCACCGGACGGTGTGGACCCCGCCGAGGCGTACTCGGCGGCCCTAGACCACTGGCTGGCCACCGGCGCGGCGGACCTCGATGACCGGATGCCCGGTGTGCTGGCCGATCTTGGGTTGGATCTGACTGTCGTACAACCGGATTCGACGCTGATGACCGACCTCTCGGGCGGTCAGACGGCGCGTGTCGGTTTGGCGGCTCTGATGCTGTCCCGGTTCGACATCGCGCTGCTTGACGAGCCGACCAACGATCTCGACCTCGACGGCCTGGCCCGGCTGGAGGACTTCGTGCGCGATCTTCGCGGCGGGGTGGTGCTGGTCAGCCACGACCGGGAGTTCCTGGCCCGCAGCGTGACCCGCGTCCTGGAACTGGACCTGGCGCAGAACACGACGGTGGTGTTCGGCGGCGGATACGACAGCTATCTGGAGGAACGCGAAGTCAACCGGCGGCACCGGCGGGAGGAGTACGAGGAGTTCGCCGACAAGAAAGCCGACCTGGTGGCCCGCGCCCGCACCGCGCGGGAATGGTCGAGTCAGGGGGTCCGCAACGCGATCCGCAAGGCGCCCGACAACGATAAGATCCGGCGGCGCGCGGCGATGGAATCCAGCGAGAAGCAGGCGCAGAAAGTGCGCCAGATGGAGAGCCGGATCGCCCGCATGGACGAGGTCGTCGAACCCCGTAAGGAATGGTCACTGCAGTTCACCATCGCGGCCGCGCCGCGATCCAGTTCGGTGGTCGCCACGCTCGACAATGCTGTTGTGCGACAGGGGGATTTCGTTCTCGGACCGGTGTCACTGCAGGTCGACGCCGGCGAGCGGATCGGCATCACCGGGCCCAACGGCGCCGGGAAGTCCACCCTGCTGCGCCTGCTGCTCGGGCGCCGGCAGCCTGACGAGGGCCGGGCGAGTCTCGGCGCCAACGTCGCGATCGGCGAGATCGACCAGGCCCGCGCCGAGTTCACCGGCCCCGAGAGACTGGTGGACCGATTCGAACAGAAGGTGCCGACCTGGACGACCGCCGACGTGCGAACGTTGTTGGCCAAGTTCGGATTACGCGCCGACCATGTCGAGCGTCCGGTGGACGAACTGTCGCCGGGGGAACGGACCCGCGCGGGTCTGGCGCTGCTGCAGGCCCGCGGGACGAATGTCCTGGTGCTCGACGAGCCGACCAACCATCTCGACCTGGCGGCCATCGAGCAACTCGAGCAGGCGCTGGAGAGCTACGACGGGGCGCTGCTCCTGGTCACCCATGACCGCCGGATGCTGCAAAACGTCCGGGTGGATCGGTATTGGGTCGTCGACAACGGTCAGGTGGCGCAGCGGTAGCCGAACACTGTTGCCGAAGTTCAGTTTTCGCCGGCGGCGACCAGCGAGCTCAATCGGACCTTGGGGTTGTCCTCGCAGAAGCCCTGCATCCGCCACTTGGTGGTGAACAGCGCCAGCATGACGCCGTCGGTGCGGGTGAGCACCTCCATCGACACCTGCTTGGCCACCAGTGCCACGTCATCGGGGTCGATCGCGCGGGCGACGGTGTAGGGCAGCCTTTCCATCTTGATCGGCGCGCCGAATTCGGCCGCCATCCGATGCTCGGCCACCTCGAACTGCATCGGCCCGACCGCGGCGAAGACCGGCGCCTGCTCACCGCGGCGGTCTGAACGCAGCACCTGCACGACGCCTTCCTGATCGAGTTGCTCGATCCCCTTGCGGAATTGCTTGTGCTTGCTGGGATCGGTGCCGCGGGCCACCGCGAAGTGTTCGGGGGAGAAGCTCGGAATCGGCGGAAAGTGAACGGGGACATCGCGAAACAGGGTGTCGCCCGGACGCAGCGCGGCGGCGTTGGCCAGGCCGATGACATCCCCCGGCCAGGCGCTGTCCAGCGTCGAGCGCTGCTGCCCGAACACCGACTGCGCGTACTTGGTCACGAACGGCTTGCCGGTCGCGGCATGGGTCAGGACGTCGCCGCGCTCGAAGGTCCCCGAGCACACCCGCGCATAGGCGATCCGATCGCGATGCGCCGAATCCATACCGGCCTGAACCTTGAAGACGAACGCACTGAACGGGGCGTCGACCGGCCGCAGATTGCCGTCGACGTCGACCTGACCGTGCGGCGATGGCGCCAGGCGAACCAGGTTGTCCAGCAACTGGTTCACCCCGAAATTGAGCGCTGCGGACGTGAACAGCAGCGGCGTCGTCTCACCGAGAAGGAATGAGTCCTCGTCGTGGTCCCCACCGTCGGCGGACAACAGCTCGCACTCCTCGACCGCAGTCAGCCAGTCCTGTCCGGCGGCGTCCTCGGCGCTGTCGGGCGGGATGTGCTCCTCGGGTGCCGCGGTGGCGCCACCGGCGGTGCGAGTGAACCGGATGTAATTGCCGGTGCGGCGATCCAGCACACCCTTGAAGTCCCCGGCAATGCCGACCGGCCACGTCAACGGGGTGGGCTTGAGCTGGATGCGATCGGCAATCTCGTCGAGAAGCTCCAGGGCGTGCCGGCCCGGCCGGTCCCACTTGTTAACCACCGTGATGATGGGGATGCCGCGGTGACGGCAGACCTGAAACAGTTTGAGCGTCTGGGGCTCAAGGCCTTTCGCGGCGTCGATCAGCATGACCGCGCAGTCGACGGCGCTGAGCACCCGGTAGGTGTCTTCGGAGAAGTCCGCGTGCCCCGGGGTGTCGAGGAGATTGATCACGCACTCCTGCCCGTCGGCGGAGAGGTAGGGGAACTGCAGTGCGGTGGAGGTGATCGAGATGCCGCGGGCCTGTTCCATCTCCATCCAGTCCGACACGGTGGCGCGTCGGCCGGCCTTGCCGTGGATCGCACCCGCTTCGGTGATGGCCTTGGCGTGCAGGACCAGGGCCTCGGTCAGCGTCGATTTGCCGGCGTCGGGATGGCTGATCACGGCGAAGGTACGCCGGCGGCCGGCTTCGGCCGACAATTTGGCGGCTGCCGTGCTCGGGCGTTGGTCTAGCTCGTTTGTCATCGGTATCGATGGTATTTGCCCTCAGCCGAACACCCCAATCGCCGCCCGAGCGGGATTGCTGTCGGACCGCCTGGGTAGGTTCTCCGCGTGACTTCGCGTGTACCCCTCAAATCTGTCACCGCCCGCCTCGCTGACGAGTTGGCTGTGGGCGAAGGCCAGGTTGCTGCCGCGGTGCGCCTGCTCGACGAGGGTGCGACGGTGCCGTTCATCGCTCGTTACCGCAAGGAGGTGACCGGCAGCCTCGACGACGGCCAGTTGCGGGCATTGGAAGAGCGCCTGGGCTACCTGCGGGAACTCGACCAGCGGCGGGCCGCGGTGCTGGCCTCCATCGAGGAGCAGGGCAAACTCACCGAGGAACTGAAAGCCGCGCTGCTGGCCGCCGAGACCAAGGCCCGCGTCGAAGACATCTACCTGCCGTTCAAGCCGAAGCGGCGCACCAAAGCGCAGATCGCGATGGAAGCCGGACTTGAGCCGCTGGCTGACCGTCTGCTCGGCGACCCGTCCCTGGTTCCCGACGACGTCGCCTCGGAGTTCCTCAGCGACGTCGTGGCAGATGTGTCGGCTGCGCTGGATGGTGCGCGCGACATTCTGGTCGAGCGGGCCGCTGTGGACGCCGAGTTGGTGGGCGGCGTCCGCGAGAAGTTCTGGGCCGGCGGGTCGCTGCGTAGCGCGCCGTGGTCCGACGAGACCGCTAATAGTCCTGCGGCGCAGAAATTCCGCGACTATTTCGAGTACAGCGAACCGCTGGAGAGCATGCCCTCCCACCGGGTGCTGGCCGTGTTGCGCGGCGAGAAGGAACAAGTCCTGTCGGTACGTCTGGACGGTGGGGAGGACGCGGCCTACCTGTCCATGATCGCGACCGCGCTGGGTATCGATCTGGCCGCCACGACCCCCGCGACGCCGTGGTTGGCGGCGACCGTCGCCTGGGCGTGGCGTACCAGGTTGGTGGTCGGCGCGTCCATCGATGCCCGGGTGCGGCTGCGGCAGCGCGCCGAGGGCGATGCGGTGCGGGTCTTCGCCAAGAATCTCAAAGACCTGCTGCTCGCGGCGCCGGCCGGCGGCCGCAGGACCCTCGGACTCGACCCGGGCTTTCGCAGCGGCGTCAAGGTGGCCGTCGTCGACGGCACCGGGAAGATCCTCGACACCTGCGCCGTCTTTCCGCACCAGCCGCAGAACCGTTGGGATGCCGCCAAAGCCACCCTGGCGGCGCTCGTCGCCCGGCACGGTGTCGAACTGATCGCCGTGGGCAACGGCACCGCGTCACGGGAGACCGATGCACTGGCCGCCGAGTTGATCGCCGATATCAAGACCGCCGGGGCCGCGGCGCCGGTGAAGGCCATGGTCAGCGAGGCGGGTGCCTCGGTCTACTCGGCCTCGGCCTACGCCGCTCAGGAACTGCCCGACCTCGACGTGACACTGCGTGGCGCGGTGTCGATCGCCCGTCGCCTGCAGGACCCGCTGGCCGAACTGGTCAAGATCGAACCGAAGTCCATCGGTGTCGGGCAGTACCAACACGACGTGACCCCCGGGACGTTGGCGCGCAGCCTGGACGCGGTCGTCGAGGATGCGGTCAACGCGGTAGGGGTGGACCTCAACACCGCCTCGGTGCGGCTGCTGTCGCGGGTGTCGGGCATCTCCGAATCGCTGGCCCAGGCCATCGTCGCGCACCGCGACACCGCTGGTGCGTTCCGCAGTCGGAAAGCGCTCCTGGACGTTCCTCGCCTGGGCCCCAAAGCATTCGAACAGTGCGCGGGGTTCCTCCGAATCCGCGGCGGCGATGATCCGCTGGACGCCTCCGGCGTCCATCCTGAGGCATATCCCGTGGTGCGGCGCATCCTGGACCGCTCGGGAATCACGCTCGCCGAACTGATCGGCAACGAGCGGTCCTTGCGCGCGCTTCGGCCCGCCGACTTCGCCGATGACCGGTTCGGTATCCCCACCGTCACCGACATCCTGGGCGAACTGGAGAAGCCCGGCCGCGATCCACGTCCGGCGTTTTCAACCGCCAGGTTTGCCACCGGGGTGGAGAAGGTGTCCGATCTCAAGGCCGGCATGGTGCTCGAAGGGGTGGTGACCAACGTCGCCGCGTTCGGCGCCTTCGTCGACGTCGGGGTTCACCAGGACGGGCTCGTCCACGTCTCGGCGATGGCCGACCGTTTCGTCTCCGACCCGCATGAGGTCGTGCGGTCAGGACAGGTCGTTCGGGTGAAGGTGCTTGAGGTTGACGTGGAACGCCAGCGGATCGCCCTCACTCTGCGCCTCACCGATGACCCGAAGATGCTCCCAGGCAACCGTCCTGCCGCGACCGCGAGGCCTCCACGGGACGGCGGAAGTCACCCGCGGAAGCATGCCGGCCAGCCGAAACCGAACCGCGATCGCCGGGGCGGTGCGGCCCAGACGGTTGCGCCAGCCGGATCCATGGCACAGGCCCTGCGCGACGCCGGCTTCGGCCGATAGAGGTTGTCGCCGTGCGCGACGTTCGCGCGAATTTGCGGCCGAAATGGACTATGAAACTCTTGTGAGCAACCACCATGTGAATCTGTCCGCCGAGGAAAGCTCGTTGATCGACGAGACTGCCCCGCACGCCTTGGAGGGCCTGGATGCGCAGGCGCTGAAGAAGCTGCAGACCCGTCTGCGCAACGCGCGGGAGAAAAATTTCAGCCTGCTGCGTCGCCAGGGCGCGGCCCGGGTGGAGGCCGAGGGTGGCCGCGGGGCCGCGGCCCCGGCCAACGAGAAGCGCAGCGACAAGGTGGACGTCTTCGAAGAGGCGCTGGCCCGGGTTGCCGCACGGCTTGACGAGGTCCACGAGTAACTACGGGTTGGCTGCGGTGGTCTTCTGCCCGCGCCAACTTCGATACCCGCGGTGCGCCGCAAACGCACCGATGATCGCGGTCATGCACCACACCGCGACCGCCGCATAGGCCAGCGGCGAGTTCAGGTCCGAGATCGAGGCGCCCAGCGCGGTATAGACGAACGCCCGCGGCGCCGATCCGATGAACGCGCCGATTGCCATCTGCCACAACGGCATTCCGAAAGCGCCGAACACGTAGGACGCCAGTGCATCGGAGATGCCGGGCACGAAACGCTGTCCGACTACCGCCCAGAGGCCGCGTCGCTGGATCTGGTTGTCGATCCGGCCGGCCCACTCGGCCCCGACCAGGGCGCGGGCGCTGTCCCGCCCCGCCCGCCGGCCCACGAAGGCGGCCAGGGTTGCCGTGGCCGCCGCGGAGCACAACGTGACCAGTGTGCCGAGCACCGGTCCGAACAACAGTCCGCTGCCGGCGGCGAGTAACGGGCCCGGGACGAACATCGACGCGAGGACCGCCGAGACCGGGATGTAGACCAGCGGAGCGACGGGACCGGCCGCGGCGATGGTGGCGCGGACGGACTCGATGTCGATGACGTGCTCGACGGCCACCAGGTAGAACATCACGAGCAGGACCGCAACGAACACCGCCAACCGCACGATGTGCGGCCTGCGGCTCGGCGGCGCTGCGGGGAGGTCCTCGCCGTTATTCACGCCCCGAGAGTAGTGCGGAGCGGCGCTGCTCAGTCAGCGATGGGGCTGAGCACCACGTCGTGCACCCACAAGCTCCGCGCCTGAGGGCCGATGTACAGGGCAGAAGAATCCGGTCCGACCTGATTGCCCAAGGCCGCCGCGTTCTCCTGAAAGCCCGGTCCGCACTGCGGCAATTCGCACACCATCCAGTGACCGTGACTCGCTCCGGCTGCGACCCGGACCGAATAGCGCCCGGGCGGAATCGCGGCTGCGAGTCCATCCTGCGGCCGACTGCCGACGGAGAAGATGCCGGTGCCATCCGGTCCGCCGGTCCACTGATGAGCTGCATTCATGACGTCGGTCGCCCGCGGCGGCGTCGCGCCGGGGATCTCGGTGACGGTCACGACGGTCGTCGTGCCGGCCGACGGGGCGTCGCTCCGGGCGCAACCGCTCAGCGGCGCCATCAACGCCAATCCGACTACGACCAGCGTGGTACGCGCGTGCACGGGAAACTCCTCGACTAGAACACAACAGACAGTCGACTTTCCACTATCCCGGCCGGTCTGAGCTATCTACATGAACCGCGAGGCTCAAACGGGAACCGGACCACCGAGACCTTGGTCAGCGGAAGCGGATATCCATCGTCGCCAGGCCGAAGATCTTGCGGCCGTCGGACTTGGCGGCCACCAGCACCACGCCGGTGCGGGTCTGTGGATCCAGCGACTTGATCTTTCCGCTGAATTCGATGTCGGCGCCCTCGGCGGCCGATACGACAGCCGGCTGTGACAGCCGAACGGCGTAGCGGGTCACCGCACCGGGGTCGCCCGACCATTCCGAGACGAACCCCGCACCCAGGCCCATCGTGAGCATCCCGTGGGCGATCACGTCGGGAAGCCCGGCCAGCTTGGCGATGTCCTCGTCCCAGTGGATGGGGTTGGCGTCACCGGCCACGCCGGCGTAGTTGACCAGGTCACCGCGGGACAGCCGGGTGTGATGCACCGGGATGGTGTCGCCGACCTTGAGGTCGTCGAAGTTCAGTGTGCCCAGCGTGCGTTCGTCGTCCCGGGCGATTCGGACCTCACGCTCGGGCCGGACCGTCTTCTCGTAGGACGCGTCGGATCCGCCGACGCCCATGATGTCGACGTCGTGCATCATCGCCTTCTGGACGGCCGCCTTGACCGCGGGGTTGATGTCCTCGGCGGTGACGCCGACCACGGTGGTATGCAGGGTGTGCACCCGCTCGCCGGCTGCGTCGGTGAAGGTGTTGGTGACGGTGATGAAGTCCCGGCCGGCCGTCCGGCGCACCTCGGTCAGTTCGACGTCGACGTGCAGTTCGTCCCCGGCCACGATCGGCCGGTGCTGCTCGAAGACCTCCTCGGTCTGCAGGTAGGTGTCGTAGCCGACGACGATCGACTCGAACATGCGGCGGTTACACGCCATGCCCGGGGTCGAGGTGAAGGTCAGCGGCGCCACCAGGCCCGAGTAGCCCAGCCTCGCGGCGGCCTCGACGTCCCAGTGGGCGGGGTGGTCGTCCTGGACGGCGCGGGCGTATTCGCGAACCTTCTCGCGGCCGACGAGGTAGGTGCCGTCCATCTGGTACCAGTGCCCAACCCGCGGTCCCAGCGCCGGTGCCTCTGGTGCTGCTTCGGTCATGAATTTCGCCCCACTGTTCCTGTCGGTCCGCCCGAAGAACCCTAGCGCCCGGAGTTCAAGCCATCGAAACGCCGACGGTTCGCCTGGATCGCGGACCGGGCGGCGATGGCCCAGCCGCAGTTCGGGATAGACCGTCCGGGCTTTCGCACGCACCTTGGGGTGCGGTCTTGTGCAGGCGGGCTGCGTCCAGGAAGCATAAGGCGGTTACTTCGAGTGCGTGCTGAATGGAGATTTCGTGGCGGCTTTCACCGATCTTGAACTGGAGTACCTGCGGAGTCAGCCGCTGATGCGTTTCGCGTCGGAGTTGGGGCGTCAACGAGCCGGGTCCGGGCGTTCCCCGGATGGAACGACGGGAGGTCGCGCTGTGAGTGCCGACGACTTCGATTTCGCCGCCATGCAGGCGCAGGGCGAAGCCGCCGGCGTCCCGGAGTTGTACCTGGTCGTCATGACCCCGCTGCCGGTGGATCCACAGGCAGCCGCCGCCGCCCAGTCCCAGCAGCCGACCCCGCTGGAAGTCCACTACGCCTACATGCACCGCGTGGTCCGAGAGGGCAAGGTGCTGTTCATGGGGCCGTGTATCGGGGAGCCGAAGGTCCCCGGCCAGGCGCCGGTGCCGCCGGGGTTCGGCGTACTGCGGGTGAGCTCACGCGATGAGGCCGAGGAGATCGCCCACAACGAGCCCTTCCACGTGATGGGCTGGCGGCACAACGCCGTGATGTCGTGGACGCCCAAGTTCGGCCGGCTCATCGAGATGCTGGCGGATAACGCGTAGATTCTCTGTCCGAAGCTCTGCGGGTTGCGCTGGGGATCACGCCCGACACCCATCCTGCCTGCCGCAGAGCTACACCTGCTCGCCGTCCAGGTAGGTTGCCAGCACGGCGATTTCGCGCACCGCATCGGGATCGGCCTCATGATCGAGCGGATCGTCGCCGAGCAGGACGAAGTCCGCGGCCTTGCCCGCTTCCAGTGATCCGACCAGTCCGTCGGCGTGACACATCCACGCCGCGTCGATGGTGCTGCCGCGCAGTGCCTGGGCCACTGAAACCCGCTCTGCGGCATTGAGCACCTCGCCTCCGTCGGCCATGGTTCGGGCCGCGGCGGTGGCGATGTAGTTCAGCGGCGCGATGGGCGAGACCGAGAAGTCGCAGTGGAAGCTGGCCCGCAGTCCGGCTTTGACCACCGAGGCGTAACGGTCGAGCAGGTCGGCGCGCGGTGCGCCGAGGATGTCGTCGCGCATGACCTTCCCCCACAGCCGCACGTGGTTCATCAGGAAGCTGGGCGTGATCCCCAGCCGGGCCATCGTGGCGATGTGCTCGTCGTGCAGCAGCGAGCAGTGCTCGATGCGATGCCGTTTGGCGGCATCCCAGCCGCGCAGCCCGGCCGTCGACGCGAACGCGGCCAGCACCATGTCGATGGCGGCGTCGCCGTTGGCATGGCACATGATCGGCCAGCCGGCGTCGACGGTCGCGGCGAAGTGCGCCGCGAGGTCCGCCGGGCTGAAGTTGGCCACCCCGCGGGTGTCGCGGCCGAGGTAGTTCTCCCGCATGAAGCCGGTGTGGCCCTGGTTGGAGCCGTCGGAGACCCACTTGACGGTCTGCGAACGCAGGCGGTCGTCCCCGGACCCGGGCACGATGCCGGCTTTGACGAAGTCGTCCAGTTTCAGGCCCCACAGCGACATCGAGCCGCGGACGGGGAAACCAGGCTGGGCGAAGGTGCGATGCAGGAGATCCACCTCCTGCGCCCCGGCGATGGCGCCGGTGGCCGCCTCGTGGATGTAGGTCACGCCCGCTTTGGCCGCCATGGCCGCGATGCCGGTGATCGCCTTCGCGATCACCTGCGGGGTGAGGGCGGGCAGCACCTTGACGAAGCTGAGCATCGCGGCGTTCTCGGCCACGATGCCGGTGAGCGTGCCGTTGCGGACGCCGTAGTCGCCGCCGGGCGGATTGGGAGTGTCGGCGGTGACACCGGCCGCCGCGTACGCCGCGGAGTTGACGTAGAAGAAGTGCTGCGAGGCGTTCATCACCACGATCGGCACCTGGGTCGAGATCTGGTCGAGCAGGGCCGCGGTCAAGTCGGGTTGGCCGGGCAGCAGGCTCGGGTCGAAGAGTTGCCCGACCACCGCCTGGCCGGCGGGAGCGGCGGCGACGGCCGCCTTGAGCGCGGTCAGCACCGCGTCGAGGGTCTTGTTGGCATACGGCGAGCAGTCCACACCGTCGAACACCAGCGCCGAGGACACCAGGTGCAGATGCGGTTCGACGAAACCGGGCAGCACCGCGCCGGTCGGATGGTCGAGCATCCGGGTGCCGGGGCCGACGAACGTCTCCAGGTCGGCGCGGGAACCCACGGCCAGGATGCGGCCCTGCGTGATGGCCATGGCTTCGGCCCGCGGCATCGCGTCGTTCATGGTCACCAGCGACCCGGTCACGAGAAGCTCTGCGGCGCCGCTGTTTTCGCGGCGGGTAGGCGTTGCGGTCCGGGCCGCGGGCTGGATGCCGGCGAGGTCGACTCGTGCGGCGTTGGCGGGATGGGGCGCGCAGCAGTCGGCTGGGGCTTGGTCAGTCATTCCGGCTTCCTGGTGATGGGCGGACTTTGCGAGCTTAAGGCCCGGATCCCGTCGTTCTAGAGCTCGTCGCCGTCCGTGTGATGCAGGACCCTGATCGGACGGGCCTTGGCCCAGCCCAGGAAGACCCCCGAGCCGATCAGGAGGAAGACGCCCGCCCATAGGTTGGCGTTGAGCCCGCCGGTCTTCTGCAGTTCGGTGTCTCCGAAGATGCCCATCAGGGTCAGGACGATCCCGTACAGGCCGAGCAGAGTTCCGATGAAGTTGCGGATATCCAGTGCTGCCGCGGCGCGGCCCGCGGCCGGCCGCTGATTCTGCGTTGACATGTCAGGCCTTTTCTCAGATGAGGAAGTTGAGGACGAGGACCATGGCCAGGGCGATGCCGGCCAGCGGCACGGTACGCCGGTACCACGGCATCGCGGCTTCCGACGGGTCGCGGAGTTCTTCTTTCGGGGTCTCGGAGTAGACCAGACCCCGTAGTTCGGCATCGGGCTTGGGCTCGGTGAACATGGAGACGATGACGCTGACGATGACGTCCACCACGAACGCCGTGCTGGCCGCCACGAATGCCAGGCCCTGCCCGGGCAGATGGAATACGCCGATCAGGTTGGGATTGCCCAAGATCCATACGGTGATGGCGGCGAGAGTGCCGGCGACAAGGCCGACCCAGCCGGCGGTGGCGGTCATCCGCTTCCAGAACATCCCCAGGATGAAGGTGGCGAACAGCGGCGCGTTGAAGAAGCCGAAGAGCGTCTGGATGTAATCCATGATGTTGCTGAAGCTGCCGGCGATCGATGCGGTGAAGATGGCGATGATCGTCGAGATGACCGTGGCGACCCGGCCGACCGTCAAGTAATAGTGGTCGGGCTTGTCCTTGACGACGTATCGCTGCCAGAGGTCGAAGCTGAACACTGTGTTGAACGCGGAGACGATGGCCGCCATGCCGGCCATGAAGGCGGCGATCAGGCCGGCGATCGCCAGCCCGAGCAAGCCGTTCGGCAGGACGTCGCGCATCAGCAGCAGCAGCGAGTCGTTGTAGGTGACGCCCTTGCCGGAGGCGCCGCCGGACGGTGCTCCGCCGTTCTTCAGTGCGGCGATCTCCGGCACCAGGACGGCGGCGATCATGCCGGGCAGGATGACGATGAAGGGCACCAGCATCTTGGGGAAGGAGCCGATGATGGGGGTTTTGCGGGCGGACGACATGGAGTCCGACGCCATAGCGCGCTGCACTTCGACGAAGTTCGTGGTCCAGTAGCCGAAGGAAAGCACGAAACCCAGTCCGAAGACGATGCCGACGACGGAGAGCAGGTTGGAGTCGAAGCCGGACAGTGCGTTGCCCGGCCAGGAGTGCAGTTGCTGGTCAGCCGGGGTGACCTGGGGATTGGCGGCCGCCGCGGAGGTGATCTTGTCTTTGAGGCCGGAGTAGCCGCCCACCCGATTCAGCCCGATGATTGTCAGCGGCACCAGTGCGGCGACGATCACGAAGAACTGCAGGACCTCGTTGTAGATGGCCGCGGACAACCCGCCCAGGGTGATGTAGGAGAGCACGATGGCCGCGGATGCGATGAGGGTTATCCACTGCGGCCAGCCGAGCAGGGCGTGCAGGATCGAGGCCAGCAGGTAGAGGTTGACCCCGGCTACCAGCAACTGGGCCAACGCGAAGGACAGGGCGTTGACCAGGTGGGCCCCGGTACCGAAGCGCCGCAGCATGAATTCCGGCACCGAGCGGACTTTGGAACCGTAGTAGAAGGGCATCATGACCACGCCGAGGAAGAGCATGGCGGGGATCGCACCGACCCAGAAGTAGTGCACCGTCGCGACGCCGATCTGGGCGCCGGTGGCGGACATCCCCATGATCTCCACCGCGCCGAGGTTCGCTGAGATGAACGCGAGGCCGGTCACCCACGCGGGCAGCGACCGCCCGGACAGAAAGAAGTCCAGGGAACCCGAAACAGACCGGCGCGCCAGCACCCCGATGCCGAGAACGAACACGAAGTACAGAGCGACCATGACGTAGTCGACCGGGCTGGTGTCGATCAGAGCACCGGTCGAGGTAGGCATGTGAACTCCTAGGGCGAGCAAACGCGGGCGGTTGGCTCCGTCGCGTCAACCTAGCTCCGGTCGCGGGAAATCGATGGCGATCTGCGTAGCGCACGCCATCGTGCGGTACAACGATCACAGACCTAACCGCACCCAACAACCGAGGAGACCGTCAGATGGAGTCCGTCCGGGGGGCCAACGTCCTCGTCACCGGGGCCGCCATGGGCCTGGGAAAGTTGTTCGCCGCCAACGCCGTACGTGAGGGGGCCGCAGCGGTGGTGCTGTGGGACGCCAACGAGGCCGCCTTGAAGGAGACCGCCTCGGAATTGGAGGGCCTGCACAAGGGGGCCGGAAGCGCGATCCACTACGACACCGTCGACGTGACCGACGAGGTGCGGGTGGGCGAGGCGGCCGATCGGGCCCGCGCCGTTGCCGGCCCGATCCATGTGCTGTTCAACAACGCCGGCGTCGTCCGCGGCAACGGATACTTCTGGGAGAACGACCCGCGCGACTTCCTGCTCACCATGAACGTCAACGCCATCGGTCCGATGCTGGTGGCCCGCCAGTTCCTGCCGTCGATGATCGCCGCGAGCCGGGAGTGCCGGCTGGTCAACATCGCGTCGTCAGCCGGGCTCAACGCCATCCCCCGGATGGCGGCCTACGCCTCGTCGAAGTGGGCGGCGGTGGGCTTCTCCGACTCGGTGCGCCTCGAACTCGAACAGGCCGGCTATGACCACATCAAGGTCACCACCGTCTGCCCGACCTACATCAACACCGGAATGTTCGACGGCGCCAAGGGAATTCTGTTCACGCCGATGCTCAAACAAGACGACGTGGTGGCCGAGACGTGGTCAGCGATGCTCGCCGGCCGGCCCTTCGTCGTCATGCCGTGGACCTCGAAGGTGAACAAGGTCCTGACCGCGGCGTTGCCGATCAAACTGCGCGACGTGTACCTGCGCCGCGTCGGTGTCTACAACTCCATGGACAAATTTATCGGCCACTGAGGACGGCTGCGGGATCGTCGTATCCGGCCATTGCCAGCAAATCCCGGACGGTCCTACGGCAAGATGTAGCGGTGTCCGGATCATTGCTGTCGCCGCTGGAGTCGTTGCGCGAGGCTCTGGCGCAGGTGCGGATCCCGCTTCCTGTCGCCGGCGCCGACGTCGCACGAACGGCGGCGGGGAACTTCACCAATCAACTCGACGACTACATCCTGCCGCGGCTTCGTGACGCCGACGCACCGTTGCTGGCCGTGGTCGGCGGCTCGACCGGTTCCGGCAAGTCCACGCTGGTGAACCGCCTGGTGGGCACTCCGGTGACCACGCCGGGCGTGCTTCGTCCGACCACCCGCCACCCGGTGCTGGCGCACAACCCCGCCGACAGCGAATGGTTCGCCTCCGACCACATCCTGCCGCGGCTGCCCCGGATCACCGGTGGCAATGCTCACGCCGGGGTCGATGACGTGTTCGGCCTTCGACTGGTCGCCGTCGACACGGTCCCGGCCGGTATGGGTCTGCTCGACGCCCCGGACCTGGACTCGGTGTCGCAGACCAACCGCGAGATGGCCGGCATGCTGATGGCGGCCGCCGACCTGTGGTTCTTCGTCACTACGGCCTCCCGCTACGCCGACGCCGTGCCGTGGGAGGCGTTACGTGCGGCCGTCGACCGCAACGCGGCGGTGGTGATCGTGCTCAACCGGGTGCCGCCGGAGGCCCTGGCCGAAGTGACCGCGCATCTGCGCGAGGTGCTGGCGGCCGAACGGCTGGGCAGCGCACCGCTGTTCGTGATCCCCGAATCGACGCTGGTCGACGGCATGCTGCCGGCCGACCGCACCGCCGAGATGCAGACGTGGCTGAACAATCTCGTCGCCGATGCGGCGTTGCGCGCGGCGGTGGCGCGGCGGACCGTGGACGGCGCGGTCGGGCACATCGCCGCGGACATGCCGGTCATCACCGCCGCCGTTTCCCAACAGCTGATGACCGCGAACGGGCTGCGGACGGCCGTGGACGAGTCCTACGCCGAGGCGGTGGCCAAGCTGGAGGCCGCGGCATCCGACGGCTCGCTGATGCGCGGCGAGGTGCTGGCCCGCTGGCAGGAGTTCGTCGGCACCGGGCAGATGCTCAAGAAGCTCGAAGAGGGCGTCGGACGGCTGCGGGACAAGATCGCCGCTGCCGTCCGCGGCGAACCGGCGCCGCCGGAGCGGGTGACCGAGGCGATCGAATCGGGACTGGCGACCCTGCTGGTCGACGCCGCCAACGACGCCTCGCGGCGGGCCGACCAGGCCTGGCGGGCCGACCCTGCCGGCCGGGCGCTGCTCGGCAGTTCCGACCTGGCGCGGGCGTCGGCCGACCTTGCCGAGCGGGCCGCCGCTCTGGTGCGGGCCTGGCAGGACGATCTGCTGGAGATGATCCGCGCCGAGGGCGCCGACAAGCGGCAGACGGCGCAGGCGATGGCCTACGGGGTCAACGCGGTTTCCCTCGCGCTGATGGTGGCGGTGTTCTCGGCGACCGGCGGCCTCACCGGTGCGGAGATCGGAATCGCAGGCGGCGCAACGGTTCTGGCGCAGAAACTGTTGGAGGCCGTCTTCGGCGAGGACGGTGTCCGGCGAATGTCCAAAATGGCCATGGACAAATTGACCGACCGCGTCGAGGGGTTGATGGACCAGGAGAAAAGCCGATTCCTGACCCGGCTGGACGCCCTCGACCTCGACCCCGAGTTGCCGGGTCGCCTGCGGGCCGCCACGGTGCAGGTGCAGCAGGCCCGGGATGTCGAGGATGCCGACGCGATGCTGCCGCCCGTCAGTCCGACGGTGCCGGCGGAGCAGCCTGCGCCGCAGAAGAAGACCTGGCGTGAGTCGATGCGGGAATGGTGGAACGGCTGATGATGAAAGATCTTCTGGCGCGCCTGAACCCGCTGCGTGCGCAGGTGCCCGACCAGGTCGACGGCGCCGCCCTGGACCGCAGGCTGGCGGGGCTGACTGAGGCTGCCGACCTCGCTGACGGCCGGCTTCCGGCGCCGGTCGTGGCCCAGGCCCGGACGGTGGCCGATCGCGCGCAGGCCCGACTCGGGTTGTCCGAACAACTGACCGTGGTGGCCTTCGCCGGGTCGACGGGGGCGGGCAAGAGCACGCTGTTCAACTCGATCGTCGGGGAGGAGGTCGCCAAATCCGGCGTGCTGCGGCCGACCACCTCCGAACCGCTGGCCGCTGTCTGGCAGGAGACCCCGGAGACGATGGCCCTGCTGGATTGGCTGGGGGTGACGCGCTGGCACGTCGCCGCCGATGCCGAGAATCTCGCCGACCTGGTGCTGATCGACCTGCCCGACCACGATTCCACCCAGGCCGCCCACCGGGCCTACGTCGACCACTTCGTCGAACGCGTCGACCTGATGGTGTGGGTGCTCGATCCGCAGAAGTACGCCGACGCCCTGGTGCATGAGCAGTACCTTCGCCGCTTCTCCCGCCACGACGACGTCACCGTCGTCGTCCTCAACCAGGTGGACCGGCTCACCGTCGCCGACGCCCAGCAATGCCTTGCCCACCTGCGACGGATGGTGGCCGACGATGGGCTTTCCGACGCCGTCGTCCTGGCGACGTCGGCCCGCAGCGGCGAAGGACTGGAGGCGCTGGCCGAGCGCATCCTCGCCGCCGTCGCCGGACGCCGGACCGCGATCGCGCGGCTGGCCGCCGATGTGGCGACGGCCGCCGACGGTCTGGCGCAGGCCGCCGACGATCCCGGCACCCCGGTCGCCGGGGTCAAGTCCGGTGACCTCAACGGGCTGACCGACGCCCTCACCGAGGCCGCCGGCGCACCCGTCATCGAGGCGGCGATCCGAAAGTCCAGTCAGCTCAAGGCATCCCACGCGGTCGGTTGGCCGCCGCTGAAATGGCTCGCCAGTCTGCGCAAGGACCCCGTCACGCAGTTGCGGCTGGACCGTCCGGGCGTGGATCCCGCCCTGGTCCGGTCGTCGCTGCCGTCCAACGACGCGGTCGCCAAGGCCCGCGCCAACAGTGCGGTGATGAACTACGTCGACCGGGCCAGTGCCGGCGCACCGCAGGCCTGGGTGCAGAGCGCCCGGGCGGTGGCCGACCAGGCGTCGGCGACCCTGCCCGACCGGCTGGATCAAGCGGTCACCCGGGCACCCCTGGTGCCCCCGCGAGATCCGCGGTGGTGGAGCGTCTTCGGCGTGCTGCAGTGGGTGCTGTTCGCCGTCGCGCTGGCCGGCGGGCTGTGGCTGCTGGCGCTGGCCGGTCTGGCCTATCTGCAGTTCCATGTCGGCGTGGCGCCCAGCGTGGAGGGCGTCCCGGTGCCCACCCTGATGCTCATCGTCGGGCTACTGGGCGGGTTGGTGCTCGCGTTCTTCGGCCGACTGATGGCCAGAACCAGCGCCAACCGCGCGGCGCAGGCCGCCCGCGCCGCCCTGCGCGCCGAAGTCGAGGTGGTCGCGCAGCAGGAGATCGCTGAGCCGGTCGCCGCTGAACTGGCCACCGTCGAGCAGTTCCGCGGTGCGTTGACCACCGCCCGCAGCGGGTAGCCGGTGACTGTTGGTGTCTCTGGTGTAGTTGATACGGATGCGACTGCTCCGATGCGGAGTATCCGGGGATGGCTTAGTCATCCGCCTGCGGTACGGCTATTTTCTGTGACGTGATGTCCTCGATCAGCGCGGTTGCGCGCAGCGTCGTTCCCTTGTTGGCCGTGGCGACCGTCGTCGGCGCCGGTGTCGCCGCCGGCCCCGCACATCTCGACGGCGCCCCGGCGATCCGCCTGGTCGACGATTCCAACCCGCTGGCGGGCCGGCCGTTCTACGTCGACCCGATCTCGAACGCCATGCGCGCAGCGCACAGCAATCCGACGCCGGAACTGACCGCACTGGCCAATACGCCGACGGGCTACTGGCTCGACGAGGCGTTCGGCTCCCCGGCCGGCACCGTCAGCCGGTACGCCGGTGCCGCGCAAGCTGCCGGTGCCACCCCGGTGTTCGTCCTCTACGCCATCCCGCACCGCGACTGCGGCAGCTTCTCGGCCGGCGGTCTCGCGAGCGCCGACGGTTACCGGCAGTGGATCGACGGCGTCGCGGCGGGCCTGGGCAACATGCCGGCGGCGATCATCGTCGAACCGGATGCCATCGCGATGGCCGACTGCCTCTCGCCGGACCAGCAGCAGGAACGCTATGGCCTGCTGCGCTACGCGGTCGACACCTTGACCCGCGACCCGGCCGCCGCGGTGTACATCGACGGCGGGCACTCCCGGTGGTTGAGCGCCGATGTCCTGGCCGCCCGCCTCAACGACGTCGGGGTCTCTCGGGCCCGGGGTTTCAGCCTCAACACCGCCAACTTCTTCACCACCGACGAGGAGATCGGCTTCGGAGAGGCGGTGTCGGGCATGACCAATGGTGCGCACTACGTCATCGACACTTCCCGCAACGGCGCGGGCCCGGCGGCGACCTCAGAGTTGGACTGGTGCAATCCGGCCGGCCGGGCCATGGGCGCGGCACCCACCACAGCAACCGCGGGCGAGCACGCCGACGCCTACCTGTGGGTCAAGCGCCCCGGTGAATCCGACGGGTCCTGCCACAGCGGCGACGCACCCGCCGGCCGGTTCGTCAGCGAGTACGCCATCGAACTGGTGCGCAACGCGGGCAGCTGAGTGGCGCGACGGTCACTCAGACGGCGCTGGTCCCCTGCCCGGGAATCGCTCCCGCGACGGCCTGTG
Source organism: uncultured Actinomycetes bacterium (assembly GCA_903877095.1). Lineage (GTDB taxonomy): Bacteria > Actinomycetota > Actinomycetes > Mycobacteriales > Mycobacteriaceae > Mycobacterium. Next base: position 21,751 of record CAIRCP010000063.1, on the reverse strand, counting down.
CCCACACCCCGACACCGACGAGGCTCGCAAAGGTCGACAGGCCCACAGTGGCCGCGACCGGAAGCCCGACCGCATCAGACAGGCCCTGAATCACATTGCCGCTGAACGTCTCCTGCAACCCGTAGAGGAAGAGGTTGGTGGCGTAGGCCGGCAACGTCGTCACCAGAGCGTTGACGATGTCCGCGGTTGGCAGCAGCGCGGCGTAGATCCCGGCGACCGCGCCCGAGATGTAGTCCGTCACCGAGTTGATGACCTGCTGTACCGACGAGATGAAGCCGCCGCTGGAATTACCCGCCGCGAGCGGGCCGATCGCCGGCAGTGCGAACGCTGAAATCTTTTGGGCTACAGAACCGTTCGGGCCGAAATCGCCGATGAAGTCCTTGATGCCCTGCCCGATGCCGTCGAAGAACTGCTTGATGGCCTCGCCGTACAGGTTCGCCGGGGGAAGGAAATCGAACGGCTGCAGCTGGTTGGCGTTGATCGGCGCGGCGCTGCTGAATCCGTGCGGCTGGTCGGCGTATCCGAAGTCCACCAGCACCTTCAGCGCCGGCTGGATCAGATCCGCGATCGGGTTGCCGATGAACGGGATGATCCGAAGCGGTTGCAGCAGAGGCAGATTCTGGGTCGGGATGAAGTAGTACTTCTGCGACGCGGAGGTCGACGGCAACTGGTTGTACGCCCGCGCCGCCTCGACCTCGGTCTGCGTCAGGCAGAAGGCCTTCGTCGCGCACTGGGCCTGTGTGACGGTCGGCGTGTACTGGACGTGAACGTAGGCGAGGCCCAGTGCGGCGTTGAGATCGGACAGGAAGTTGATCGGGTAACGCGGGAAGTCGGCGAAGCCGTCGTATTCCCGGCTGTAGACGGTGGTCGGGTACTCGACCCCATTCGCCGGCACGGGCCCTCCGGGGGTGGCGCCGTAGAAGGGGATGCCGAGGCTCGTGAGGTTGAGGGTGGGCATGCCGCGGCCGCTGAACCGGGACAGGAATCCGCCGGCGGGATTCATCTCGTCGCCGACCATGACGAAGTTGATGCTGTTCGCGAGATCGGCCGGTACGGACAGTGTCGTCGGGGTGCCGTTGATGTCGACGGTGTACCCGCCCTGCAGCAGCGAGGAGATGATCGCGCTCTGGGAGTAGCCGAAGACCGTCACCGGGCTGTTCGCCGGAAGCTTCGACAGCGTGTCACTCAGAATCCGCAGGCCCTGGTCGACCGAGGTGTTCAGCGGCAGGCTCTTCACCCCGGTGATCGGATACAGGCCCTCCGGCGTGAAGATCAATTGCTGCGGCAGGACGGGAGGGGGCGTGACGGGAGTGATGTAGTAGTTCATGACGGTGTTGCCGTACGCGGTCGAAGGGACCGGAACTCCGCTGGGCCCCATGATAAGTGGGAGCGTCGCCGACGTTGTGGCTGCGGCCTGCGGTGCCGCGACGGTGCTCGCCGCGGCGAGCGGATTACGGCGGCTCAACGCCAGAACCGTCCAATCGAGCGGCGTGTCCACCGGAACGCTGTCCCGGCTATTGCCCGCCAGCGGATCGTCCAGCGCGGTGACCGTGCCGGCCGGAACGGAGGCGACCGCGGCGGGGGCCGCCGCGACCGGTTCGGCAGGGGCCACCGGAGCGATCTCGACGACGGGCGCGGGCACCGAGGCGGGCGTACTCTCCGTTGCGGCTGCCGGCAGGCCGTCGGGCGCCGCGTCCGGCTCAGCGACCGCAACCTCGGAAGTCGGCAGCGATTCGCTGGAAACCGCCTCCGGCGGTTTCGGCTGGATCGCATTACCCGCCAGACCATCCGGCACTGCATCGACAGCGGAGTCCGAGGTCCGCTGCCGCACCGGTGCGGCGACGGAAGCGGCGGTTCCCCGGGGGCCCCCTGCCGGAGCCGACGAGGACTCGCCGGATGCACCCGCGCGTGGTCCGCGACCCGGTGTGTGTGTCTGCGCTGACGAATGGTCGGCGGACGCACTCGACGAGGCGTCCTCGTCGGCCCAGCCGACGGCTGTCCCGCCGAGCACAGCCGCGCCTACGCCAAGGGCAACCGCCAATCCACCGACCCGGCCAACGTGCTTTGCGGCTCCCATGTGAGTCCTTCCGGAGAAAATCCTGATATGAAACTGAGGAAACCCTAGTCAGCGGGAAACATCTGCGCAGCACTACGGATCGGAGGCGATGATGTTGTTCGCTGCGAGTGGGCTGTCCGGGCGCGGGCGCGCCGTTACCCTGTGAGCCTTGACGCCAGAGAAGGGGATTCATGTGAGCAGAACAGATACGACGATCGACCCGGCGGCTCCGGTGCTGGTCACAGGTGCCAGCGGGTACATCGGAAGCTGGATCGTCCGCTCCCTTCTGGAAGCCGGATACACCGTGCGCGGAACCGTGCGGAATCCGGACAAGAAGTCCGGCTTGGAGCATCTGCACCGACTGTCCGACGCCCATCCCAGTCGACTGACCCTGTTCAAAGCCGATCTCCTCGACCGCGGCAGCTTCGACGAGGCCATGGCCGGCTGTGAGCTCGTGATGCACACCGCGTCGCCCTTCTTGCTCAGCGGTTTCACCGACGCCGAGGCGGCGCTGGTCCGCCCCGCTCTGGAAGGCACCCGCAACGTGCTGGACTCGGTGAACCGCACGCCGACGGTCAAACGGGTGGTACTGACCAGCAGTGTGGTCGCGATCCACGGCGACACCCGGGAGACCCTGAATGTCCCCGGTGGCGTCTTCACCGGCGAGCACTGGAACACCACCAGCAGTGCCGACCACCAACCGTATTCGTATTCCAAGACGGTGGCCGAACGGGAGGCCTGGCGGTATCAGGAGGCGCAGGACCGCTGGGACATGGTCACTATCCACCCTGGACTCGTGCTCGGACCGGCACTGACCAAGGCGAGCGACTCGGCAAGCCTGAGCACGATGAAGCAGTTCACCGACGGCACAATGCTTTTCGGCGCGCCCGACCTGACCATGGGGGTCGTCGACGTCCGCGATGTCGCCGATGCCCATCTCCGCGCGGGGTTCACCCCCGCCGCCAACGGACGCTATATCGTCAACGCCCAGTCGCTCACCCTGCTCGAGATCGGGAAGATCCTGCGTCGCGGATTCGGCCAGTTGTACCCGTTCCCCCGCACAACGGCGCCCAAGCCGATCGTGAAAGCGGTCGCACCTGTCATCGGATTGACTCGTAAGTTCGTCGATCTCAACATTGGGTACCCGCTGAAGTTCGACAACAGCCGCAGCCGAGACGAACTCGGATTGAGCTACCGCCCGGTCGAGCAAACCGTCACCGAGCATTTCCAGCAAATGCTCGATGACGGTGTGGTCCGTCGCTTGCCCCTGTAGGGATCTCAGGGGAATTGTTTGCTGACGCTCAGGATTTCCGACCGTCAAAATCTCGGCCGGAAAACCTGACTTTTTCATTGTCTCTTATGCTGCGGAAACGGCCTCGATCCTTTTACGATCGGCCCACTATCTCTGCGAGAGGACGTTGAAATGGCAAGTGAGCATGAAGTGGTCGTGCCTGGAGTGGCAGGCAAGCTTCAGTGGCTGCGGGATTCGGTGAAGACGCAGCCCGAGGGTGCTGCCGACTCGACCTGGGCGTGGATCGACGAACTTTCCCGGCGCGCCGGATCCGACGCCGAGTCGGCCGATGCGGAACTCAACGAGCTCTTCCGGCTGGGCAACGCGCCGACCGATCTGAACGGCGCCACCGAGGGAATGCTGGTGATGACCACCACCAACGCCGCGTTCGACACCGTCGTTCGGGCCATCACCGCGCTGTGGATGCCATGGCAGGGCAAGCGATTCGACAATCAGGCCGGCAGCGGCGACAACCGCCTGACTAAAAGCACGGGCCTGGTCGGCAAGCTCCTGTGGCCGCTGTACTCGATGCGCGACCACACCGACGGCAAGCTCGCTTTCGACTTCAAAACCTACGTCGAGGCTGGCAAAGAGGATCCAGACGTCGACGTCATGGTGATCGACTACGCCGACATCGAGAGCAACCCCAAGCTGATCATCCGCAGCGTCCGCGACGAACTCGTCGAACTGGTGCCCAGCGTCTATCTCGGCAAGATCCTGTTCAAGACCGACTCCGGCTATACCAAGATCGGTTACTTCGCTCTGCGGATCCCGCGCTGAGCCTTCTGAGACATCCCCACCTAAACGGCACATCGAGAAGAGGACAAACTTCATGAGCGACAGGCAGTGGTACGAATTTCCGTCGTTGGTTCTGCAGATCAAGGAACTGTCCGGTCTGCGGGATGACCTACGGGAGCACAATCTGTTCGAGGCGCCTGACGTCCGGCCCGACAAGGATCTCGGTGAGCCGAGCGATTCGGCCAAACGAGCTCGCACCCCGGACGGCACGTTCAACGACCTGTCCGACCCGTGGATGGGTGCAGCCGGAACCGGCTTCGGCCGCAACGCCCCGCTCAACAAGACGATCACCCACACCAAGAAGCTGCTCGACCCGGACCCGCGTCTGATCAGCCGCAAGCTGATGGCCCGCGACTCGTTCAAGCCGGCCGGCATCATCAGCACAATCGCCGCCGCGTGGCTTCAGTTCGAGAACCACAACTGGTTCTTCCACGGCAACGGCGAACCGGACAAGGTCATCGACATCCCGCTGCGCGACGGTGACGACTTCCCGGTCAATCCGATGAAGATCCGCCGGACCATCCCGATGAACGGCCACGAGATCGTCGACGGCCAGCCCGCGCCGCCCTTTGCCAATGCCGAGACCCACTGGTGGGACGGATCGCAGGTCTACGGGACCGGCGAGGACAAGCAGTCCGAGATGCGGACCTTCAAGGACGGCAAGATCAGGGTCCAGGAGAACGGCCGCCTGTACGGGAGCGCCGAGAATGAGGGCATGGACCAGACCGGTTTCGAGGAGAACTACTGGGCGGGTGTCGGCTTGCTGCACACGCTGTTCTCCCGGGAGCACAACGCCGTCTGTGACGCCTTGAAGAAGGCGTACCCCAGCTTCGACGATCAGCGGCTCTTTGAGATCGGCGTGCTGGTGGTGTCGGCGCTGATCGCCAAGATCCACACCGTCGAATGGACGCCGTGCATCCTGCGCCACCCCGCGCTGCAGATCGGCATGAACGCCAACTGGTACGGCGCCCTCGGCGAGACGTTCAGGGACAGGATCGGTCGCGTCGGCGACAGCGAGGCGCTGTCGGGCATCGTCGGATCACCCATCGACCACCATTCGGCGCCCTTCTCGCTGACCGAGGAATTCGTCTCCGTCTACCGGCTGCATCCGCTGATCCCCGACGACTGGAACTTCTTCTCGCTGGAGTCCGGCGAGCACCTTTCCAACAAGACGTTCACCGAGATTCAGGGCAAGTACACCCGCGATTTCATGCACAGCATGGAGCTGAGCGACCTGTGGTATTCGATGGGCATGGCCAGCGCGGGCGCGGTGTGCCTGCACAACTACCCCAACGCGCTGCGCAAGCTGGAGCGCCTGGACGGCCAGATCACCGACCTGGCCACGCTGGATCTCGTCCGGGACCGCGAGCGCGGCATTCCGCGGTACAACGACTTCCGCGAGATGCTGCGCATGCCGCGTCGCAAGAGCATCGACGAGATCACTCCGAACAAGGAATGGGCCAGGGAGATCAACGAGATCTACCACGGCGACGTCGACCTGGTCGACGTGCAGATCGGCATGCAGGCCGAACAGCCGCCGAAGGGCTTCGGATTCTCCGACACGGCCTTCCGGATCTTCATCCTCATGGCCTCGCGCCGGCTCAAGAGCGACCGTTTCTTCACCAACGACTTCAACGCGGAGACCTACACCGAGGTTGGCTTCGACTGGGTGAACCACACCTCGATGAAGGACGTAATCCTGCGCCACTACCCGGAGCTCACCGAAGCGATCGACGATGTGGAACGGGTCTTCGCTCCGTGGCCCAAGCTGGGGTCCCCGGCTCCCGGAAAGCCGCATCGGATCGTGCAGCTGGCCGACACCGTTCGCGCCTACCTGCCCTGGGGCTAGGGCTGTGACTCAGGACTTTCCGCACGCATCGGTAGTAGAGGGTATCCGCTTCACCGCTCAGATCGGTCTGCCCAACATCGTTCAGGGCCTGTTCAACAAGCGGGAGTTGCCGGTAAAGATCGCGTCCCGGCTGGGCACCGAACACTTCGGCTACGAGTTGGTCGAGGGGCTGGTGAAGAGCCACGGCCCCGGGCCTTTCTATGTCCGGGTGGCCAAGGACGAGGCGCTGCTGATCACACATCCCGACGATCTGAAATTCGTGTTGGGCGGCTCCCCGGATCCCTTCGCCTCCGATCCGGAGCCGAAGGTGAAGGGGATGGCGGCCTTCCAGCCGGACGCCTTGACGATCTCGCGGGGTGACCTTTGGGCACAGCGTCGGCAGTTCGCCGACGCTGTGTGCAAACCCGACCAGCCGTTGCATCCGTTGGCCACGTCGTGGGTCGGGGTCGCCGCGGACGCTGCTCGCGAACTGGCGGGTAAGCCGATTCGGTGGCAGGACATCGATGCGGCGTTCCTGCGCATGATCCGTCGGGTCGTCCTCGGCGACAGCGCCGCAGACGACACCACCATCACCGATCTCCTCGGTGAGCTGATGTCGCAGGGCAACAAGATGCCCGGTGAGCCGGGTCCGCAGTATCCGGAATTCATCGCCAAGATCCAGCGGTACATCGACAAAGCCGAGCCGGGCAGCTTGGCCTCGCGGGTGGCCGACGCGCCGACCCCACCCGGCGGGGCCGCGGGCCAGATGGTGCACTGGATGTTCGCCCTCAAGGCCAATCAGGCGGCTAACGTACTGCGGGCACTGGCGGTTCTGGCCACCCATCCTGAGCAGCAGCGGGAGGTCCGTCGCGAGATGGCCGATGTCGACCTCGGCACGGCATCCGGCATTGCGTCGCTGGCCTATCTGGGCGGCTGCCTGCTGGAAGCGATGCGGCTGTGGCCCACGGTGGGACTGCTGGTCAAGGTGGCCCATCGCGATGTTGAATTCCCCAGCGGCGCGGTGCTTCCCGAGGGTAGGCAGGCGTTGATCTACAACGTGTTCAACCACCGCAACCGCGCCCGAATCGCCTACGCCGACAAGTTCTCCCCCGGCGAGTGGGTCAGTGGTGACGCGGGCCAGGACTGGTCGTTCAACTTCTTCAGCCACGGACCGCAGAACTGCCCGGGTGCCGGCATCTCGATCTTCCTCGGTCAGGCGGTCATGGCCAACTTGATCAGCGCCGGGCCCCTGTCGGTCAGCGGGGTCGGGCTCGATCCGGGTAAGCCGCTGCCGCACAGCCTGGACCTGTTCGGCTTCGAGGTGCAAACCACCGGAGTGGTTTAGCGCCGGTGACCACCACGAGCGACAACCTGCAGCGGGCTCTCGACGGCCGTTGGCGCGACACGAAGAACATGATCCGCGAGAAGCTCTCACTGGAGATCTTCCGGCCGCACTTCACCCCGACCAAGGAAGTCGCCCGGGCCCGGGTCAACGCACAGCTGAAGATCATCGCGGGGGCCGGGCAGGCTGAGGACGGCTTCCAGAAGGAGCGCGGCGGCACCGGGGACGCCGGGGCGGCGGTCACCAAGATCGCGATGCTGGCGATGTCCGACCTGTCCCTGATGGTCAAGGCCGGGGTTCTGTGGGGCCTCTTCGGCGGGGCTGTCGAGAATCTCGGCACGGAACGGCACCACGACGCCTACGTTCGGCCGCTGATCACCCTGGATCTGCTGGGGTGCTTTGCGATGACCGAGACCGGTCACGGTAGCGACGTCCAGCATCTGGAGACCACCGCCACCTACGACCCGGATGCCGAGGAGTTCGTCATCAACTCACCGACGCCGTCGTCGCGCAAGGACTACATCGGCGGCGCGGCCGAGAGCGCTTCGGTGGCAGCGGTTTTCGCGCAACTGATCACCAAGGGTGAGAACCACGGCGTGCACTGCATCATCGTGCCGATCCGGGACGGGGACGGTAACGCCCTTGCCGGCGTGCGCACTTGGGACTGCGACTACAAGGGCGGCCTCCCCGGCGTCGACAACGGCCGGATCATGTTCGACCACGTGCGGGTGCCCCGGGAGAACCTGCTCAACAAATTCGCCGATGTCGCTCCGGACGGTACCTACACCTCGCCGATCGAGAATCCCAACCGCCGCTTCTTCACCATGCTCGGCACCTTGGTGCGCGGACGCGTGACCGTCGGCGGAAGCGCCGCGCAGGCCGCACGCGTCGCGCTGGACATCGCGGTGCGATATGCGTTGCAGCGCAGGCAGTTCCAGGCGCCGGGCGAGGAACGCGAAGTTCCGATCATGGACTACCTGGTGCATCAGCGCCGTCTGCTGCCCTACGTTGCGCAGTCCTATGCGCTGCAGTTCGCGCAGAACGAACTGGTCTCCACGATGCATGATCTGGAGACGGCGGCCGTGCGCGATCTGGAGGTGCAGCGCGATCTGGAGGCCCAAGCAGCCGGGCTGAAAGCGATGAGCACGTGGCATGCCAGTGCCGCGATCCAGGAGGCTCGGGAGGCCTGCGGCGGCGCCGGCTACCTGGCTGAGAACCGCCTCGTTGAATTACGCGCTGACACCGATGTTTTCACCACCTTCGAGGGCGATAACCACGTGCTGCTGCAGCTGGTGGCCAAGTACCTGCTCACCGAGTACAACGACGACATCAAGGGCATGAGTCCGTTCGAGTGGGTCCGGTTCGCGGCGAACACGGCCGGAGAGCGGGTGTCGCGACGGACCGCGGCCACCCAGATCATGCAGCGCATTCTCGACAACAGGCAGGACAACAGCGAGCAGGGCAGCCTCTACAACAGGGGAACCCAGGCCCAGATGTTCAAAGATCGCGAGGACTACCTGCGGAATTCGCTGGCCCGGCGCCTGCAGAAACGCTCCAAGACCATGTCGGGCTTCGATGCGTTCAACTCGGTGCAGGACCACGTGATGCACACCGCCCGAGCACATGTCGACCGAACTGTGCTCGAGGCGTTCATCGCCGGTATCGACCGCTGCGAGAACGCCGAGGCCCGGGAGATCCTCGAGATGGTCTGCGACCTCTACGCGCTGAGTGTGATCGAGGCGGACAAAGCGTTCTTCCTGGAGCACCGCCTGCTGTCGAATGAGCGGGCCCACGCGGTGACTAACGGGATCAACGAGCGCTGCCGAGACCTGCGTCCGCACGCCGAAACACTGGTGGACGCCTTCGGGATTCCCGAGCAACTGCGCTATGCCGAGATGCTGCATCCCGAGCACCTTCCGACGGTGGAGAGCTGAGGATTGGTGAACGTCGCCGAAGAGACGGTCGACTGGCTCCGCACTGAGCACCTCCGGGCCGCCGAGGAGTGGTCCTACCTCCTTCCGACCGGTTTCTCCTGGTGGGCGGACCACTACCTTCAGACCATCGAGATCGTGGGTGAGGAGACCGGGCCCACCGGGGAATCCGGGTACCTGGTGTGTGTGCGCACCGAACTGCTGCGCGACCTCGACCTGACCGAGGCGGCGCTGGCCGAGATCAATTCCCTGCCGATGCGGTGCGCCTCGATGGCCGGTCCGGTGTACGACGTGCCGGCCCGCAGGCTGGACCTGTGGTCGTTGGTCCGGGTGACCGACGACAACGGGGACTGGATCCGGTTCCTGCTCGGGGCGGCGGCGGTGGCACAACTGGCTGAGGCTCGGATGCTCGCGCCGTTGCTGGCACAGGCCGTTGGCGCGCTGCCCGCCACCAGTGATCACCCGGAAAGCGGCCGGCGGGACGTACCCGATCAGATGGCCTATGCCGCAGGAACATTCGTCCACTCAGGAGACCGGCCGTCGGCCTGGACACCTGCCGAGTTCGCTGACGCGGTCAGTCGGTACATGAACCGGCCGCCGGTGTCCGCCGCTGTCGAGGGCAACGGCGTGTCGGTCGAGTTTCCCTTCGGCGACCAGACCTCGTCCTGCCGTTTGGCGGCCGACCAGCCGCATCCGTTGTACGGCAACGGATTGCTGGTGCTGCAGCGGTTTCCGGTGCAGGGATCTTCGGAGGACGAGGGGATACGGATGGCCTTGTCCCTCAACGCGGCGGACCTGACCCGGCAGGTGACCGGCTACGGCCTGGGCAGCTACGTCTACGCCGACGGCGCTCTGCACTACACCGGGTTTCTGCCCAATGCGCTGCACAAGCCCGGGCTGCTGGGCAACGTTTACTCCTCTTGCGCCGCCCGGGCTCAGACGATGGCGGCCCGGTTCACCGAGGGCGTCTGGGAAGCGGACGTCTTCTCACTGGACCCGAAGGTGTTGGCCCGCCGTGCCGAACGGCAACGCGCCGCGGCGATGCCGGTCGTCGAACGCCCGCTGCGCGGCTGCCCGATGATGCGCGCCAGGGCCAACAGCGAGTGACAGTGACCGGGCGTCGCACCCGCGGCGACGTCGCCGGGGGTGCGGTGATGAGCCACGCGTGAGCACGGCACAGGTGTTCGACGCGCACCTGCACATCATCGATCCGAACTATCCCCTGCAGGCGAACAACGGATACCTGCCGCCGCCGTTCACCGTCGAGGATTACCGGGCACGAGTTGCCGCTCTGGGAGTGGCCGGGGGAGCCGTGGTCTCGGGCTCATTCCAGGGCTTCGACCAGAGTTATCTCACCGCGGCGCTGGCGGCGCTCGGTCCCGGCTACGTCGGCGTCACTCAGATCCCGGCCGACACCTCGGTTGCGGAAATTGAACGGCTGGACTCCAGCGGCGTCCGCGCCGTGCGCTTCAACGTCCGCCGGGGCGGCTCGGCGGATATCGCGGAGGTGGACAGGTTGGCGCGCCGCGTCTACGCCGTCGCCGGCTGGCACGCCGAGTTCTACATCGACTCCCGCGAGCTGGCGCCACTGCACGCCACCCTCGCGGCGCTTCCCCGAATCAGCATCGACCACCTGGGTCTGCGCGCCGACGGCCTGCCGGACCTGCTGCGACTGGTGGAGGCCGGCGCCTACGTCAAGGCCACCGGCTTCGGCCGGCTCGACTTCGATCCCGGGCCGGCGATGAAGCAGATCCTGGCGATCAACCCGCACGCACTGGTCTTCGGCACGGATCTGCCGTCAACCCGCGCACCACGTCCGTTCTCCGACAACGACCTCACCGGGCTCGCCGATCTGCTCGGGCCGGAAGGCTCGGCTAACGTGCTGTGGCACAACGCCGCCGCGCTGTACCTGCGGCGCGGCTGACCGTCTGAAGAGAGGCCCGCGATGCCAGCGTTCGCCCCGTCTGCGGCTGACGAGCGTGGTGTGCTCCACAGCTTTCTGGCCCAGCAGCAGAACGCTTTTCGGGCCGTCGCCCACGGACTAAGTGCGCCCGCGGTGTTCAGCCCTCAAGCTGAACGACGACCCGGTTCGCCAGGTGCGGAAGGATCAATTCCTTGAGGATGCGCTGATGTTCGGGGTGATCGCGATAGGCCACGAAGTGCTCCCGGTCGGCGAAGACCCCGACCACCGCAAAATCGTAGGAGTCCGGCGTGCGGCTGACGTCCGCGCCGCACCGGTAACTGTCGACCCCGGGCAGTCCGGGCGCCAGCGCCGTCAGGGCGGTGGTAACTCGCTCCACGTCGACGGCAGTGGTCTGTTCTGTCCACCGGAAATTCGCAATATGGGTGAACGACATCGTTGCCTGCCTTTCGGTGGAGCCTGACAGCGAAGCCTAAACCTGCGCGACGTAACGTTACCGGCATCGAACCTGAGCAAATGGATGCCGAACCCCGGCGCAGGGTGTGCATCGTGTCGCACCGATTGGGCGGCTATGACGGCGTGAGCGTCGAGGCGAACAAATGGCAGCGCGGGTTCAGCCGCTTCGGCTGGGAGGTGACCCGGGCGGCGGGCTTCTTCGCCGACGGGGCAAGCGGCTCCGACGTCACGGTGACCGGTTTGTGGGCACCTGCCTACGGCGCCTGCCCGCCGGACCCAGACATCACCCAACTCCGCGACCTCTGCCGCGCCCACGATCTGCTCGTCATCGACAACGCCGGATCGCTGCCGACGTGTCCGGCTACCGCTGTCGTACTCGAAGCGGCGGCGCTTCGGGCGGGAATCCCCACCATCGTGCGCCACCATGACCCGCCCTGGCAGGTGGCCGGCCTGGAACACACTCCAGAGCAACGGTTTCCGCTGCACGACCCGCGCATGCTGCACGTCACCATCAACCGGCTCACCGAAACGCAGTTCCGGCAGCGCTATCCGGAGTTGGACGCGGCAGACGCGGTGACGACGATGCACAACAGCGTAGACACCGCGGCCGTCGACGGCGGCCGGCGCTGGGCCACCCGACAACGGATGGGAGTCGGCGACGGCGACGTTTTGCTCGTCCACCCGGCCCGCAACATCGGCAGGAAGAACATTCCGGTCGCGCTGCGCGTCGCCGGGAACCTCCAGCGCCGGGCGGGCCGCAAGGTCCACTACTGGCTCACCGACCCCGACGGCGAGATCGGTGCGGCCCCCGCAGGGGTGAGCGTCCATCGCGGGCACGCCGCGAATGCCGCTGATCTCTACGCGGCAGCCGACATCGTGCTGCTGCCGTCGCTGTGGGAGGGCTGGGGGCTTCCGGTGGTGGAGGCGGCCGCAGCCCGCCGGCCGGCCGTCACGTTCCCGTACCCCGTGCTCAGTGAGATTCACGGGCTGGGAATCACGACCGTGGACCACTCCGACATCGAGACGCTCACCACATTGGTCAATGACGCTCCGCGGCACAGAGCGTTCAGTTCCGCCAACTACAGCAGCAGCGCTTCGCTGGACATTCGCCGGCTGCCCGAAAGCCTGCGACGGGCCGTCCGCAGGGCGACTGCCCTGATGGCGGGAACCGACGCCCGCACCTGATCGGAGACGTAGTCCTGAGCACGGCACACTGGAAGGATCGCGAGGGATGGAGGAGCGGACATGAGCGGGCGGACATGAGCGGGATGAAGATGCTGTCGTCGCTGCTCGTCAGCGGTCTTATCGCACTGTCCGGAGGCGCTGCGCCGGCCCACGCGGACCCCGTCCTGCCGGGCGCCGGCACCGCCGACGTGTCCGCTGAACCGTTGGTCGACATGGCGCACCTGGCGGCAGTCCGGATGGCCGGCCACGACGGCTTCGACCGCATGGTGCTGGAGTTCGCCGACCACGTGCCCGGCTACACCGTCGGCTACCGGCCGTTGCCGGCCCGCGAAGACGCCTCGGGCTTTGAGATCCCGTTACCGGGGGCGGGGGCGCTGTTGCAGATGACCCTCACCCGGGCTACCGCAGCCGGCTGGGGTGGCGGCCCGCAAACCTATTCCGGCCCTTCGTCTTTGACGGCGAACACCGGATCGGTCACCCAGTTCACGTCGGCCGGTGACTTCGAGGCGGTGCTGACGTGGGTGGCCGGGGTGCGGGCGCAGGTGCCGTTCCGCGTCCTGGTGCTGGACGCGCCGCCGCGTCTCGTCGTCGATGTTGTGCACTGAGCGCAGCGAAACATCGGGCACTGAGCGCAGCGAAACATCGAGTCCTGAATCACGCCGAGGTCTCGGTTCGCAGCCGGTTCGGCTGCGGCGCGTTTCGCGGCGGCGGGCCCCGCTGATCGCGTCGATACCATGGCGCTTGTGACCATGCCCAAGCCCCTTGCCGTCCTCGCCGCCCAGATCGGCGCGGTCCTGGTGAGCCTGCCGTTGGCGGTGTCCGGGTCGGCCGAGCCGGCAACGGCGCCGGCCGCGCAGTCCACCCAGTGGATCGTCGTCGGAGTGCCGAAAGCCGATGCCACCGCCGGAACCCTCACCGCCTTCCAGCGAGTCGGGCAGGACTGGAAGGTGGTGCTCGGGCCGACGAAGGCGATGGTCGGCGATGTCGGCGTGGGCGAGGGCGCTGACGGCGTACACCGCACCCCGGTCGGCACGTTCGCCTTCGACCAGGCCTTCGGGCGCGAGTCGAACCCGGGCACAAAAATGCCCTACTTCCAGGCCACCAAACAGGATTGGTGGGACGAGGACGCCGATTCCCCGACCTACAACACCCATGTCCGCTCGGCTGCCAGTCCGTCGGCGATCACCGAGAACCTCTACGACTCGGGGCCCGTCTACGACTACGCCGTCAACATCGCGGTCAATCCGCAGCGAATCCCCGGCAAGGTGTCGGGCATCTTCCTGCATGTCACCGACGGAACTCCCACCTGGGGCTGCGTCGCGATCGGGCGCGATCAGATGAAACAGATTCTGACCTGGCTCGACCCGGCGGCAAATCCGCGTATCACCGTCGGCGTGGGCGATCCCGGCCTGCTGCCGGCCAAGTCCTGACCTGCTGAACGGATATACCCTTTCGGTGTGACGCTGAGTTCATCCCGCCGCCCCTCCCGCCGCCAGGTTCTCAGGTACGCCGTCCCCGCCGTGGTGTCCGCGGTCGCCGGACCGACAGTGCTCGCGGCGACCGCCCAGGCGCCGAAGGCCGCCGCCGAGGGCCTGCAGCTGGTCGACTTCGCCGTCCGGCAGGTATCGCCGGAGGCCATCAAGGCCGCCGGTTACGACGGCGTACTGGTGTATGTCTCGCAGCTTCGGCCGGGCGCCACTTTCGACTTCAAACCGGTCAGCCGGGCCTACACCGACGGCTTGCGGGCGCTGGGCCTGCACGTCGTGAGCATCTACCAGTACGGCAAGCCGGGCTGGGTCAACAGCCCGTCGGATTTCACCCGCGGCTATGACGGCGGGGTGGCCGACGCGCAGACTGCGCTGGCGCTGCACACCGCGGCCGGTGGTCCCGCCAGCGCGCCGATCTTCTTCAGCGTCGACGAGCCGCTGGACGCCGACCGGTGGAAAACCCTTGCCGCGCCGTGGTTCCGGGGCATCAACTCGGTGCTGGGCGCGGCCCGCACCGGCATCTACGGCGGCGTCAACGAACTCGGCTGGGCGATCGCCGACGGCGTCGTCGGACCCTCCACAACGCCGGGCTACCGCTGGGCGTGGCAGACCAAGGCGTGGTCGGGCGGCAAGCGGGCACCGGGCGCGGTGCTGTTCCAGCGCGAAGTGGTGACCGCGACCGACCCCGGCGCGATCATCGACGGCGTCAGCGTCGACGTCGATGACGTCCTCGCTCCCGATTTCGGGCAATGGGATCTGCCCAGATGATCCGGGGGCTGATCCTGGGCGTCGGTCTGGGTACGGTTGTGCTGTGCGGACCCGCCGTCGCCTGGGCGGCTCCGGACGCCGAATCGCCCTCGGGCACAGCGGATTCGGCCTCATCGAGACTGCGTCCAGATCGCGCTTCCCGCGCTGATCTCGCTCTGCCCGCAGTGCCGATGGCCCGCGGTGCCGCGCCAAGTGTGACGGTGCAACTGCCGCCGATGCCGGTCGAGAACGGGCAGTCCTTCGAGGTCTCCACTGAGGCGGTCACCACGGCGGCCAACGACTACGTCGCCGCCGGGGGTGACCCGAAAGACAACCCACGCTTCTTCTTCGGCGATCTCGCAGTCCGCAGCCTCGACGCACTGGCCACTCCGAACCCTCCGCCCAAGCAGGTCCGCGCCGACCTCGGGAACCTGGCCTTGTCGGGTTACTTCGGCGGCGTGTGGTTGCGTGACAACCTGCGGGACGCCCCGGCGGCGGTCGCGACGTCGACCGGAACATCAAGCGCCGCAAATGATCTCAGTCTTTCAGCCATCGGCATCCGGCTGTTCGACGCGCTCTCGGCCGGACTGGCCGGGGCGGCGACCAGTCGGCCGCCGTGGATTGTCGCCACTGCGGCGCGGGCGTCGGTCCCGGTGCTGCTGACCCTGTACGGCTACAACCGCGGGTATCTGCAGTTCCTGCTGGAGAATCCGCCGGCCGGTGTGCCGTCGCGGCTGGACAGCCTGAGCTGTAAGGGATTTCTGGACTGCAACTCGACGGCCTTCCCGCTGGAGATCGCCAACCGGTATGACAGCGCGCTGGCCAGTCTGGACACCCCGAAGAGTCTGCCCTGGCACGAGATGAAGGCGTGGACGTCGCTGCTGGAGGGCGCCACCGGAACCGGACGCGCCGTCTGGGGACTCATCGCCCAGGCGGGCGCGTTCTCCCCGGCGTCCTACGGGGCGCTGGTCGACCTGAGCTCGGCCTACCTGATGGTCAGCAAGGCCGCCGTGCTGTCGAGCATGCTGGCCTACGCCGACGGTGACCCCGATCTGGCCCGCAGTTCGCTGCGACTGCAGGCGGGGCTGTGGATGTGGTCGGGCGCTTATTTCGGCGGACTGGCCTCCGACGCGCCGCGCGGCACCATCCCCACGATCGTGACGCCCCGATGAGTGCCACGCTATTCACCGGCGGCACCATCTGGACCGGAAGTCAGGACGCCGACGCCGTGCTGGTGGCCGACGGCGTCGTGCGCGCGGTCGGCGCGCAGGCCCGTGCGATGGCGCCCGCCGGAGCCGAGATCGTCGATCTGCAAGGCGGATTCCTGATGCCGTCGTTCGGCGACGGTCACGCCCACCCGCTCTACGGCGGGTTGGAGTCCGCCGGCCCGGCGGTGCGGCCCTGCCGTTCGGTCGACGAAATCCTCGCCGCCGTCAAGACCTACGCCGACGCCCACCCCGATCAGGAGTGGATCGTCGGCGGCTCCTACGACGGCAGCCTGGCGCCGGAGAGCCTCTTCGACGCCCGGTGGCTGGACTCGGTGGTGCCCGACCGGCCGGTGGTGCTGCGGGCCTGGGACTACCACACGGCGTGGTGCAACACCGTCGCCCTCGACCGCGCGGGCATCACTGCGGACACCCCCGACCCGGTACTCGGCGAAATCCCCCGCCGCGCAGACGGATCCGTGCTGGGAACCCTGCGCGAATGGGGTGCGGTGGATCTGGTGGCGAACGTCATGCCGGCCCGCGACGAAGAGGTCCGGATCGCCGCCCTGGACACCGCCGCCGACTATCTGCTGGCTCTCGGCGTCACCTGGGTGCAGGACGCCTGGGTGGAACCCGCCGACGTGGCGACCTATGTGGCGGCGGCCCGACGCGATGCCCTGCGGATGCGCGTCAATCTCGCCCTCTACGCCGACCCGCGGTACTTCGACGAACAGGTGCGGCAGTTCAGCGAATCCCGCCGGCTCGTCGAGGAGGTTGGCTCACCTCTGCTCACCGCCAACACCGTCAAGTTCTTCGCCGACGGTGTGGTCGAGAACGAGACCGGCGCGCTGCTGGAGCCGTACTGCTCCGGAATGCACAGCCACGGCCAGCAAAACTGGGAAGGCGACGCCCTGGCCGAGGCAGCGGCCCGAGTGGACGACCTCGGCCTGCAGATCCACATCCATGCCATCGGTGACGCCGCCGCCCGACAGGCCCTGGACGCCATCGAATACGTCATCCGCCGCAACGGGCCGCGCGACCGCCGCCCCGTCATCGCCCACGCCCAACTGGTCGACGACGCCGACATCGGTCGGTTCGCCGAACTCGGGGTGATCCCCAACATGCAGCCGCTGTGGGCACAGCTGGATCCGCTGATGACGGTGCTCACCGTCCCGCGCCTCGGCGCCGAACGCGCCGACCGGCAGTACCGGATGGCCTCGCTCCTGGCCAGCGGCGCGAAACTGGCCCACGGCTCGGACTGGCCGGTGTCCTCCGGGGCGCCGCTGGAGGGCATCTCGGTGGGGGTCTCCCGGCTGACCGTCGACGGACAGCCGGAAGGCGGCTGGACCCCGCACGGGATCATCCCGATCGACCGCGCGCTCTCGGCCTACACCGCCGGCGTCGCCTACCAGGCATTCGCCGAAAACACCTGGGGCACAATCACACCCGGCGCCAGCGCCGACTTGGTCTGGCTGGACCGCGATCCGCGCGACACCCCGGCTCTGCAACTCCCGGACATCACGGTGCGCGCCACCTATCTGCGCGGCCGGCCGGCCTATCGCTTCGACGGAAAGGCAGGCGCATGACGACGCCGACGAATTCCCCCGTCCCGGGGCCCTTGGTGGCCGAACCCGAAGGACAGCTTCGGCGGGCCCTGGGTCTGCCGTCGCTGGTGCTGTTCGGGTTGGTCTACATCGTGCCGCTCACGGTGTTCACCACCTACGGCATCGTCACCGAGACCACCGGCGGTCGGCTACCCCTCGCCTACATAGTCACCCTCGTCGCAATGGGATTCACCGCGCTGTCCTACGCGCGGATGGTGGTGGCGTTCCCGGTCGCCGGATCGGCCTACACCTACACCCAGAAGACGTTCGGTGCGCCGTTGGGCTTCCTGATCGGCTGGTCGCTGCTGCTGGATTACCTGTTCCTGCCGATGATCAACTACCTCGTCATCGGGATATATCTGGAAGCGGCATTCCCGGCCGTCCCGGCCTGGGTGTTCATCGTGGTGTCGATCGCCATCGTCACCGTGCTCAACATCGTGGGCATCGTCTCGGTGGCACGGGCCAGCAGCATCATCATCGCCGTGCAGACGGTCTTCATCCTCACCTTCGTCGCCATGTCGGTGGTCACGGTGACCGGAAAGGGCAGCGTCGACCTCGCGGCGCCGTTCCGCGGCGACGGTTCGGCCACCGGCCTGGGCGTCGTCTTCGCCGGCGCGGCGGTGCTGTGTCTGTCGTTCCTCGGATTCGACGCCGTATCAACACTTTCCGAGGAGGCCAAGCACCCGACGCGCGACGTACCAAGGGCCATCATCATGGCCACCGTCGGTGCCGGGTTGCTGTTCATCGTGCTGTCCTACCTCTCGCAGTTGGTGTTCCCCTCCAACGCGTTCGCCGATGTGGATTCCGGTTCGCTGGAGGTGATGCGCACCGCGGGCGGCAAGTTCCTGGAGACCTTCTTCACGGCGGCCTACGTCGCCGGGTGCATCGGGTCGGCGCTCACCTCGCAGGCGTCGGTGGCCCGCATTCTCTACGCGATGGGACGCGACGGCGTCCTGCCGCGGCGCTTCTTCGGTCACGTCTCGCCGCGGTTCAGCACCCCGGTCTATGCCATCCTGCTGGTGAGCGTGGTGTCTCTGCTGGCCATCATCATCGATCTGACCACGCTGGCGTCGATCATCAGTTTCGGTGCGCTGGTTGCCTTCTCGGCGGTGAACCTCGCGGTGATCAAGCACTACTTCATCGACCTGCGGGAGCGCAGTGGCGTCGACCTGCTGCGGCATCTGATCCTGCCGCTGACCGGTTTCGTGCTCACCGTCTGGCTGTGGTTCAGCCTGTCCGGTCTGACGCTGATCGTCGGACTGTGCTGGCTCGGAGCCGGGCTGCTGTGGCTGCTCGCCGTGACGCGGGGACTGCGCCGGCCGACGCCGGTGATGGACATCGAGCCCGAATGACGTTCTGCTACTGGACACCTTCGATGACGGCCACGATGTCCTGGGGGCAATCCTCCTGGAGGAAATGCGCTCCCGAGAGCGTGACGTGCGGTTGTCCCTTGGCTCCGGGTACCAGCTTCTGGAAAACCGCATCCCCGCCGGCGGTGATGGGGTCGGCATCGCTGAACGCCGTGACGAATGGCCTGTCGAATTGCGTGAGCACCGCCCACGCCGCCTTGTTCTCCTCGACGGAGCCGTGTTCGGCCGTGATCGGAACCAGGGTCGGGAACTGACAGGCGCCGGCCTTGTAACTCGTGTCGGGGAACGGCGCGTCGTAGGCCGCGACCTCGGCCGCGCTCAGGGTCCGGCCGGTGCCCATGTCGACGATCCGGCCGATCGGCAGATCCGGCGTGCTCTGGCTGAACGCCAGCCATTGCGAGAACCCCTCGGAGAATCCGGTCCCGACCGGCAGCCCCGTGTTGGCGACGACCACACCGGCGAAACGATCCGGAAATGCCGCCACCAGGCGCAAACCGAGCAGCCCACCCCAGTCCTGGCAGAACAGAACCACGTCGTGCAGACCCAGATCGGTGAACCACTGGGACAGCCACGCGACATGACGTTCGTAGGTGTAGTCGGCACGATCAGCCGGCTTATCGGAGCGGCCGAAGCCGATCAGATCCGGAGCCACCACCCGATGGCCCGAGGCGACGAGGGCCGGGATCATGTGCCGATACAGGTAGGAACAGCTGGGCTCCCCGTGCAGCAGCAATACCGTGCGGCCGTCCCGCGGGCCCTCGTCGACATAGGCCATCCGTAAGTCCTGCCCGGTGGCGGCGTCGGTGATGGTTGCGTACTGCGGCGCGAACGCCCAATCGGGCAGATTCTCGAAGCGACTATCGGGCGTACGCAGAACCTGCATGGTGGCCTCTCCACAGCTCGGAACGGGACTGTTCGGCAGTTTGGTAGCGCTTGCTACCATTTGTCAACCCGGGTCTCAGGAGGTGATCAGTATGGGCCGACCCGCCAAGACGGGGGACTCCGACGTACTCGACATCACCTACGCGCTGGCGTGGCAGCGGGGATGCGATGACGTCACCATCCGCGACCTCGAAATCGCCCTGGACCTACGGGCGCCGTCGATATACCGGCGGTTCCGTTCGCGCGACGAGCTCCTCGCCGCAGCGATCGACCGCTACGTCGAGTGTGTGGTCGACGTCCGGGTTCGCCGCTACCTTGAGGCTGCCGACGATCCCTTGCGCGGGATCCGCCGGTTCGTCCTCACCGCCACTGAATCGGCGGGCAACCCGGCAACGCCCCACGGGTGCCTGCTTGCCACCACAAGCCAGCAGTCTGGCTATGCAGTCCCGGTGATCCGCGACGCGGTCGACCGCGGCATCGTCCGGGTAGAAGATGCGCTCTGCTCGGCCCTGGACCGCGCCGGGGAGGCGGGCCATCGGTTCGCCGCGCCGTCACGTGACCTCGCACGGGCTCTGCTCCAGAATTTCCTCGGCCTGCTGATGCTCGCGCGCTGCGGCTACGGAAATCTCGAACCGAGCGCGTCCGTCATGCTCGACGCGCTTATCGGACCGAGCTAAACGCCCGAGTCGTGCGCCTCGTGCGCCACCGACTCCCACTGCTCCCACTGCGCAAGCCGGCTCTGGTAGTCGGCTCTGGCCAGGGCGAAGACGTTCGCGCCGAGGAAAACCCGCAACGGCGGCTCGTCGGCGTCGGCGATCGTCAGGATCCAGCGGAGCCGACTGCGTGGCTGCGCCGACCCAGTCGGTGGCGAAGCCGCCCGGCTCCACCAGCGTGACGTGAATGCCGAACGCGGCGACTTCGCCGGCCAGTGACTGGGTGAGCCCCTCCAGCGCCCACTTTGCGGCGTGGTAGCTCCCCAGGTTGGGGAACGCGGTGACCCCGCCGCCGGCGGGTCCGGCCGCAGCGCTGCGATGCGGCCTCCGACCCGGGATCGCAGCACCAGCAATCCGAGAATGATGGCCAGATAGGACGCCCCCATGGTCGTCCAGGCGTAGGCCAGGAGCAGCGGCTGGCCCAGCAGGGTGTCACCCTCGAAGGCCCCCGGCGCGATCGAGAAGCCGATCCCCATGATCAGGCCGCCGACCGTGCACCGGATGGCGCGCGGCTTCAGTGGACCGACAAGCCGCGTCCCTCTCAGGGAGCGTCCCGCGACAATGGCGCCGGACAGCAGTGCGACGAAGAGCACGCTGCGTTCGAGGGTGAAGGGCGGCGCCGTCCGGGGGTGATCAGATGCCAGGCGGCCGAACAGGTGCGGCGCCATCAGGCACCCGACGAAGAATCCGGCGATCGTCAGGCCGTAGGCGAACTCACCGGAACCGATGCGGGCGATCGTGCCGGTGCTGCAGGCGCCGTTGATCACCGCCCCGGCGCCCAGCACCAGACCACCGAGCAGCGACTAGGAGTCTGCTGAACAATCCGGTAGTGCACCAGTCGCTGTGTTGATCCGGTTTTTGGTGCTTGACCTGCGATAATGTTGTCGTGCAGGGTAATTCGGATTCGCAGGGCGATCTGTGGGATGTCTCATCGG
>CAIRCP010000062.1 GCA_903877095.1 uncultured Actinomycetes bacterium | reverse complement strand
GCCCGCCACATCGATCTGGAAGCATTGCAACCGTCAATCAACCGATTGACCAAGACGAAGTAGCGCAAGCCCCCCACGCGCTCACCATGCGTGAGGCACCAGCCACTACTTCGCGCTCACTTTTAGGTGAGGCACCTCGGAGGCGACGACGGTCACGTCGTAAAGCGATGACCCAGAAGCCCAACGGCCGGACATCACGATCCGCTCGGCAAGCTCAGAACCAGACTTAGCTGAAGTTACGCTGTCGGGAGGGGCATCCGCAACGAAGCGGTAAACGGACGGAACGTTCGTTAGTTGCTGAGAGAGTTGGCGGCAAAGTGTTGGGATTCGCTCCTCCGCGCGGAACCACGGTCACCGTTAAGCTAAACCAGTGACCCAGGATTGGCTGCTGGTGGAAACGCTGGGTGACCAACCGGTAGTTGTCGCGCAGGGCCGGCAAATGAAAAACTTCGTGCCACTCGGTGTCTTTCTGCGGCGTAGCCCGAATCTCGCGGCCATCCAGACGGCAATCGCAGAGACGGTGAGTTCGGGCACCGGGCTTGCCAGCATCACCCCCAAGACGAAACGTGTCATCCGCACCGAACCCGTTCAGATGACCGACGGCCGTATCCATGCGGTGCATGTGTGGTGCGGCCCCACCGACGACGAACCGCCCGATCGCCCGATCCCGGGGCCGCTCAAGTGGGACCTCACCGCCGCAGAGGGTTCGGTGACCGCGGAGTACCTCACCAATGCCGGTATGGATCCGGCGCACGAACCCATGACTGGGCGGGCACTGGCGGACGACATCCCCAGTCGCAGCCTCAATCGTGACGAGTCCAAGGCGCTGTCCTGGACCATCGACGTCGCCCCCGATCGGACATACTGCGCCACATGGGATTTCGCTGACAAGCTGGGCGGATTCCGCAGGGTCGGCTGGTGTGCGCGCACTTTGTTGGAACCGAATGCCGACGGCACCGATCACCTGATCGGCCGCGCCATGAACGTGCTGGAGACAGTGAGCGACTCACCGCTGGGAACGGTGAATCTGGCAGACCGGATCGTCAGCGGTCTGGCACAGCCCGGGGTGTACCGGGGCATCATCGACCTGAACACCTGGACGCTGCTGAAGTGGATCGACGATCCGTGCCCCGATTTCAACTGGCGCGGCCGGATAAAGCTCCATCCGGAGGACCACGACACTTTCACGGCCAGGATCACCAGCGAAGTCAACGAGGGTATGACCAGTGGCGTGGTGCGTGTGCCGGGCAATGACGGCGGCTGGGTGCCCATGCATGTCTCGGTCGGCCAGGTTCCCTTGGAGGACGGCGTGATCGGCGGTCTGCTGACTCTGCGACTGCCGACCGACAACGAACTCGCCGACGTGGGTTTGGCTCCGCAGAACCAGGCGCTGTCCTAAGCCGCGGGTCCGGCGCGGGCTGCGGCGCTGGCCTCGGTGCCGATCCGCCCGCCGACGGGGACGGCGACGGTCACGACGACGTCGAGTTCGTCGATGTCGCATCCCCGCACCATCGCGTGCATGGCGCCGGCCACGACCTGCGCCTCTCCGCATGCGACCGCGGCCCCGGCTGCCACGCGCGCCGCGGCGGCGAGTGCCGCCAGGTCGGCCGCCGATTGGGCGCGGTGACGCGCCACCACGGCCGAGCCGATCACCGCGCCGCCGAGGGTCACGGTCACAAGCACCGCGACCATCAGGGCGGCCAGGACCGTCGCAACCCCGCGGTCGTCACCGGCCGGGCTCAGCCGCCGACACCGCCTCCGCGGCGATGACGACGCCGGGCAGCATCGGCGATCTGCCGGTGACTCTGGCGACGATGTAATCGCCGTTTCGGCGCAGTTCCACCGCCGCGCCGACCGGGGCGACCGCCTGTGCGGCAGCCAGGCCCGCATTGTCGCCGCGGGCCGCCAGGCGCGCAGCCTCCCGGGCCGCATCGACACAGCGGACGTGGATGACCACGGCCGTGAGCCCCGCGGCGCAGAGGACGAGAACCGCGACGAGGCTGGCGATCGCCAGCGCGGCCTCGACCGTGCTGAAGCCGGCATCGGTGACTAGACCCGCGTGGTCAGCGCTCGGTTGATGATGTTCGTCAGTGCCCCGACGATCGAGTCGCCGGTGACGACGCTGTAGAGGATCGCGCCGAAGGCCGCTGCGGCGATGGTCCCGATCGCGTACTCCACCGTCGACATTCCGCTGTCGTTGATGATCAATAGCGCCATCCGTTCCCGAACGGCCTGAATTGCTTTGTCCACCATGATATTTCCTCTCTAGTGTTGGGCCATTTCCTGCGGATGCGGGGCTGTTCACAGCAGCCCCGACCCGAAGATGTCACCGGCCAGACCCGCCACCACGGGCACGACCCCGAGGCAGACGAAGGCAGGCAGGAAGCACAGTCCTAGTGGACCGGCGATCAGCACCCCCGCTCGTTCGGCGGCGGCCGCAGCGGCGTGGCTGACGTCCTGGCGTTCCTGCTCGGCCAGTTCGGCGACCCCAGCGGCCAGGGCGCTGCCCGAGGAGGCCGAGCGGCGGGCCAGCCGGGTCAGCGACTCACAGCCGTCCCCGGATATCTGATCGGGGCTCTGCCACGCGACGTCCGGGTCGGCTCCAAGCCGCAATAGGTCGGCGGCGCGCTGCAGGATCGCCCGAATCGCCGGCGGAGCGAACGACGCGGTCGCGCCGGCCGCCTCCGGAACCGTCAGCCCGGCCGAGAGGCACACCGCCAGAACGTCGAAGGCCGAGGCTGTGGCGAAAGGGTCTGATGCCGAGAGCTTTTCGTTGCGCAGGCGTCGTTGCGGGGATGCCGGAACGACGCGTTCCCGGATCCGGCGCCGGCCCCCGGAGAGCAGCAACGCCGCTGCGAGCAGCGCGGCGGCGGCGGCGCTCATGTCACCAGCCGATCGATGATGCGATCCGCCCACACCAGCCCGAGTGCGATCAGGCCGACGCCCGCAACAAGGAAGGCTCCGCCGACGCCGCGGCCGAACGAAAACCGCGACACCGCAGCAGCCAACCTCCGTGCATGAAAAAAATGGCCAGACAACTGATCACGATTCGACCGCTGCAACGGCATGAGTCAATATCCCCTCGGTGCACGACTCGGATCGGCCTGCTGAATCCGCGCAGCCAAATTCGACCCATCCGCGCGGACCCCGTAATGCCCCATGGCGTAGTTGATAAACGCCGCTGCCTGCGACACCAAATTCGACTGATCCAACGACGTCCCCGGCTCGTGATACGCCCGGAACGTCGACCCAATGAACTGATACGCATGCTTCGACGGCGTCCCCGCCCTCGCGTTCGAATCCCAGTTGTTGACCGCATCGTTGTCATGCCCGGACTCACGCCCCGTCACAATATCCGCACCACGCAACCAATTCGCACGCGCGCCCGGATCTCCAATCCCCTTGATATCCAACGCCTGACGCATACCCGCCAGAATCGCCGCACGACCATCACCCCTACCGCCAGGCGGTGACGAATTCACCCCGCGCCGCTCCGCCAACAACATTCGCAGATACCTCAGCCTCCGGATCCGCCCAGCCAACACCCGCGACTGTTCACGCGACAGCGCCACATGCCGATGCTGATCACGCAACCGAGCCGCCCGCCGCCGCGCCGCCTCCCGCGCACCCATCGGCGTATCCGCAGCCGGAATCCGATCAGCCAACGCCGCATCCAGCACCTGCCGAGTCGAGCGCTGCCCCGCCTCATGCGACGCCACCAACCGCTCAACCGCCCGCACCACAGCATCATCGGTCCCCACGGCAGCCCGCACACCCGAGAACGAACGCTCCGCAGCACCACGCGCCACCTCCGGCGAACCCGCCGGCAAACCATCAACACGACTGCGCGTCTCACCGGCACTCAAACTCGGCGGCGGCGAGGATGGCACACCGAACAGCTCGTGCGCACGCTTCAACAGATCCAACTCACCCACGGTGATACGCCACCACAACAACCACCGGCAGGACAATCAAAGGATCGGCCTGTTATTGAACGCATCGATGACCTGCTGGCGGAGCAAACCGATGACCTCATTCATCCGAGCCTCAAACTCCACAACCGGCCAGGACAAAACCGAGTCGGCAAGCCACAGACTCAACAGCCGGCCAGTACGATCAGCGATCGCCTCGATATCCGGCAACGACACTTCGAACCGCTCAGACTCTTCATCCGCGATCCGGGCTTCCCAGTGTTCGTAACCGGCTTCGAGGTCCAACAAAAGGCGGTCAACAACATTAACACCCTCGGGCTGGACCGGCTCAGCAACGCTCACCCATACATTATGATAGAAGCAACAAAATGCGTCAATTCATACAGTAAACAATACGCATTAAATTCCGTTGATATAATCGTTAATAGCGCTGCCCGGCCACCCCTCTCCCCCTCAAAGAGGAACCGGGCAGCGCTCTTTTAATTAAACACCGACTGACGTCGTTGTCCGGGCAGGAAAGCGGGATCAGGCCTCGGCTGCGCAACAACGCGATCACGCCTTCGGTTTCACCGTAGATGTAGGCCCGCGCAAGCAGGTCGTTAAATGTCCTGGCGCGACCAGTGGATAGTCCGTCGAACACCTTGCCTGGCGGAGTACACAACTGCGGCGAGATCGGCAACGGTGAGCAGCACGACCGACCCTGAACGCCTACGCGTTCAGGGCGCCGGCTGCGGCGAGCACGTCCCCAACGAGCCGGTGCGCGTCGGCTTGGCACAGCACCGTGCGGCGCAGATGTGCAACGTAAAACCCCTCGCATCCTTCGTCCACGTCAATGTCCTTGACGTTGACGGCGACGCCATCGCGGTGGATGAAGGCATCGAGGGCGATCGTTCCGGCGATAACAAGCCCGAACAGTTCCGTGGCCTCGCCAGCCCGCTCGGTTATCAAGGCCTCGATTGTCCACCGTAGAAGCCGCATGAGGTCGGATTCCCGCGCTGAACCCCAGTCCACGCGGATTTCCGCAACAGCGTGAAGGCGGGTCGCTGCGGCGGCGATGTCGGACAGGATCGTGGCGACGAACTCGGCAAGGCGAGCCGGTGGGGGGCGGTCCGTATTGCCCGCGGTCGCTATGAGGCTCACATTGAGGTTGATCGGAGTCGTCGCGGCAAAAGACTCGGCATTTGGCCGGGTGACCCAAACCGACTCACCGACCTCGACGGCGATGAGCGATTCCTCCCCCTTGCCTATCCCAAGGCCGTTCAGCATGTATGTTTGCGCTTCGGCCGCCTGTATCACCACGCAGGCGGTGCCCGGTGCACAAGTCATCATCTCGCCGACCTCACATCTCCGACTATTCTGCGGAACCATCTGAAATGATATGTGCCGAGCAAGAACTCGTCGTTGTTGAACCCGTCGATCGCGCAAGCCAGCGCCCAATTTCCAACACTCTGTGCATCCACGCTGCCTGAGCGGTAGGACCGCAACACACAGTCGGCGGTCTGGCCGATGTACTCACGCAACGCATCAACCTCGCACGGCCGGACACCAGTCCGCAACGCCCACGACTTCGCCATGATGAACGCCAACCGCGGCAACCCGTCTCGCCAATCCGACGCCCGACGAATCTCCCAACCCACATCAGGCACCGGCTCCAACTGGCGCGGCCAATCCGACAACTCCACACCAACATCGCCGCCGTGCCCACGCTGGCGACCGGGGATCGGATCACCCGGGGTGTACACCGACCGGATACTGCTGTCCGCCAACAACACGTCCAACGGCGCACCAACAGCAGCCTCAACGCTATCCGGGTCGATCAACCGGGCAGCAGCAGGAGGCCGCACATGCCCAGGCAACCAGCCGCCAGCAAGATCGGTCACCACCAACGGCCGATCATCCGGGCCTACGATGCCCGCCGCCCACCGCAACCGCGGCTCCTGAGCTGCCATCGCCATCACCGCGTCATCGCAACGCCGCTGCTGATCACCAATGCCCGCCAACGCCCCGACAACCTGCCCTGACGTCGCACCCAACGTCGTCGCAGCCAACGCCGCCGGCACACCCGCAGCACCAACCTGCACAGCAGCAGCGGCCGGCGGCCGACTCACCACCGTCGCCGGACTCAACGACGAACCAGACGACGGCGCCGTCGACACCGAACCACCGGCAGAAACCGGCGGAGTCGACGACACAGCCGGAACAGCAGCAGCCGCGGCCGCCGCACGAAGATCAGCAGCGTAGGCAGGCAACGGCCCAGCAGCCGGCATCGGAGACGCCGCAGGCGCAGGCAGAGGCGGCGGTGGAACGGCCATCCCCGGCAGAGGCGGCGGAGCCATGATCGGCACCGGAGCACCCTGCGGCGCAGCACTAGCCACTACAGGTGGCGCGTCAACAACATGCGAGACCCCGCTAGTCGAAACCACCACCGGCGCCGCACCAACACCCGCAACCGGCGCCACCGCAGGCACCGGATGACCGCCAGCACCACCACCAGCCGCAGCATTCATCACCGCCGACGACGCCGCACCAGACTCCAACGACGCAGGCCCACCAGCCAACACCCCCGAAGAAAAATTCTTCGCCAACCCCGCCGGCGTCAAACTCTCCGCCACCGCCGGCATCGACGGCACACCACCACCCGGCACCCGCGGAACCCCACCACCACTGCCACCCGGCAACCCACCAACCGGCAACATCGCCGCACCAGCCGGCAACACCGCCGGTACACCAACACTCTCCACACCACCAGCACCGGCCGATGGGAGTCCACCAACCGGAATTTCTGGATCACCGCTCATGCTTCCGGTCGGCCCGGGGTCTATCGCTGATTTGGTGTAAGTGGTTTCAACCGCCTCCGGCGTGGGGCAGAAGGAATCACTGCAATGACCAAGACACTCAAGGGCGTGGATGCCCAGGTGCAAGAGCCGGCTCAAGCCGGCGCGAACGTGGATG
>CAIRCP010000061.1 GCA_903877095.1 uncultured Actinomycetes bacterium | reverse complement strand
CCTGCAGCTTGTTGGTTACCTGCCGTCTCGCGGCCATATCGATCTTGCCCTCCACGCTGGGCAAGCCTTCCGGGTAACGCGCTCAAAGTAGGTGAGGCACCGCTACCGGCTACGCGCTCAGAGTGGGTGAGGCACGCCGCCCCCGCGTACCCGCTGCTGACCAGGTCTACTCTGGACCGGGGAAGGGACTGTGGTGAACAACAACATGTCCGATATGTCCGACAAACACGTCATGTCCACCAACGACGTCGAGAAGCGCTGGCACGACCCGGAGCAGTTCCGGGCCGCAGTGAAGTACGTCGCCATGATTATCGCGCTCGCGGGCGTTGCTCTGGCGGTCACCGCGATCTGGCATTCTGTCGTGGCCGGCATCCTGGTGCCCGGCACCCTGTTCGTCGGCGGCATCGGTGCGTTCATCCGCACCTATCAGGTGTGGCGGGCAGAGGGCGTCTGGCCGATCTGGCAGGGCGCGGGCTGGATTCTGCTCCTGCTGTTCCTGGTATGCCTCAGCGTCCCGTTCGCGGTCGCCGCGTAGCGGCCGGGTGCAGCACTGGGCCGACCGGGAGTTCACCGGGCACGACTTCACCGAAGAGGATCTCGCCGAGCTTTCCACCGAACGGGTCGTCTTCACCGACTGTGACTTCAGCGCCGCCGATCTCGCTCATTCGGTCCACGCGGCCTCGGCATTCCGCAATTGCCGATTCCGGCGGACGAGCCTGTGGCACAGCACCTTCCGCTTCTGCAGCTTCATCGGGTCCACTTTCGAGGACTGCCGGTTACGCCCGATCCGATGCGAGGAGGTGGACTTCAGCCTCGCCGTGCTCGGCGGCGCCGACCTGCGTGGCCTGGACCTGTCCGGCTGCCGCTTCCGGGAGACGTCCCTGGTGCGCGCCGACCTGCGCCGGGCGGTGCTGTGCGGCGCCGATCTCACGGGGGCGCGCACCCAGGGCTTGCGGCTGGAGGAGGCCGACCTGCGTGGTGCGCGGATCGACGCGACCGGGTGGACGACGGCGGCCTGCCGGGGAGCCCGTATCGACGTCGAGCAGGCGCTGGCGTTCGCCGTCGCGCACGGTCTGGACGTCAGCTGAGCGAGGTCCATACTCGTCGGGTGACTGCTGCTGACTTGCGGCCGCTGGCCGGTGTGCGGATCGTCGAGATCTCCAGTTTCGTCGCCGTGCCATTGGCCGGGATGACGCTGGCGCAACTGGGCGCCGAGGTGGTCCGCATCGACCCGGCCGGTGGTGCGGCGGATTACCACCGGTGGCCGGTGACCGCCGCCGGCGACAGCATCTACTGGGCTGGGCTGAACAAGGGCAAGCGGTCGATGGAGGTCGACATGCGCAGCGCCGAAGGCCGGGATCTGGTGCAGCGGCTGATCGCTGCCGCCGGGGTCTTCATCACCAATGTTGCCGGGCGGCAATGGCATTCCTACGAGACGCTGTGCCGGCTGCGTCCGGACCTGATCCAGCTGGAGGTCGTCGGGCGGGCCGACGGCGCCACCGGGGTGGACTACACCGTCAACGCCGCCACCGGCTTCCCGCTGGTGACCGGCCCGGCCGACCATGTCGGCCCGGTCAATCACGTGATGCCATCCTGGGACGTCGGTTGCGGGCTGTACGCCGCGCTGTCGATCCTCGCCGCCCTGCGCCGCCGCGACGCCACCGGTGCCGGCAGCAACATTCGCCTTCCCCTCGACGACGTCGCGCTGGCCACGGCGGCCAACCTCGGCTTCCTCACCGAGGTGATGGTCAACGGCGAGCAGCGCCCACGGCTGGGCAACGCGATCTTCGGGCAGTACGGCCGTGACTTCACCAGCAGCGACGGGGCGTCGTTCATGGTGGTGGCGCTGACCGCGCGCCATTTCGGTGATCTCACCGAGCTGACCGGCAGCGCGAAAACCGTTGCAGCCCTATCTGAGACGCTGGGCGCCGACTTCACCGACGAAGGTCAGCGCTACCAACACCGGGAGGTGCTTGGCGACGTCTTCGCCGAGTGGTTCGGAGCCCACACCGCCGAGGAGGTCGGCGCGGCATTGGCGGGAAGTTCGGTGCTGTGGGAGCGCTACCAGAGCTTCGCCGACGTGGTGAACAGTCCACGGGTGCAGGACAATCCACTGTTCGCGCCGCTGGAGCAGGACCGTATCGGCCGGTATCTCGCACCCGGCCTGCCGATGTCGGTCGACGGCGCACACATCCCGGCAGCGCCGACGCCATTGCTCGGTGCGGACAACGAAGCGGTACCGGCGGAATGGATCGGCGCATGAATCCCGTCGTGCTCAGCGAAGTAGCGCAAGTGACGCCCGCGGGCGGCGACATCTTCGAGGGGCCGCCCAACGGACCAGCCGGCAAGCGGGCCTACGGCGGCCACCTCGCCGCCCAGTCACTAGCCGCGGCCTGCGCCACCGTGCCAGGCGACCGGAACCCGACCGCTGTACACGTTCAGTTCCTCCGCGGCGGCGGCGCCGGCGAGTCGGTGCGCTACGAGGTCGAGCGAACTCACGACGGCCGCAGCGCGTCGTCGCGGCGGGTGCTCGGCCGCCAGGGCGACCGGCTGTTGGTCAGTGCCACAGCCCTTTTCGCCGTCCCGGCACCGGGCCCCGACCACAGCGACCACGCTGCGGCCGGCGACCCCGAGGGCCTTCCCCGAACCGGACCGATCGGACCGGCGCCGTCGCTGCCGCTCGATGAGATCGACATCCGCATCGCCGACGACGGCGTCGGCACCGACTTCGTCCGACGCCTGTGGTGGCGGGTGACCACCCCGTTGCCGGACGACCCGCGCCTGCACGCCTGCATCGCCGTCTACGTCACCGACATCTACGGCGTCGACCCGGTGCTCGCCGTTCATGGGCATTCGATGACCGACCGAACCCATCACAGCGCGACCACGGAGACCTCGGTGTGGATGCACCAGAGAGTCTTCGCTGACCGCTGGAACCTGATGGAATCACGGTCACCGGCGGCGGCCGAGGGACGAGGCATCGTGGTTGCCGGGCTGTACGCGGCTGACGGGCGACGCATCGCGACGATCGTCCAGGAGGGTCAAGCCGTGCGACGCGAACCGCGTTGAGTCCCTGAACTTGTGGGCCTCAACGCGGTTCGCGCCGGGAGGGCAGAGGCTATACTGCGCTCCGGTTCGACGGCAGGACATTCGCGAGAGCGGCGGCGGAGTCGCTGGCCAGCTCACGGCCAGTGGTCCGCCAGCGCGCCGCGTAGGCCGCAACTTCGCTCGGCTCGTCCATGGATGAGCGGATCATCGCTTTTTCGCGACGGATCACCGCACGCATGGTCAGGGCGATCAGCATGATCGTGACCGTTCCCACGAAGATGATGAAGAGGGGGGTGAAGGCGAAGTTTTGCATCATGGGTGTCTTCCATTCCACTGGTGGCGGTGCCAAACGCCTGCGCCTGCGTCAAAGTGACCGACGCTGGATTAATGGTGGAACCGGACCAGTGCTTTGGGAAGCCGTAAAGAGTGACGAATTTGTGACGCACGTCACCTCCGCCGTTGGGAAGCATACCTGAGAGTTAAACCCCCGGGTCGAAGGGCACAACCACTGCGCGTCCGGTCACTCGTCCATCATGGAGGTCGCGGTAGGCCTTCACGGCGTCGTCAAGCGAGTACAGCGTGCGTTCGGTGCTGACGTCGCCGCGGGCGGCCAGGGCGAGCAGTTCGGCCAGTTCCGGTCTACTGCCCCAGTAGGTGGTCGCGATGCTGACCTCGTAGGGCAGGGAGGAGAACGACAGCGGAATCTGGCCGCCGCCGATGCCGACGACGGTGACGTCGCCCATGATGCGGGCCACCGACCGGGCGAGTTCGAGTGTTGTTGTGGCGCCCACGAAGTCGATGACGACGTCGGCGCCGCGTCCGCCGGTGAGCTCCCGGATCGCCTCTGCGGCAGCGTCATCGGACAGCACGGCGTGGTGCGCGCCGACCTTGCGCGCCAGTTCCAGCGCTTCGGGTTTGACGTCGACCGCGATCACCTGCGCCGCGGTGGTGGCGCGGGCGATCTGCACTGCGACGTGTCCGAGCCCGCCGACACCGATCAGCACGCAGGTGGCGTCCGGGGTCAGCTTCGGCCAGGAGCGGCGAATCGCGTGATACGGCGTCAACCCGGCGTCGGTCAGCGGCGCGGCGGTGACCGGGTCCAGCCCGTCGGGCAGCGCCACCAGATGCCGCTGATGCGGCACCAGCAGATAGTCCGCCATGCCGCCGTCCAGGCCCAGGCCCCCGCCGCCGGTCACCGACCGGCGCTCGCAGTAGTTCTCGAAGCCGACCGCGCAGCGCCGGCAGACCCCGCATCCCCAGGCGCCGTACACCGCCACCGGGTCGCCTTCGGTCAGGCCCGCCACCCCCGCGCCGGTGGCGTGCACCCACCCGGCGGTCTCGTGGCCCAGGGTCATCGGCAGTTGCCAGACCGACGACACTTCCATCTCGTAGAGGATGTGCAAGTCGGAATGACAGGCCCCGGCCCCGCCGACCTTGATCACCACCTCGCCGGGGCCCGGCGTGGGATCAGGGACTTCCATGAGTTCCGGCTCGCGGCCGAACTCGACCATCCGCAGTGCCCGCACGTCGCCTCCTCGCATCGTCCCCTCTCGAGGATTACATCGGGTTGCCCGCATCGCGGTGGGAAGCGGGCCGGTCCGCAGCGCAGAAAACTCGGATTTCAGCCTCTGTCGGGACGTGCGGCCGGATAATTTGCATCTCCGGCACACGAGAGGCGAACCATGGTCACGCAGCAGACTACCGACATCATCAAAGCCGTCACCCCCGTCGTGGCCGATAACGCTGAGTCGATCACCAAGTGTTTCTACCCGCGGATGTTCGCCGGGAATCCCGAGGTGTTGGCCTATTTCAACCAGGCGCACCAGCACGACGGCGCCCAGCAGCGCGCCCTCGCGGACGCGGTGTGCGCCTACTTCGCCAACATCGACAACCTGGGCGCCATCGGGCCGGCGGTGGAACTCATCGCGCACAAGCATTGCGCACTCGGCATTCAGCCCGAGCACTACCCGATCGTCGGAAAGCATCTGCTCGATGCGATCGGTGAGGTGCTCGGAGATGCCGTCACCCCCGACATCGCCGCCGCCGTCGGCGAGGCTTACGGCCAGCTTGCCGATATCTTCACCTCCCGGGAGGCCGACCTTTACCAGGAGGCGCTCGACAAGCCGGGCGGCTGGAGTGGGTTCCGCCCGTTCACGGTCACCGCCAAGAAGCAGGAAGCGGACGGCATCGCCTCGTTCACTCTGAGTCCCAACGACGGCGGCCCGATCATCGAGCATCTTCCCGGCCAGTACCTCACCGTCGCCTTCGATGTGCCGGGTAATCCCACCCCGCCCCGCAACTACTCGATCTCCGACATGCCGGGCACCGGCACCTATCGCATCACGGTGAAAAGAGAAGAAGCCCCGGATGATTCGAGTGCGGACGGCATCATCTCCAATTACCTGCACGACTCCGTCACGGAGGGCACCCAGGTCCGGGTGGGACCGCCGTTCGGCGTCTTCACCCTCGATCCGGCTGAGCACTCCGGTCGTCCGGCGGTGTTCATTGCCGGTGGGATCGGAATCACGCCGTTGTTGTCGATGGCCAAGGCCCTGACCGCGACCCACCCGCAGACCCCCGTGGTGTTCATCCAAGCCGTCCGCAGTGCTTCGACACTGGCGTTGGCCGACGAAGTCGACGCGCTGACCGAGAGTGGGCGCGACGTCCGGGTGTGCACCGTGGTGGAGGACGGCAGCGACGCCGACGCCGTCTCGGGCCGGATCACCCCGGAATTGCTGCGGGACTTGTTGCCCGACAAGCCATGTGACGTTTACCTGTGTGGACCGCGGTTGTTCATGTGCGCGGTGCATCAACAACTCACCGGTCTCGGCGTTCCCGACGACGCGATCCGTTACGAGTGCTTCGGGCCGTTGCAGGCCGTCTGATCACGCCCGCGACGTAACGACCTTCAGCCGGATGCGCTACCGCGACCAGCCCACCGTCGAAGTGACCCAGCTCGTCGGCTGTGACGTTCCCACGGCGTGGAGCTATGTCACCGACATCACCCTGCCGGCCCGGTGCTCGGCCGAACTGCAGTCCGTCGAGTGGCTCGACGGCGCCGAGCGCGTCGGCGTCGGCGCCCGGTTCGGTGGCCGCAACCGGAACGACGCGATGGGGAACTGGGAGACGGTCTGCGAGGTCGTCGAGGTCGAGCCGGACCGTCGGTGGGTGTGGAACGTCCTCGGAGACGGCGGTGCCGTCGCCTCCTGGGGATTCGAAGTCGAGCCGGCCAGCACGGGCACGCTGATCCGGCAGTGGGCGCGAATGGGTCCCGCACCGTCGGGGCTGAGCATCCCGATCGCCGCCCAACCTGACAAAGAGGCGCGCATCGTGGCCCGGCGTCTCGCCGAATGGCAGCGCAACATGGCGGCCAACCTGGATTGGATCCGGTCACAGGTCGAGGGCTGAGTGGCGGCCCTGCCGGGCCCTCGGCCGTGGATGCGGCATGCTGGCATCCGTGTTGCTGCTCAGCCGGATCGTCGGTACGCCGGTTCGGGACTCCGACGATGGGGCGATCGGCCGGCTGGCTGATCTGTCGATCCGCTTGCACAGCGAGCCGCACGCGGTGGAGCAGTTCGTCGTCCGGCGGCCGCACGCGCGGACGCTGGTGGTGCCGACGGCGGAGGTCGTGCTGCACGGCGGGCGGATCACCCTGACCACTGACGACATGTCCCGGTACGAGGTGGCCCAGGTGTCCGATGCGCTGGCCCCCGACGCGATCCTGCTCAAGCGCGACGTGCTGGACACCCAGATCGTCGACGTCGTCGGCCAGCGGCTCGCCCGGGTCGCCGATGTCCTGTTGGCGCGCACCCCGGACGGTGGCCTGCAGACCGTCGGTGTGGAAGTCGGGTTCGGCGGCGTGCTGCGCCGGTTGCGCATCGGCGGCCTCCGGCGTCGGAGGGGCATTGGGGACGACGTGGTGGCCTGGTCAGATCTGCATCTGACGTCGGACCGCGGGCATGAGGTTCAACTGGACACCCCGAAGTCTGCTGTGCACCGCCTCGACGCGCGAAGCCTGGCCGCTCTGCTGAGCCGGGTCGACACCGACGCCGCGATGGAAATCCTGGCGGCCAAGGAACCGGTCGCCGCCGCAGAGGCGGTCCGCTCCGCGCACCCCGACATCGGCGAACGCCTGCTGCGGGGGATGCCCGCGGCAGTGGCGGCCCGGATCGTCGCGGCGATGCCCACCGAGCACGTCGGCCACTGGCGGGACCGGTTGGCCCACAGCCATATTCATGGACGGCATTACCTGCGCTCGCCGGTGTCCGCCCGCCGCCATCTGAATTGGCCGCGCCCATGAGGATCCGGGCCGGCGGCCGGACCCGGCTGACGGCGCTGCTGGCCGTGCTGGGACCGGGCCTGCTCGCCGGGCTGTCCGACGACGACCCGGCGGGCATCACCACCTACTCCGTCCTCGGGGCCGACCACGGCTACCAACTGCTGTGGGTGCTGCTGCTGTCCACCGTCGCGCTGGTGGTTTTCCACGGCCTGGCCGCCCGGATGGGGGTGGTCACCGGACAGGGCCTGATCGGACTGGTGCGCCAGCGCTACGGGGTGGGCATCGGCGCGGCGGTGCTGGCCGCGCTGGTGGTGGCCAACATCGGCACGACCTGCGCCGAATTCGCCGGTATCGCAGCAGGTTTCGAACTGTTCGGGATCAGCCGGTACCTCAGCGTCCCGGTGGCCGCGGTGGGGGTGTCGCTGCTGGTGCTGCGCGGCAGCTTTCATCGCGTCGAGCGTCTGCTGCTGATGCTCTCGACGGTGTTCCTGGCCTACATCGCGTCGGGATTCATGGCCCATCCCGACTGGGGTGCCGCTCTGCACGGCACCTTTGTGCCCACCATGCCGATGACCGCCGACGCCGTCGCGATCGTCACCGCGACACTGGGCACCACCCTGGCGCCGTGGGGGCTGTCGTTTATGCAGTCCTACGCGGTGGACAAGAAACTCCGCATCGAGGACTTGAAGCTCGAACGCGTCGACGTCGTCAGCGGAGCGGTGCTGACCGGGGTGATCGGGTTCTTCGTCGTGGTGGCGTGCGCGGCCACCCTGCACCGAGACGGCCGCAGCATCACCGACGCCGCCGACGCCGCCGTCGCGCTGGAACCGCTTGCCGGAGCGGCGGCGTCACGGCTGTTCGCGATCGGATTGATCGGCGCGTCGATCCTGGCGGCATCCATCCTGCCGTTGTCGACGGCGTACTCGGTGTGCGAATACGCCGGGGTGGAGGCCGCCATCGACGACCCCTACCGGGAGGCGCGCACCTTCTATCTGACGTACGGGATCATCACCCTGATCGGCACCGCGCTGGTGCTGTCTCCCAACGCCCCGCTGGTGCCGATCCTGGTCGGCACCCAGGTGCTCAACGCGGTGCTGCTGGTTCCCTTGCTGTTCGCCATGATCGGAATCGGCCGGGACCGAGACCTGATGGGCCGCTTCGTGATCGGACGGGCCGGGCTGACGCTCTACGCGGGCACCACCGTCGTCGTGGTGGTGTGTGTGGTGACGCTGGGTCTGACCACGCTGTTCGGCTGAGCCGGCGTCACTGTTCGAGAAGCCGCAGCGCCTCCAGGTAGCGGTCCTTGGCCTCGGAGGCCTGGCGCTGGATGAACACCGCAGCCGCGCCGCTCACCAACGCGCCCACCCCGACCGCAGCACTGACGATCGCATCGGCGGTATCCGGGTTGCCGGTCGTCAACCGGACGATGCCGACCACGAGGGCGAAGACCGCCGCGATCGCGAGCACCGCTACCAGCGCCTGGAACACCGCGTAGAAGCCGTATTGCGTTTGGGCGTAGAGCTTTAGCTGCGCGCGGCGGGTGGCTTCGAGGCTCTGGTCGATCGTGTGGGGTTGCGCCTCGGGGGCCATCGATTTGGTGACCGCCGCGGTTGTGATGGGGAAGGCGTCCTTGATGGCAATCTTGGCGCCCTCCGCGACGATGGGGCTGATGCCCAGGCCTGGAAATTTCATGTCTCTCTTCCCCCTCGGGACTGTCTCAGTAGAGGTTAGCCAACGAAGACGCCCGGGCGGTCTTTCGTCGCGTAATGAGTCGGATCCGCGTGCTCCGCGGTGTCCGCCGGAGCCCGCTGTGCGCACACCTGGATCGACTGACCGTAGATGCGCACCGCCGTCGAGTCGGTTCGGGTCATCGCCTCAGCCATTGCCGCCGGCAAAATACCGGTGTACGTTTCGAAACACGGGCGGTGCGGACCGCACGCTCGCGCGGAGTTGGCCGAGTCGGGGGGCACGATGAGCACAACGGTCATTCTCGTCATCATCGCTATGGTCCTGCTGGCCTTCGCATTTGGCTTCTTCGGATCCATCCGGGCGCAGCAACAGGTCACATCCCAGGCCGAGCAGCAACGACGCGCGGACTGGTCGGCCGGAGGTATTCCCATCGCCGGGTACTTCGCGGACGGGCCCCACGGCGGCCATCACGATGGCGGTGGATTCAGCGGGTGCGATGGCGGCCACGGCGGCGGCGATGGCGGGCACTGCTGAGGCGGAAAGCGGCACCTTTCCCCACCAACACGTCCCAGTTACAAATTGATTTTGGGGCGGTAGGCGATTCGCAAGTCGATTTCGTTGTCGCACTGATCTTGCTTGGCCTTATCGGCGCCTGCATTGTTCAGGCACTCTCCATAACGCGGTAGGTCGGCCCTGTTGAACAACCAGGCGAAATAACCGACAGCCATGATGATCACCACAACGCCGAGGACGATGCCAGCCGCAGCCAATCCGCCGTTGTTGGCCTGGCTCCGCTTGACCCGGCTGCGTCCGATAAGCCCAAGGATGACCGCCACGATTCCGAGGATCATGCCGCCGACCGGCCAGATCCAAAAACCGACGAAAACGGCGATGACGCCCGCTCTCAAGGCGGCGACGCCGAGCCCGTTGCGCATGACAGTGGGCTCGCGCTGTAAATCAAGCCGCTGAAGTTGGAGCCGTCTGGCCGGCGTGATTCTCTGCATAGGCATCGCAGGCCTCCCGATTTGCCGTATTTCCTTCATCAGATGTGACGCATGCCCGAAGGGGTAGTGCCAAAGGGCCCCACTTTGACGGCTAGTCCAATTCGTCGAAGTGACGCAGGGGAAAGTCCCGTGGGGTGGTGTAGGCGGCGGCGTGTCGGTGCCTACGTAGAGACGCCATCATCTGAGGTGATGCGCAGCGACTCGACCCCGCCGCCCTCCGCGGCAAGTGTGACCGGTGATCGTCGCGCCCGCGAAGCGGTGTTTGCGGCCGCCGCCGACGCGATCGCCCCGCTCGCCGGACTAACCGAGGCGATCCAGCGCCACTTCGCTAGCGGGGCGACGGCTCCGCGTGGGCAGACCTGGCCGGCGGCGGTTGGTGACTCGCGCGGGGTGATGTGGGCTGGCGACGGGCTTCAATGCGTCGTGGAAGTGCGGGATATTCGGCACCGTAGTCAGCAAAGGCAAGGAATTACGCCGGCACCGACGAACCGGAGCCGGGGGGTGCCAGCCAGGACGAAGACGCGTGAGAATCCAGGTGCACCAGACCAATCCGCATGTCGGGACAGGGGCATACCGTGCTCTGACGCGGTCGCAGATTAATCCGAAAATCCCGACGCCGGGAAACGGCTTCGGCGATCATGGCAGTCAACTGCGAATCTGAGGGGACTGAGATGAAGCTGAATTCTGCAAGTGCCGTGGCGTCGGTGGCGGTGGCCCTCGGCGTCGGGACTGCCGTCGCGACCGGGCTCGGCGCCGGATTGGCCCACGCCGACGGGACCGACTCCGCGCCCGCGACGAGCGACAGCGCCGGTTCGTCCAGCCACCGGGGGTCGCGGACTCCGGGGTCTCAGTCCGCACCACAATCGCATTCGCCGACCCGCAGTTCCGGCGCTCGCACGGCGATCGCGCCGGAGTCCGGACCGTCTCTCGACAATGCGCCGATGGTCCCGGAGGTGCCTGCGGTGCGCAACTCCGCACCGGTGTCGCTGCCGGATCCAGCACCGAATGAGGTTGTGGCACAGAACAACCCCGTCATTGCGCCAGCGCCTGCTGCCACGGTCGCCGCTCCGGTCGCGGTAGTGACGCAGGCGGCCGTCCAGCCTGCCGCCGCTGCCGTTGTGGTGCCGGCCGCGACGCCCGCGGCCTACGCCCCGGTCGTCCCGGCGCCGGTGATCCCGGCTGCGGCCGCGGTGCCGGCGGGCCCGCCGGCCGCGCAGAACTACGCGCCCAAGCCCGCCGCGGCGGCTGCCGGACCGATCGCCGTGGTGACCCAGGCGATCTCCAACCTGCTCGGCACGCTGGACTCCGCGGCCGGTGGCGGCACACCGTCGGCCCCGGCGGACGCAGCGCTGGCGCTCATGCTCGCGGCGGCCCGCCGCGGCCCGCCGGCGAACGTCGCTCCGGCCGCCGCGGCGACGGCGTCGGCGGTGGTGAGCACCGGTCCGCTGGCCTCCGGCCTGGACATCACGGCGACGTCGCTGTATCAACGCTTCGTCTACGACCCCCTGCACACCGCGGTCCAGGTGTGGATCGGGAGTGACTTCGGGCAGAGCGTCGACGGCTTCCTGAACAAGATCACCGGGTCCACCGTGATCGGCAACGGTGCGCCTGGCACCGCCACCAATCCTGACGGTGGTGCCGGCGGCTGGCTGCTGGGCGACGGCGGCAACGGCTGGTCGACCACCACCGCCGGAGTGGCCGGCGGCAAGGGCGGTTCGGCCGGCATGTTCGGTAACGGAGGTGCGGGCGGTGCCGGTGGCGCGGGTGCTGCCGGCGGCGTCGGTGGAGCCGGCGGCTGGTGGGACGGCATCGGCGGCAGCGGCGGTGTGGGCGGTGCGAGCGCCACGGGCGGCGCCGGCGGTGTCGGCGGCAATGGCGGTGCGGGGCTGGGCTTCTCGTTCGGCACGGGCGGTGCGGGCGGCGCCGGCGGTGCCGGTGCCGACGGCGGTAAGGGCGGCTCCGGCGGCAACGCCGCGTGGCTGCTCGGCAACGGCGGCGCGGGCGGCAAGGGCGGCGACAGCGGGGTGGGCGGCACCGCCACCAAGCTGCCGGCCCTCGGCGGCTCCGGCGGCAACGCCGGCCTCTGGGGCACCCACGGCATGGTCGGCGGCTACGGTGCCGGCGCCCGCGGCGGCACCGGGGCGTTCACCACCAAGGGCACCTGGATGACCAACGCCGCCGGACAGGTGATCATCCAGCACGGCGAGAACATGGTCTATAAGCTGCCGCCCTACGACCCGGCTTCTCCGGACTACGGATTCAACGCCGAAGATGCCAAGTTCCTGGGCGACAACGGTTTCAACACAGTCCGACTGGGTGTCATCTGGGCGGCGGTGGAACCCGAGCCGGGCGTCTACAACGACGCCTATCTGGCCTCGATCGCCAGCAGCGTGCAACTCCTGGCCGACAACGGTGTCTACTCGCTGATCGACCTCCACCAGGACAGCTACAGCACCGTCTTCTCCGGGGAAGGCGCGCCGGTGTGGGCCACCCAGACCGGACCGTGGCCGAACATCAACGTCGGCTTCCCGGCGAACTACTTCGTCAACCCGGCGCAGAACTACGCCTGGGATGCGTTGTGGCTCAACAAGCCCGGCCCGGGCGGAGTCGGGTTGGAGGATCGCTACGCGAGCATGACCGAGCACGTTGCGGCCTACTTCAACGAGAATCCCAACATCATCGGCTACACCGTCATGAACGAGCCGTGGGCCGGATCGCTGTGGTTCCCGTCGCTGCTCGGCGATAAGACCTACGACACCCAGCGGTTGGGTCCGTTCTACGACCAGATCGCCTCGGCGATGCGGGCCGTCGACTCGACGACGCCGATCTACTTCGAGCCGACGTCCGCGTTCGACTTCGGCTTCCCGACCTTCCTGCCGGCGGTGAGTCAGCCGGCGACGGTCTTCTCCTACCACTCCTACTGCCTGGCGGCATTCATTTGCCAGTGGCAGACCGGACTCACCAACACCAACGCGGACGCGTACTCCCGGAAGTACAACGTGCCCGTCGTGATGTCGGAGTTCGCCGACTCGAACGACCCCGATGTGCTGAACCCCATGTTGAACGCCGCCAACAAGATCAGGGCCGGCTGGCAGGACTGGGAGTACAGCGCCAAGGGTGACATCACCAGCTTCAACAAGCAGTGGCTGGTCAACGATCCGGCCAAGCCGCCGGTGGGCGACAACGTCGACTACCCGAAGCTGAAGATCCTGGCGCAGCCCTACCCGCAACTGATCTCCGGCACCCCGACGTCGTGGTCGTTCGCCGACGACACGCTGGACTTCGTCTACACCACCCAACGGGCCGACGGCACGGGCGCTTTCGCGGCCGGGGCGCTGACCACGATCTCGGTGGCGCCGGTCGCCTACCCGAACGGCTATCAGGTGAAGGTCACCGGCGGAACGGTCGTCTCGGCGCCGAACGCGATGAAACTCGTCATCGCCTCGAACGCCGGGGTGCAGACCGTGAGTGTGACGGTGTCGCCGAAGTAGTCCGTCCGACGGCGGGTGATCATGACCGATTCGGAACTTGTTTCGGAAACGATCACCAGCCGCTCTCCCAAGGCTTACCTTCCCCGGATGAGTCGCTGTGCGATGTGCGGGAAGCGCGATCGCGCCAAGGTCCACTACTGCGGGGACTGTCGCCGTGCTCATCTTCGGGCTGAGTGTTCCAGCGGCCACTTCAACGATGTGATGGGCTGGTGCTTCTGCGGGTACCGGCCTCCGGCATCCCGCCGCCTGATTTTTTAGCCGGGAGTCAGTCGCCGCCGGCAGGGCCGCGGTGTCCGCGGGAGGAGGGGTCGTTGGTGTCTGGCCGCGCCACACCGCCCCGCCCCCGCGCACTCGGTGCGCCACTGTCAGGGTCCGGCGTCCCGGGAGCGTCCACGGCGGCGGCAGGTAACGGCTTGGCGCCGGCCAGAGGAACGAGGCGTTGTCGCGCGACGGGAAGAGGCCGATCACCGGCATGAGCCGGTATGCCCCCGACTTGGATGGCGGGCCGGGCCATCGGTAGCGGGACGGGCAATTCCTCTGGCGCCGTGGGGATCTCGAAATCGGGAAGGAGCGCTGTCGGCGGAGCGGCCGGAACCGGCGGGGCCGCAGGGTAAGCAGGAGAGACGAGGGCTGCGGGTTCAGGCATCGCGGCGATGACCGCCGGTGACGGAAGAGTCAGGGCCGGCGCCGCAGCCGCCACGGCGGTGGGCGGTGCGACGGCAGCCATCTCGGGCTGGGCGGCGCGCAACGGACTTTGGACGGCGGGAGGGAACAAGGCCGGCACCGTGACATCAGGCAGAACGGGCGTCACGGGGTTCAGAACCACCGCCGCCGCGGTGACGAGCGCTGCCGCCGTGCTCAGTTGCTGCCACCCAAGCAACCTGATCATTTGCGGCCCCCTTCCTAGAGCCTGATCAGACGGATGTTATCTGAACAAATCCCGTGAGGAGTGTTATTGCTTACCCATCGCCAAGTTAAGACGATCCTCGGGGGTGATGAGGTGGTCGTGGCTGTCCGCGCCCACGTCGATCTGCACCCAGTCGATCTTTCCGGTGAACCGGTTGCCGGTGGGCCCGTAGTCGGGAGAGGCGGGAGACCCGGTGTCGCAGCCGACGTCGCACGCCTCGTCGGCGGAGAAGCCCATCGGGATGGTGATCTCCACCCGGCCGCTGCCGACCGGGTTGCCGTCGTAATAGAGGGTGACGGTGCCGCCCTTGGCCAAACCGCCTCCGTCGTAGGCGAATTCCATCCGAACCTGGTGTCTGCCGGCGGGCAGCGGCTGATCGGCGGTGACGAAGAAGTACTGGATACCGAAGAAGTTGTAGCAGTACTTCAGCCGTCCCTCGTGGACGTAGAGCGTCCACCCGCCGACCTGTCCGCCCTGG
This sequence comes from uncultured Actinomycetes bacterium, assembly GCA_903877095.1. Taxonomy (GTDB): domain Bacteria; phylum Actinomycetota; class Actinomycetes; order Mycobacteriales; family Mycobacteriaceae; genus Mycobacterium. The sequence goes on along the minus strand of CAIRCP010000061.1, from coordinate 7,094 downwards.
GTGATGATCACCCCGGCGGCGCCTCCGTCGGGAACGACGACGTCGGCGGTCACCTGATGGGACTTGTTCTTGATGCTGATCATCGCGCCCTCGGCCACCCGCATGCCGGGGAAGAGCAACTGGCTGTTGCCGCGGATCAGTTGCGGACGGCCGGCGATGTCGGGGTTGATCCGCTCGAAGCTGCGATCGTCGAGGGGGACGACGTTGTACTTGACCGCCTCGATGAGCCAAAGGCGTTGCAGCTCAGCCAGTTTCTCCGGGTTCTCGGCCGCCAGATTGCGCGACTGGGTCCAGTCGTCGGGTCCGTACAGTTCCCAGACGTCGGCGTCGAACGACGGCGGTTGGTCGACCAGCCAGGGCGTGCGGTGCTTGGTGCAGGCCGTCCAGCCCTGGTGGTAGATGCCGCGGTTGCCCATGATCTCGAAGTACTGGACCTGGTGGGTTTCCGGGGCGGCGGCGTCGCGCAGGGTGCCCAGCATGCTGACGCCCTCCAGCGGAGCCTGCTGAATCCCGTTGACGTACAACGGCGCCGGGATGCCGGCAGCGTCGAGGATGGTGGGCGCGACGTCGATGACGTGGTGGAACTGGTTACGCATGGCGCCCGTGTCGGACAGCCCGGCGGGCCAGTGCACGATGGTGCCGTTGCGGGTTCCGCCCCAGTGCGAGGCGACCTGCTTGGTCCACTGGTAGGGCGTGCAGAGGGCGTGGGCCCAGCCGACGGCGTAGTGGTTGTAGGCGTCGGGGGTGCCGAAGTCGTCGATCTTGGACAGCAGGAATTCGGTGGTCTCGATGCCGGCCATGCCGTTGAGGACAGCCATCTCGTTGAAGCAGCCGTTCGGCGTTCCTTCGGCCGAGGCGCCGTTGTCGCCGATGATGTAGTAGATCAGCGTGTCGTCGAGGACGCCGAGGTCGGCGAGCGCGTCGACCACCCGGCCGACCTCGTGATCGGTCTGCTCCAGGAAGCCGGCGTAGATCTCCATCTGGCGGGCCAGTACGGGTTTGAGTTCGTCGGCCATGTCATCCCAGGCCGGGATGACCTCCGGTCGCGCGGTGATCTCGGCGTCGGCCGGGATGACGCCGAGGTCCTTCTGCTGGGCGAAGATCCTGTCCCGCAGCACATCCCATCCCTCGTCGAACTGGCCGCGGTACTTGTCGGACCACTCCTTGGGGACGTGGTGCGGGGCGTGCGTGGCGCCGGGTGCGAAGTACATGAAGAACGGCTTGTCCGATGCGAGGGCCTTCTGCTGGCGCACCCAGGTGATGGCGTGGTCGGCGAGGTCCTCGGTCAGGGTGTAGCCCTCTTCGGGGGTACGGGGCGGTTCGACGGGTGAGGTGCCCTCGTAGAGGCCGGGGTAGTACTGGTTGGCCTCGCCGCCGATGAAACCGTAGAAGTACTCGAATCCGGATCCGGTGGGCCACTGGTGGAACGGGCCGACCGGGGACACCTCCCACAGCGGTACCTCGTGGCACTTGCCGAACTGGGCGGTGGAATAGCCGTTGAGGCAGAGGGTTTCGGCGATCGGCGCCTTGTTCTTGGGCCGGACGCTGCTGTTGCCCGGGGCGGAGGTGGCCATCTCGGTGATGGCGCCCATGCCGACCGAGTGGTGTCAGCATGGCCTGGCGGGTGGGGGAGCACAGCGCGGTGGTGTGAAAGCGGTTGAGCTTGAGGCCGTTCGAGGCCAGCCGTTCGGCCACCGGGGTGTGGCAGGGCCCGCCGAACGCCGAGGACGCGGCGAAGCCGACGTCGTCGATCAGGACGATCAGGACGTTGGGCGCGCCCGCGGGCGGCCGAAGCATGGTGATCGGCGGGTACTTGGTGTTGGGATCGCGGGCGTCGTAGGTGGTCAGGCCGACGTGCTGGACGTCGGGGATGGGCAGCACGTCGCGGCGTACGGAGGTCTGGTCGGCCATGTTCTATCTCCTTGTCGAGGCGGGGGTGGCAGGGTGTGCGGTATGGAGTGGGCTGCGGTGGCGAAGGCCGCCTTCGGTGTCAGCCTGGCGGTGCTGGTGTTCGGCTCCGGACTCGGGGCCCGGTTCGGCGATGTGACGGCTCTGCTGCGCCGGCGTGGGCTGCTGGCCCGCTCGCTGCTCGCCGTGCTGGTCATCGCCCCGGTGGTGGCAGTCATCCTGGTGAAGGTATTCAGTCTCCGTCAGGAAGTTGCCATTACCCTTGTGGCGCTGTCTGTTTCGCCGTTGCCACCACTGCTGCCCAGCCGCAGCGCCAGGGCGGGCGGGGAGCCCGAGTACGGGTTGGGCCTGGTTCTGATCCTGGCCGTGCTCGCCGTCCCGATGATCGTGGTGTCGACGGGCTTGCTGCAGGTCGTGTTCGGGCGGGAGTACCACGCCGCGCCGTGGGAGATCGCCCGACTGCTGACGTTGTCGGTGCTGGGTCCGCTGGTGGCCGGGATGATCCTGGCGCGGCTTCGGCCGTCGACCGCCGCCCGTCTGGAAGGGCCGCTGCGGCGGGTGCAACGCTGGCTGCTGCCCGCGGCCATGCTCGCGCTGGTGATCCCGTCCGCACCCGCCATCTGGGCGCTGATCGGCGACCACACGCTGCTTGCGGTGGGCATCTTCGTCGCGGTGGCGTTCGCGGCCGGTCACCTGTTGGGCGGCCCGGATCCCCGGGAGGCCACCGTGCTGGCGCTGGCCACGAGTTGCCGTCATCCCGCGACGGCGCTGGCGTTGGCGTCGGCCAATTTTCCGGACACCCACGCACACCCCGCCGTCGCTTTGTACGGGGTGATGACCGCCGTCGTCGGCGGGGTCTACACGCTCTGGTCTAAACGGCATCGATCAATGTCCGGCTGACTCCGGTGAAGTTTAATCCGGGCGGATGGGGGCCGACGGGGGAGCTGGTGTTCAAGCATGGTCGCGTTGATTGGTCCCGAGTGCGTTGATCGCCGCGAGGACAGCACGGTGATCTATCTGCGCGGCCTCTAACGCCGCGACCCGCCTTTCCACGTCTTCCGTTGCGGCCACGGATCAAGGATGACACGTCGCTCACTCGTCGAGGTGGTTGAACGTCAACTCATCGCGGGTGGTGTCGCGCAGGGTGACCCGGAACTGCATGACCCGGTAGGGCCAGCCACGCGAGGTATTCCACTGCGAGACAACCAGTCCCACGCCGCCGGGCTCGTCCAGCCGGCTGCCGGGCAGCACGTAGCCGCCGTAGAGTTGGGCGACCTGGCAGCCGGCGTGGTCCTCGTTCTCCCAACCGCAGCCCTGCACCGGCTTCTGGATGCGCACCCGGCTCAGATCGGCGGTCGGCGAGGCGATGGTGCGGTAGCCCAGCGCATACGCCGAGGACAGGAATCCGCCCAGAACCCAAGTGCCGCCGTCCAACCGGCGCAGCGACAACTCACCCCAGGTCTCTCCGGCCGGGGTGATGACGGCTGCTTCCTCGCCCCACTTGGAGTCCGACCACGACTGATAGCGGGTCTGGTCGCCGATGTCCTCGGGCAGCACCCGCCGCAGGATGAGGCCCTTGTTGCGCTGAAAGCCCGTCGACACCACGTACACCCAGCCGTCGTCGGGGTTGAAGTCCCACGTCCAGCACTGCGCGTAACCGCTGTAGAGGGAACCGGGGAAGGTCGCGGGCTTGCCCATGTTCTGCCAGGAGACGCCGTCGTCGCCGGAGCGCCAGATCTCGGTGCGGATGACGTTGCCGAAGCCCTGGTTGACCATCGCGTGCAGGTACAGGGTGTCGCCGACCCGCAGCAGGTCCGACGGGATGACGGTGCTGATGTTGCGGCGCAGCAGACCCGGGTTATTGCGGTGCTGGTAGCGCCACAACTGGCGGGCGTAACGGGCGTCGCCGCCGCCGGCGGTCTCGTAGACGATCGGATGGGTGGCGTCCCCGGTGCCGATCAGGATCACCGGCGATCTCCAGTCCCCGGATCCGACCCGGTTGCCAGAGAAGGTGTCGCCGAACACCGACACCAGTCGGCCGTCGGCCGTCTGCACCGAGGCGCCCAGGTCGGTGCACATCGCGCCGAACCGGTCTGTCAGGCCGGGTCCGGTGAGGTCTTTGACCTTGCCGGTTGACCCGGCCGAACTCCGCGCGATCACCGCCATGGCCACCTCATCTCCGGGGTTGGGGAACTCATGGTTGTGCGGGGGACGCTGAGGTGACCGCGGCGGGTGAAGTGTGCGGTGAGCCAGTGGCGGGCTTGGTCGGCGGTGAGGCCGCGGGGACGGTCCTCCGGGTGCAGTCCGAGAAGGACCGCGGCGCTGCGGAGGGTGGCTTCGCCGAGTTCGGAGATGTACTCAGCACTCAGGTGACGGCCCTGCTCGACAGCCATTGCGGCGGTGGGGATGTCACCGGGCCGAATCGGCTGCGCACCGGGATTGTCGATTCCCGGTGTGTAGGGGAGCGGGTTCACCGGAGGTATGTCCTGGCGTGGCTCGGATCGGTTGAACGCGGCATCGATCGGCGCCGCCCAGGCGTCGCGTTTGGTGAAAGCGGTTCCCAGACCGAGTGATTCCCGAAGGGTTCTGGTCATCGAGGTGTTGGTGTGCAGGTCGGTGATCACGGTGGCCGCCTCGGTGTAGGCCGAGACGACGACGGTCGGCACACGCACCCCGAGCCGATCGAAGCCGAATCCTTCCTGGTGCACGATCTCGTCGGGGGAGGGCGCCGCCGGCGGCGGGACGTGGTCGTAGCAGCCGCCGTGCTCGTCGAACATGATCACCAGGGCGGTCTGTTCCCACTGCGGGGAGTTGCGCACCGCGTGGTAGATCTGCGCCAGGAACTGCTCGCCGGCCCGGATGTCGCGGGGCGGGTGGTAGTCGGTCAGGTCACCGAAGAGCATGCACGGCTCGACCCAGGAGTAGCGAGGAAGCGTGCCGTCGCCGGCATCGGCGAAGAACTGCTCCAGATGAGCGGAGTGCGCCGCCCACATCCGGCGATGGTGCGCTCCGCCGAGGTTGATCGCCTCGAAGGGAACCACTTGGGACTTGGCGAAGTAGCACCGCCACGGCAGGGCGTGTTCGGTCATCCGGTCGAAAAGGTTGGGCAGGTTGTTGTCCCAGGCGTAGTCGTAGGTGACGTTGTTGTCGACTCGGCCCTTGCTGGTGCCGGCGTGGAAGAAAGACCGGTTCGGGAAGGTATCGGTGGGAGCGTCGCAGTGCCAATGGGTGAACACCGCGTACTGCTGGGCCAGGGTGTTGATCACCGGCGCGGTTTCGGGGGTGTAGACCCCGCCGATGCTTTGCATCTCGGCGTCGCTGAGTTCACGTCCCGTCTGCCATCGGCAGTTGTGAAAGAAGTCCAGGGCGAACCCGTCCATGCTCGGCTTCTGCCCGGGGTCGGGTGCATTCCACGGTGCGCTCTGGTGTTGGGGAAAGCCCAGATATCCGGGCATCCCGGCATTGGACTCGGGCCGGTATCGGCCGTACAACTGAACATTGACGCTCGGATAGGCCTCACCCGGGTCGGGGATCGGGTCAGTGAAACGGCCGGTAGGGCCTACTCGCACAGTGCCGTTCGGGTAGGGCAGCAGAATCTCGCGGCCGACGATGCCGTCGCTGGGATCGATGTGTGGCAGGTAGCCGAGCAGATTGTCGAATGAGCGGTTCTCGAACATCACCACCACCCAGTTGTGGATCCGTTCGATGCTCACCGCCGGGCCTGCGGTCCGTCGGTGATCCCCGCAGATGAACTGTCGGTGGTCGTGGCCGGTCGGGGATCATCTCGTGCGATCACCACTTCACGATGCCCCTCGTTACCTTGACGCCCCCGACAAGCGTAGATCCGCCGTAATCTTTCGCAAGACGCAGCAATGAGTCGTGGAAACCCAGGTTGGGAAACGCTGCTTCAACTTCCTTGATCGCGGCCTTGCTCATGCCCTTGCGAAGAGTCCCTTTCGAGGCATCGATCCAGTCGGCCTTGCGGCAGGACTCAATGACTTTTCGGTGAGGCCCCGTGTAGGGAAAAATCTTGTGGTGCCAATGGATCGCGCCGCGCAGGACTTCGGGATCCAGGCCCCATCCGTATTTCTGGTTATCGGTAATCGCCGCAGCCTCGGACGGTTCCAGATAAGCCAATTCATGGTCTGTCCAAAGCCCGATGTCGTGGTAGACGAATACCGTCTCCACAAGCCGCTCATGCCCGGGTTCGTCGCCTAGGAAATGCATCGCATAAGTGATCGTGCGATAAACATGGTTGCGATAGCCTGGGAAGTCTTTGCCGATCGCTCTTTCGTATGGTGCAAAGAGTTCTTCGACGTAGGGGCGTTCCAGCTTGATCGCGATGTTTGGCATCGGTGATGACTCCTCGGCGGTTGTGAAAGACGTTCAGGGCGAACGCATCCATGCTCGGCTTCTGCCCGGGGGCGGTGTCCTGTTCTACTGGTCCCGAATGCATAGTGCTATCACTCGGGGGGCTACTCGTCGCGTGGAGGGTCACCGACGACGCGGACGCTGCCCCGACACTGCGGCGATGAGGTCATGAAGATTAGCGCTGTGGATTGACGGAGAATTCTGTCACCGTCCTCCATTACTATCGAACACGTGTTCGATGCGATCGTGCTTCCTGCGGATGAGTCGCTGCGCCGGGTGGATGATGCGGCGGTGGTGGCGGCGATCGCTGATTGGGCGCGGGTGGAGGCTCAGGCGGCGGCGCGCCGGTTGGCGGCGGTGGCGGAGTTGACCGTGCGGCGTTGTGTGGATGGGGAGCGGGCGGATTGGGTCTGCGATGACTGGGACGGGGCGGCTGCGGAGGTCTCGGCGGCGCTGGGTGTGAGTCATGGTCGGGCGTCGGGGCAGATGCATGAGGCGTTGGCGCTGCGGACCCGGTTGCCTCAGGTCGCGTCGTTGTTCGCCGCCGGGGAGCTCAGCGCCCGGGTGGTCACGGCGATGGTCTGGCGCACCCATCAGGTGGTCGATCCCGACGTGGCGGCGACGATGGATGCCGCACTGGTGGCGGCCGCTGCCGGTTGGGATCGGCTCTCGCAGTACAAGATGGATCAGGCCATCGACGCGGTGGTGGATCGCCATGACCCCGCCGCGGTCCGGCAGACGCGGGCCAACGCCCGTAGCCGCGATGTCAGCGTGGGCGGGCAGAACCCCGAAAGCGGCACCACCGCGGTGTGGGG
>CAIRCP010000060.1 GCA_903877095.1 uncultured Actinomycetes bacterium | reverse complement strand
GAATGGTCGATGACTTCCTTGACCGCCATCTCCCGAAATTCGGGCGTAAACTTCGTATTCTTCCGAACCACAACAACTCCGTTCAGTAAACCCAAATTTTAGTTTGGGCCCACTGTCCGCGAAACTTCAGGCACCTCAGGGCCACACCCCCAGAGAACCGCCTGCACGGCTACCTCGGCGACCTACCACCCGCAGAGTTCGAAGCCACCTTCTACGCTACAAACCGGACCGACCAAACCCTGGTCGAAATCCAATAGCCCGAGCCTCCATCAAACCCAGGGCGATTCATCACCCGCGCCCCCGTCCGCCCGGGAACCGCGACGAGCAATGCCAGTCTCATGACCGACCTCGCGCTGGCCCGCGCTGAAATCAAGTCCGTCAAACAGGAACGCGACACCCTCCGGAAACGCATCGAGCGTGTCCTCGGCGACGAAGTCCGTGAAGTCGACCGCAGCCAGCTCGTCGACCGGGTCGCCGAACTCGAAAACTTGCTACGCACGGCCCAGGCCGACCTCGCCGACACAACGAAGACCTTCACCAAGCTGACTGAACAAAACCAGGAACTCACCGAACAACTCGACGCCGTGCGCATCCTCAACCAGCGACTGATCCGCCAATCCAATGGCATCGAACCATCCGAAACTCACCCTCTGACAGTTACCTAAACCACGCCATGAACAGCGCATATGAAGCTCTTGTCGCCCCATGGGATCTAGATAACGGTCCTCGATCGCGACCTCAACGCGGCGATCAACCTGGCCCGCTGGGGCCAACACAACCACCACCGAACCCCGGACCCCCAAGCAGGAGGCCGGGCCACCAACGCCCGCCGACAGGACGGCTCTGACCAACACTCTTCACGTGTCGGTGAAACCAGCCTGAACGACGCGGGAACCGACGTTCACACCGCACCAGCGGCCTGAACCGACGACGCCCGAGAAGGGCGGTGCCAAACACTCAAACAGAGTTGTTCGACACGCTTTAACGCTCGAACCGGTAGCCCGCCCAAGCCGGCTTCGGTCAGCAGATGCCGTGGGACTTCGTCACATCGGCCCCGCCAGATCGATGAGCACGGTCAGACCACCGCCCGGCGTGTCGGATGCGGTGATCGTCCCGCCCATCGCCGTCACCAGCCCACGTGCCACCGAAAGCCCAAGGCCGACGCCATATCTGTTCTGCCGGTCGCCGAGGCGCTGGAACGGTTCGAAGAGCTGGTCCGCACTCCCCCTGGGCACCCCGGGCCCCTGGTCGATCACGTTGATGAGCGTTCGGCCGCCTACGGACCCGGCGTTGATCCGGACCGGCTCGTCGCCGCCGTAACGCAAGGCGTTGTCGACGACGTTCGCCAGAACGCGTTCGAGTAGGCCTGCGTCGGCCATCGCCGTCGAGTCTCCGACATCGACAACGACGCGGTTCGTCGCGGCCGCAGCGGATCCGGTGGCACCCCGGCTGATGCTCAGCAACGCCCGCTGCACGACTTCCTCAAGGTAGACCGCCTTGAGCTCCGGACGTACCACGCCCGCGGCCAGCCGCGACGAGTCGAGCAGATTGTCGACCAGCGCGGTCAGCTGGTCGACGGATTCCTCCACGGTGGCAAGCAGTTCGGCGGTGTCGTGCTCGGAGAAGTCGATGTCGGCACTGCGCAGGCTCGACACCGCGGCCTTGGCACCGGCCAGCGGCGTGCGCAGGTCGTGGCTCACCGCGGACAGCAGTGCGCGGCGCAACTCGTCGGCCTTCTGGACCGCCTCGGTCCTGCTGGCCTCCTCGGCGAGTTCCCGCTGACGGACCAGTCCGGCGGCCTGTTTGGCGACCACCGTGAGCACCCTGCGGTCCCGCGCGGGCAGGCTGCGGCCGGCCAGCAGCATCCAGAATTCGTCGTCGCCGACCTCGATCGCCGTGTCGGCAGCGTGTGCTGTGGTGCAGGGGTTTTCACCGACGGCGGCGATGACGCGCTCGTCGTCGCCGGTGACCCGCAGCAGGCTGACGGCTCGCTGGGAGTACGTCTCACGGACCCGCTCCAGCAGCGCCTCGAGGTCCGCGCCGCGCAGCACCGAACCGGAGAACAGCGTCAGCAATTCCGCTTCCCGGGACGCTTGACGAGCTTCCCGCTGCCGGCTGGCGGCGCTGTCCACCAGGGCGGCGACGGCGACGGCGATCACCAGCATCACCACCAGCGTCACGGCGGCGTCGGGGTCATCGATCGAAAAGGTGTGCAGCGGTTCGGTGAGGAAGTAGTTGAGCAGCAGACCCGAGAGCACCGCCGACAACGCTGCCGGCGCCACACCACCGAGCAGTGCGACGAGCAGGATCCCGGCGAAGAAGATCGCGCTCTCTCCCGCCAGGTTGAGGTGGTGCTGCAGGAATCCGACCGCCAACAGGCAGAACGCGGAGGGCACGACGACGGCGGCCAGCCAGGCGATCATGCGGCGTCGCCCGGCCGAGGGCGTCCGCGACCGATCGCCCCCAGCAGCCTCCTCGTGGGTCACCAGGTGGACGTCGATCTTGCCGGACTGCTGGACGACCCCGGCCCCGACGCCCTCGTCGAAGATGCGCGCCCACCGGGAGCGTCGCGACGTGCCGATCACCAACTGGGTGGCGTTGATCTCCCGGGCGAAGTCCAGTAGCGCGGCGGGTAAGTCGTCGCCGACGACGGTGTGCACCGTGGCCCCGAGGCTGGTCGCCACCTCCCGGACCTTTCCCATCTGCGGTGCGGACACCCCGGACAGCCCGTCGCCGCGGACGACGTGAACCACCATCAGTTCGGCGCTGGACTTCGAGGCGATGCGCGATGCACGACGCACCAGGGTTTCCGATTCAGGGCCGCCGGTCACGGCGACGACGACCCGTTCGCGGGCTTCCCAGGTATCGGTGATCTTGTTCTCGGCGCGGTATTTGACCAGCGCCGCGTCGACCTGATCGGCGAGCCACAGCAGCGCCAATTCGCGCAGGGCGGTGAGGTTTCCCCTGCGGAAGTAGTTGGACAGTGCCGCGTCGACCTTCGCCGCGGCATAGACGTTGCCGTGCGAAAGCCTGCGCCGCAACGCTTCCGGGGTGATGTCGACCAGTTCGATCTGCGCGGCGGCGCGCACCACCTCGTCGGGAACCGTCTCCTGCTGTTCGATCCCGGTGATCTGCGCGACGACGTCGTTGAGGCTTTCGAGGTGCTGGACGTTGACGGTGGAGATCACCGAGATCCCGGCGTCGAGCAGCTCCTCGACGTCCATCCAGCGTTTCGGGTTCTTGCTGCCCGGGGTGTTGGTGTGCGCCAGCTCGTCGACCAGCACCACCTGCGGGCGCCGGGCCAGCACAGCCTCGACGTCAAGCTCGGGAAATCGGCTGCCGCGGTAGTCGATCCAGCGCGGCGGGATGACGTCGATGCCCTCGAGAAGCTCGGCGGTCTTGAGCCGGCCGTGGGTTTCGACCACAGCCGCCACCAGATCCGCCCCGCGCTCCAGCCTGCGGTGCGCCTCCCCCAGCATTGCGAAGGTCTTGCCGACCCCGGGCGCGGCGCCGAGATAGATCCGCAATTCCCCCCGCCTGGGCCGGGCTCCGGCGGGCAGTTCCTCGGCGTCGACGGCGTCCGGCGGCGCATCCCCGCCGCTGGTCACCCGCGGCGGATGAACCGTGTCCACGCCCCTATCTTTCACGGTCAACGGGTGCGGGGGTACATCTGATCGAGGGCGAGGTTGAGTTCGACGACGTTGACCCGCGGCTCACCGAGGATGCCCAGCGTGCGAGGTTCGACGTGGGACGTGACGAGCGCGGCGATCGCACCGGCATCGGCGCCGCGGGCTCTGGCGACCCGGTCGACCTGCAGTTGGGCGTAGGCGGGCGAGATGTGCGGATCCAGCCCGCTGCCGCTGGCGGTCACCGCATCGGCCGGAACCGCCGGCTGCGCGGGTGCGGCGCCGCGGACCGGCACGATCTGCCCGGCCGTGTATTCCCCTCCCGCGGAGGCACATTCGACGCGCACGCCGAGATAGCTGTCGATGAACGGCCTGGCCCCGCAGGGTTCGTTGACGCTGACGACCCGGGTCGGGTGCGTGACGACTCCGGCGGCGTCACGGGGACCGATCACCGCCAGCACCGCACCGACACCGCCCGGCGTGCAGAACGGACGCGACCCGTCGACCCCGTTCAGTTCCCCCGCGGCCTTGCTGCGCTGGCAGACCTGGGTCAGCAGGCTCGGCTTGCCCGGCGCGTCCACGATGCTCTCCGGGCCGAGATTTGAGGCACCTGAGCTCAACGGGTCGTATCCACTGCCCGCCGCGGACGGCCGGCTCTGGAAGTACTGCGGCAGCGGGTTGCCCCGCGCATCGGTGAAGGACTGGCCGATGAGCCGGCTGGCGACGGGTTTTCCGTCCCGTTCGATGATCGACCCGTCGGCCTTGCCGTGCAGTCCGGGAAGCTGGGCGACCGCCCAGATGAACAGCGGATAGCCGATGCCGAGAACGACGGTGAACAACACCAGCGCCCGCAGTGCGGCCCAGTGCTGGCGCAAGATCGCGGAGAACTTCATTTCTCACATCCCCGGGAGGAATTGGACGACGAGGTCGATGAGCTTGATGCCGAGGAACGGCACGATGACGCCGCCGAGCCCGTACACGCAGAGGTTGCGACTCAGCAGCTTCGAGGCACTGCTCGGGGTGTAGCGAACCCCTTTGAGTGCCAACGGGATCAGCGCGATGATCACGAGCGCGTTGAAGATCACCGCGGAGAGGATCGCCGACTGCGGGCTGTGCAGCCGCATGATGTTGAGCAGGTCAAGGCCCGGGTACACCGCGACGAACAATGCCGGGATGATCGCGAAGTACTTGGCGATGTCGTTGGCGATCGAGAACGTCGTCAGCGCGCCGCGGGTGATGAGGAGTTGCTTTCCGATCTCGACGATTTCGATGAGCTTGGTGGGATCGGAGTCCAGGTCGACCATGTTGCCGGCCTCTTTGGCCGCCGAGGTTCCGGTGTTCATCGCCACGCCGACGTCGGCCTGCGCCAGGGCGGGGGCGTCGTTGGTGCCGTCGCCGGTCATCGCGACGAGCTTGCCGCCCTCCTGCTCCCGCTTGATGAGGGCGAGTTTGTCCTCCGGGGTGGCCTCGGCCAGGAAGTCGTCCACACCCGCCTCGTCGGCGATGGCTTTGGCGGTCAACGGGTTATCGCCGGTGATCATCACGGTCCGGATGCCCATCTTGCGCATCTCGTCGAAGCGTTCCCGCATCCCGTGTTTCACGACATCCTTGAGATGGATGACGCCGAGCACCTCGGCGCGACCGTCGGCGACCTGCCCGACGACCAACGGCGTTCCACCCGCGGCGGCGATACCGTCGACAAGGGCGCCCAGATCCTCGGGGACCGTGCCGCCCTGGTCGCGGACCCACTGGGCCACTGAACTCGCCGCCCCCTTGCGCAGCAGGTGGCCGTTGTCCAGGTCGACACCGGACATCCTTGTGGTGGCAGTGAATTCGACCCAGGTGGCGCCGGCCAGCTCCCCTGGAGTCCGGGCGCGCAGGCCGAAGTTCTCCTTGGCGTAGACGACGATCGACCGGCCCTCCGGGGTCTCGTCGGCCAGGCTGGACAACTGTGCGGCATCGGCGAGGTGCTCGGCGCTCACCCCGGGGATCGGGACGAAGTCACCGGCCTGCCGATTGCCCAGTGTGATGGTGCCGGTCTTGTCCAGCAGCAGGGTGTTCACGTCACCGGCGGCTTCGACCGCGCGGCCGGACATCGCCAGCACGTTGCGCTGCACCAGCCGGTCCATACCGGCGATGCCGATGGCCGACAGCAACGCGCCGATCGTGGTCGGGATCAGGCAGACCAGTAGCGAGACCATGACGATCCCGGTGACGCCGTGGCTGTCCAGCGCGAGCGAGTCCGGGACACCCGGATTCACCGCTTTGGAGTAGATCGCCAACGGCTGCAACGTCACCACGGCGAACAGGAAGATGATCGTCAGGGCCGCGAGCAGAATGTTGAGCGCGATTTCGTTGGGGGTCTTCTGCCGGTTGGCACCCTCGACGAGCGCGATCATCCGGTCGATGAAGCTCTGTCCCGGCTTCTGGGTGATCTGGACGACGATCCGGTCGGACAGCACGGTGGTGCCGCCGGTGACCGCCGAACGGTCTCCACCCGACTCGCGGATCACCGGCGCCGACTCGCCGGTGATCGCCGACTCGTCAACCGACGCAATGCCTTCCACGACGTCGCCGTCACCGGGAATGACCTGTCCGGCCTCGACGACGACGACGTCGCCCTGCGCAAGCAGCGTCGCGGCGACCTCATCCTCGGTGCCGGGGACGCCCGGTCGCCAGCCGGTGAGCCGGCGGGCCATGTTGTCCGCCTTGGTCTTGCGCAGCGTCTCGGCCTGCGCCTTGCCCCGGCCCTCGGCGACCGCCTCGGCGAGGTTGGCGAAGATCACGGTGAGCCAGAGCCAGATCACCGTCAGCCAGGCGAACCAACTGGGGTGGGAGACTGCCAGCACCGTGCTCCACACCGCGCCGATCTCCACGATCAACATGACGGGATTGCGCCACAGTGTGCGCGGGTCCAGCTTGCGGATCGCGTCGGGCAGGGACGTCCACAGCATTCGGGGATCGAGCAGTCCGCCCCCTACCTGCCTCCTGCCGGCGGACGGGGTAACGGTCTGGGCCTCAACGACATTCATCAGTGGATTCCCTCCGCGAGGGGCCCGAGGGCGAGTACGGGCAGGAAGGTCAGGGCGACGAGAACCAGCGTCACACCGGCGACCATGCCGACGAACTGCGGACGGTGGGTGGGCAGGGTGCCGATCGACTCGGGGGCGTGGCCCTGCTGGGCGAGCGATCCCGCCAACGCCAGCACCAGGATGATGGGCAGGAACCTGCCGAAAACCATCGCCAGGCCCAACGCGGTGTTGTACCAGGTGGTATTGACGCTCAGGCCCGCGAATGCCGACCCGTTATTGTTGGCCGCCGAGGTGAAGGCGTAGAGCACCTCGGACAGGCCGTGGGGGCCCGTGTTGAGCATTGCGGCGCGCTGGTCGGGCAGTGCCATGGCGATCGCGGTGCCGGTGAGGACGATCAGCGGCGTGACGAGGAAATATGTTGCGGCGAGCTTGATCTCACGGGGGGTGATCTTCTTGCCGAGATACTCCGGGGTGCGGCCGACCATCAGTCCGGCGATGAAGACGGTGATGACGGCCAGGATCAGCATGCCGTAGAGACCCGAGCCGACACCGCCGGGCGCAACCTCGCCGAGTTGCATGTTGAACAGCGTCATCATGCCGCCCAGGCTGGTGTAGGAGTCGTGGAAGGAGTTGACCGCACCGGTGGAGGTCAGGGTGGTGGCATCGGCGAACACCGCCGAATTCGCCACGCCGAAGCGCTGTTCCACCCCCTCCGTCGCCGATCCCACCGCGGTCGGCACGGTGCCGTGGGCCTGCAGCTGGAACAGCAGCATGAAGGAGACGCTGAGCAGGGCAAGCAGACTCATCACCGCGACGATGGCGTAGCCCTGTTTCTTACTGCCGATCATGCGGCCGAAGGTGCGTGGCAGCGAGAAGCTGATCATCAGCAGCCCGAAGATCTCCACCCAGTCGGTCCACGTCGTCGGGTTCTCGAACGGGTGCGCCGAGTTGGCGTTGTAGAAACCGCCGCCGTTGGTGCCGACTTCCTTGATTGCCTCCTGGCTCGCCACCGGGCCGCCGGTGATCGTCTGGGTCCCACCGGCCAGAGTGTTGACGACCTGGTCGTGCAGGTGGAAGTTCTGCACCGCGCCACCGGCGATCAGCACGATCGCCGCCAGCACGGAGATCGGCAACAGGATGCGCACCGTTCCGCGGACCAGGTCGACCCAGAAGTTGCCGATTTCGCCGGTGTTCCGCCGGGCGAATCCCCGGACCAATGCCACCGCGACGGCCATTCCGACGGCCGCGGACACGAAGTTCTGCACCGTCAGACCGGCCATCTGTACCAGGTGGCCCTGCGTCGACTCCCCCGAATAGGCCTGCCAGTTGGTGTTGGTGACGAAGCTGACGGCGGTGTTCCACGCCAGCGCCGGGGTCATCTCGGTGGCGGGGGCGTTGAGGTGCAGCGGCAGTCTGCCCTGCACCAGTTGGACGGCGAACAGGAACAGCACCCCGACCCCGGAGAAGGCCAGCACGCTGCGGGCGTAGGCGCCCCAGGTCTGCTCCGAGCCGGGATCAGCTCCGATCATCCGGTAGCAGAACCGTTCCACCGCAGTGTGTTTCGCTGCCGTGTAGACCCGATACATGTAGTCGCCGAGCGGCACATGGACGACGGCGAGAGCGATGATCAGCAGTACGAGAAAGGCCACACCGGATGATGTCGTCGTCATCAGAACTTCTCCGGGAACAGCAGCGCCGCAATGAGAAACGCGGCCAGCACTACGGCCAGCACCAAGCCGACCACATTGTCGTAGCTCACAGCCCCTCGAAGAATCGCTGAACCAGACCCAGCAGTCCGAAGACCGCCACCGTCAGCACAACGAAGCCCACGACTCCCATGTCATCCTCCACCTTTCGCGTTCGATCTCGACGCTAGCCGCGGCCGGCGCCAAAAGACCCGGGGTTAACGGTTTTCATACGTTCTTCGTTTAGCGTCAGTCCGGTGAAATACGGAATCTTCGGCAGCGCTGTCAACGACGGAACCATCGCCGATGTGGTCTCCGAGGCCGCATCCGCTGAACGGGACGGTTTTGCCGCGTATTGGATACCGAACATCTTCGGCCACGATGCGCTGACCGCACTGGCTGTGGTGGCCACGCAGGTGCCGCGCATCGAACTGGGCACCGCGGTGGTGCCGACGTTCCCCCGCCATCCGCATGCCATCGCCCAGCAGGCTCACACGGTGGCCGCGGTGTCGGGCGGCCGGCTCACGCTGGGCATCGGGCTGAGCCACAAGATCGTCATCGAGAACATGCTTGGCTTGAGCTACGACAAGCCCGTTCGTCATCTGCGCGAGTACTTAAAGGTGCTGATGCCGTTGTCCCGCAATGAAACCGCAAACTTCGACGGCGAGATGTACAGGGTGCACGCAGCAGTCAACGCCAAGGGCTCACCAGGTTTCAGCGTGGTGGTGGCAGCATTGGGCGAACAGATGCTTCGCGCCACCGCGGCGCTGGCTGACGGAACCCTGACCTGGTGCACCGGTCCGGTCACCCTCGCCGCGCACACCATTCCCACCATCACCCGCGCTGCTGAGGAATTCGGCAGGCCCGCGCCCCGGGTGATCGCGGCATTGCCCGTCTGCGTCACCGAAGACAAGAGCGCCGCCGCCGACCGCGCCGCGGAGATCTTCGCCGCCTACGGTTCCCTGCCGAGCTACCGGGCGATGCTTGACCGCGAGGGTGTCGCCGGACCGGCCGACATCGCGATCATCGGCACCGCCGCGGAGGTGCAGGATCGGATCGCCGCACTTGCCGGCATCGGTGTGACGGAGTTCGCCGCGGTGGAGTTCGGGGCCACGCCCGACGAAATCGCGCATACGCGCGAGGCGCTGAAGGGGTTGTTGGCCTAACCGCCAGAACAGGATTCATCAGCCGGCCCGCGCAGGGGGTCGTGCACCGCCGGGGCCGTCACGGCTCGAGCGGGAACGCTTCCTCTGGCGAGGCGTGCATGGTCAGAAGTCTGTCCAGATTCATCATTTCCAAGACGTCGATGACGACCTTCGACGGCGCCACGAGGCGCAGGTCACCGCCGACGTTCCGGGCTGCTTTCAAACCCGAGATCAATACTCCGATCCCGGCGGAGTCGATGGCCTCGACACCCGACAGATCGACCGCAATACGCACAGCACCACTGTCCACAAGGCTGGTGAACTGCTGACGGAGCCGATCGACATCCGGAAAGTTCAGCCGGCCCGTCGCACACACGACAGTTGCCCCGGAGGTCGTGAGCAGCGTCGGGTACGGCTCATCGTCGGGGCTTATCCAGTTCATCAAGGTCACTCATCCTCTGGGGTCTGGCTCGCGAAATCATAGCGGTCGGCATTGCCGCCCATGGGGATGACGGCGTGCCTCACCCACTCTGAGCGCGTAGCCGGTAGCGGTGCCTCACCTACTTTGAGCGCGTTACCCGGAAGGCTTGCCCAGCGTGGAGGGCAAGATCGATATGGCCGCGAGACGGCAGGTAACCAACAAGCTGCAGG
>CAIRCP010000059.1 GCA_903877095.1 uncultured Actinomycetes bacterium | reverse complement strand
TCAACCGGCTCAAGCAATGGCGCGGCATCGCCACCCGATATGACAAGTACGCCCTGACCTACCTCGGCGGTGTCCTACTGGCCAGCGCCGTCATACATTCCCGCGTCGGCACTACCGATTCGGGAGACACGCCCTAGTCGGCGGTACCACCGGCCTGACCCTCGACCAGTCAATCACGTTGGGGGCCAACAATCTTGACGCCGCCCTCCAGACCGCCCTCAATCAACTCGGACCTGGCGAGCGTGTCACCATCGTCGGTTTGTCGGCAGGCGCACTGGTCGCCGACGAGGAGTTGCGGCGGTTGACAACGGGCGCGACGGCCCCCGACAAGAGCAAACTCGATTTCGTCGTGGTTGCCGACTCGAGCCGGATCAACTTCAACAAAAACCGCTACGACGCCGTCCTGAACTACACCTACCGGCCTCCGGTGGACAGTAGATACGACATCAAGGCCGTCGCGGGAGAGTACGACGGGTACGCCGATTTCCCGGACCGCCCGTCGAACACCCTGGCTGTCCGGAACGCGATGGCCGGCGCTCAGACCGTTCATGTTCCCTCGATGCTCACCAACCTCAGCACCGTCCCCGCGAAGAACGTTACGACGACGGCGAACTCCCAGGGCGGGCTGACGACGAGCTACCTGGTGCCAACGGCGACGTTGCCGCTGGTGGCGCTCAACCCGTCACTCAAGCCGCAGGAGGCATTGCTGCGCAAGCAGATTGACGCGGCTTACTTTCGCAACGACCCCCAGGTCATCGCCGCCGCGACGACCGTCGCCGCCCCGCTGACGCCCGCGGTGAGCCCGGTCGCAGCTCCGGTGGACAACGGGTCCGCGGCGGATGCTCAGCCGAGTTATACGCCTTCCCGACAGGCCGCAACCCAGGTGAAGGCGGAGAACCGCAGCGCTCGCAAGCGCGGCTAGCCGACCTTGGCGAGCCGCATCGGCGCCTGGGTGACCTGACCGCCGGGGCACTCGCCGTTGGAGTCGGCCGTGACCATGCCGATCATGGTGTTGGCGTCGATGGAGTAGCGGATCACCACGTCGGCGTAGTCGCCGTTGGCACAGATCACCCCGTCTGGCTTGGTCACGGTGTAGTTCCAGCTGCCGCCCATCAGGGTGGCCACGGCCGTCCAGCCACGATTGCTGACCAGTTTGGCGGTGCAGCCGTCGGTAACCGTTGGGCAGTCCGAGGTCGCAGTCACGTAGAACTGGTCGGATCCGTTGGCGGCAGCGTACCTGCCGTTGAGCGCCGCGGGATCGGCAGACGCCAGCCCGGCGGTCCCCAGCGCGGCGATCGTCGTCAGCGCGCCAGTCGCCAGCGTGCGGGTGGTTACTCGGTTCATAGCGGTACGCCTCCTGTGGGTCCCAAGCACGCTAACAGTGCGGCGACCTCGGAATTAAGGCTCGTATCCAGCATGTATCGGAACCGTGTGCGGGCTGTGACTGGAAAAAGGCTTGATCCCCCGTGGGAGAATTTCGGACGTGACCACACATCAGCTGCCGTGGCAGGGCACCGGTCCGCACCCGCGGCCGCGAACATTCGCGCAGTCCACCAAACTGCAGGACGTCCTCTACGAGATCCGCGGCCCGGTGCACGACCACGCCGCGCGCCTGGAAGCCGAGGGCCACCGCATCCTGAAGCTGAACATCGGCAACCCGGCGCCGTTCGGCTTCGAGGCTCCAGACGTGATCATGCGGGACATGATCCAGGCGCTCCCCTATGCGCAGGGCTATTCCGACTCCAAGGGCATCATGTCGGCCCGCCGTGCGGTGGTGACCCGCTACGAACTCGTCGACGGATTCCCACGCTTCGACGTCGACTCGGTGTTCCTCGGTAACGGCGTTTCCGAACTGATCACGATGACGCTGCAGGCGCTGCTGGACAACGGCGATCAGGTGCTGATTCCCGCCCCCGACTACCCGCTGTGGACAGCGTCGACCTCACTTGCCGGCGGGACGCCCGTGCACTACCTCTGCGACGAAACCAACGGCTGGCAACCCGACATCGCCGATATGGAGTCGAAGATCACCCCGCGCACCAAGGCGATGGTGGTGATCAACCCCAACAATCCCACCGGCGCGGTGTACAGCCGCGAGGTGCTGCAGCAGATGGTCGATCTGGCGCGCAAACACCAACTGCTGCTGCTGGCCGACGAGATCTACGACAAGATCCTCTACGACGACGTCAAGCACATCTCGCTGGCGACGTTAGCGCCTGATCTTCTGTGCCTGACGTTCAACGGTCTGTCGAAGGCCTACCGGGTGGCAGGTTACCGCTCCGGCTGGCTGGTGATCACCGGACCGACCGATCACGCCACCAGTTTCATCGAGGGGATCAGCCTGCTGGCCAATATGCGGCTGTGTCCCAATGTGCCAGCGCAACATGCGATTCAAGTGGCGCTCGGCGGGCACCAGAGCATCGACGACCTGGTGCTACCGGGCGGGCGACTGCTTGAGCAGCGCGATCTCGCGTGGACCAAGCTGAACCAGATTCCCGGTGTCTCCTGCGTCAAACCCGAAGGCGCGCTGTACGTCTTCCCGCGGCTCGATCCCGAGGTCCACGAGATCGTCGATGACGAAAAACTCGTCCTCGATCTGCTGCTCGACGAGAAGATCCTGGTGACTCAGGGAACCGGGTTCAACTGGCCCGCAACGGACCATCTGCGGATCGTCACCCTGCCGTGGGCGCGGGATCTTGCCAATGCCATTGACCGACTTGGCAATTTCCTGGCCAGCTACCGGCAGTAGACGGTGTCGCACGCGCACTCGCACTCCCATCACGGCGGACCGGCTCCGCTGGGCCCACTCGCGGCACGGGTCGTCATTGCCGCCCTGACGGCGATCGGGTTGGCCATGGTCGTCGGAGCGGTGTTGCTGTGGCCGTCAGGGTCGAAAGTTGCCATCCCGCTGCCCTTTCAGAATGCCGAGGGCGGGTCGGTGCGCACCGAGGGCGGGCATGTTCGGTCCAGCTCCCTGGGCGACTGCGGGAGTCCCTCAGTCGGTCAGGTGCTGACCGCACCGCCGGTCGCGGCCCCCGCGGGCAACGGCACCTGTATCCAATCCGTGGTCGGGATCGACACCGGACCCAACGCCGGGACCAGCACCCTGCTGGAGTTCTCCCAGGGGCCAGGACAGCCGAACCTTCTTGCCGGGGAACATGTCCGGATCTTCCGGCAGGTCGACCAGCAGGGTGCGACGAGCTACGGCTTCTACGACTACGAGCGCACGCTGCCGTTGGCCATCCTTGCGGCGGTGTTCGCGATGGTGATCGTGGCGGTCGCCCGGTGGCGCGGGCTGCGCGCGCTGGGCGGCATTGTCGTCGCTTTCGCGGTTCTGACGGTCTTCATGCTGCCCGCCCTGCGCGACGGGGCGCCCGCGGTCCCGGTCGCCCTGGTGGCGTCGGCGGCGATCCTCTTCGCGGTGATCTATCTGGCGCACGGCGTGAGCCTGCGCACCAGCGCCGCACTGCTGGGAACCCTGACCGCGATGCTGCTGTCCGCCGGATTGTCCTGGGCTGCCATCGAATTCACCCATCTGACCGGCCTGTCCCAGGAGCAGAACAACGAGGTCGCCGCGTACATGGGCCATGTGTCGATCAAGGGCCTGCTGCTGGCCGGGTTCATCATCGGATCGCTCGGCGTCCTCAACGACGTCACGATCACCCAGGCCTCGGCGGTGTTCGAACTGGCTCACCTGAGCCATGGCAGCAGCCGTAGAGAGGTTTTCCTGCGCGGGATGCGGGTGGGCAGCGACCACATCGCCAGCACGGTGTACACCCTGGTGCTCGCCTACGCCGGCAGTTCCCTTCCCCTGCTGCTGCTGTTCAGCGTCGCCGACCGGTCGCTGGCCGACGTGCTCACCAGCGAGGGCGTCGCCATCGAGATCGCCCGATCAGCGGTGGGAGGTATCGCGCTGGCCCTGGCTGTGCCGCTGACCACCGCCGTCGCCGCCGCACTGGCGACCCCCGGGGCAGGAGCGACTACCGCCGCTCCAGCAGACCCAGCAGATAGTCGCCGTAGCCGGACTTCAGCACGGTCTGCGCCCGCTCAGCGAGAGCATCGTCATCGATAAAGCCGAGTCGCCAAGCGATTTCCTCGGGACAGGACACCTTAAGGCCCTGTCTGGCCTCAATGGTTCGGACGAAGTTTCCGGCCTCCAGCAGGGAATCCACGGTGCCGGTGTCCAGCCAGGCCGTACCGCGGGGCAGCACCTCGACGGATAGCCGGCCGGCGTCGAGGTAGGCCCTGCTGATGTCGGTGATCTCCAATTCCCCACGCGCCGAGGGCTTCAGTGCGCGGGCGATCTCGACGACGTCGTTGTCGTAGAAGTACAGACCCGGGATCGCGTAATTCGACTTCGGTGTGGCGGGCTTCTCCTCAATTGCCAAAACCCTTCCCTCGGCGTCGAATTCGACCACCCCGTACTCCGAGGGGTTGGCCACCCAGTAGGCGAAGACGGCGCCGCCCGCAACCTCGCGGAACCGACGCAGGCTGGTTCCGACCCCCGGCCCGTAGAAGATGTTGTCTCCCAGGATCAACGCCACCGGGCCGGACCCGATGTGATCGGCTCCCAGAATGAACGCCTGCCCGAGCCCCTCCGGCCGATCCTGGACCGCGTAGGAGATGTCGATACCGAATTGGCTGCCGTCGCCCAGCAGGCGCTGGAAATCGGAGCAGTCCTGCGGTGTGACGATCACCAGGATGTCGCGGATCCCCGCCAGCATGAGCGTGGATAGCGGGTAATAGATCATCGGCTTGTCGTAGACCGGCAGCAACTGCTTGCTGACGCCCTTGGTGATGGGGTACAGCCGGGTTCCCGATCCCCCCGCCAGAATGATCCCCCGCATCGCGGTGTCGCTAGGCCTGCAGGTCTTCGTCGGTCATCTCGGTCGCCTCCAGAGCCGCCGCCAGATCGTCGTGCCGGAAGACGGCCGTGACGTGATCGGCCACCACCCGGAACGCGGATGCCGCGGTGCTGGCGGCATCGCCGTTGTTCGGGGTGATGGATTCCCCGACGACGACGACCCCGTCGCGGTAGTAGATGTCGCCGACCTCGATGGTGGCGGCGGTGCGCTGGGCCCAGGCCCGCAGGGCGGCGTGGCCCTGCGCGGCGCCGTGGGTGTCACCGATTTCGATGTCGTCGCTGGAGAGCTCCGCGAGAGTGTCCAGATCCGCCGAGCTCAGCGCGTCGTGCCAAGCCAGGACGGTGGCGATCTCAGACGTGCTCATGAGCGGCTCCTTCCGGTACTTCCCCGCCGCTCAAGGTACCGGGCCGGGGCCGGGTACGGGACCACCAGGTCGCTTGAGTCAGCCGCCGAACGGCCAGAGCGGCCACAGCGGGTTCTGCGACCTCGTCGAGCTGCCGGACCCATCACCGGACTCGCTACCGCCCGATCCGCTCGAACTCGACTCGCTCGAGCCACTGGAGGCCGATCCCGCGCTGGGGGCCACCGTTGTCGTAGGGGAGGCCGGATAGGTCGGGTAGGTCGTCACCGGCGGAGTCGACGTCGGGTACGGCGTCCGGGCCGGCGGCGGTGTCGTGGACGTCGGAGACGACGGATAAGCGGGGGACGGGTAAGCGGGAGACGGATAAGCGGGAGACGGATAAGTCGGGGACGTCGCCGTGGTCGACGGCATCCGCGGCACCGAGGTGGTGCGAGACGGGGCCTGGAAGATCGGCGGGATGATGATCGGGACCGGCACGATGATCGGCGCCGGCGCAGGCGGCGGCGGTGCCGCCGGGCTGGGGGCGGGGGCCGGCGGCGGG
>CAIRCP010000058.1 GCA_903877095.1 uncultured Actinomycetes bacterium | reverse complement strand
TCAACCGGCTCAAGCAATGGCGCGGCATCGCCACCCGATATGACAAGTACGCCCTGACCTACCTCGGCGGTGTCCTACTGGCCAGCGCCGTCATACATTCCCGCGTCGGCACTACCGATTCGGGAGACACGCCCTAGTCGGGAAGGACGTCGTCGTCGTGGGGTTCGCCCGGCGATTTGCAACAGTTCTCCAGCCACAGCGCGGCTGCTACCAGAGCCAGTGCGCTGATCGCGGCCACCAGCACGCCCGGCGTATCGGCCGCGGCCACCCGCAGTTCCGAGCGCCGCGGCAGCAGGTAGGCCAGGACAGCCAGCCACCAGCCCAGCGTCACCGCGCCCACCCACGCCGACGCTTTGGCGACCGCGACGCTGCGGGCGACCGCCAGCGGATGCAGCCGGCCGGCGCCCACGCCGATGCGGCCGTCACGGATACGTCCGCGCACCAGGAAGCCCCACCCGGTCTCGCCGGCGGCCACCGCCAGCAGCGACAGCCCGGTCCACAGGGTGATCGGCGGGAAAGACCGGTAGACGGTATGGATGACCAGATAGCCGACGATCGTGGCGACGGCCGCGGCGGCGGCGAGCTCACGCCCCCGGGTGGGTCCCATCAGCGCCCCCCAGCCAGGCGCAGCGTGTGCGTCGTCGGCCGGACGCCGTCGCGCTCGGCCGGGTCCAGCCCGTCGAGGATCTCCCGGACCGGACGACACCGACCGTCAAGCATCAGTTCGGCGGCTGGGTCGACGTCGATCCAGGGGGTCAGGACGAAGGCCCGCTGATGGGCGAACGGGTGCGGCAGGGTCAGGTGGGGGTCGTCACAGACCACCTCGGCGTCGCCGTCGGTGACGCAGACCAGGTCGACGTCCAACGTTCGCGGTCCCCACTTCTGTCGGCGCACGCGCTGGTTCGCCGACTCGATGGCCTGGGCCTTGCGCAGCCACGCGTGGGCGTCCAGTCCGGGGTCGTCGGCAATCAGGACGGCGTTCAGGAACGGGCCCTGGTCGACACCGCCCCAGGCGTCGGTCTCGTAGACCGGTGATACGGCACGAACCGCGCCGCCGAGCTCATCGACCACGGCCTGCAGCCGGGCCAGACGGTCACCGAGGTTGGAGCCGACCGACAGGACGACGCTCGTCATAGCGCCTCGGGGATGTCGGCGCCCGCCGGCACGATCCGCCCCCGTCCGCCCCGGCGGGACCGGCGTGCCACGACGGCGACGTCGGTGAAGGTCAGCGGGATGGGCGCCTGCGGTTTGTGCACGACGACCTCCACCGCGTGCACCCGGGCGTCGGTCATGACGTCGTCGGCGATCTCCCCGGCGACGGTCTCGATGAGGTTGCGGGGCGGACCGGCAACCACTGCGGCGGCGCGCTGGGCAAGGACGCCGTAGTCGAACGTGTCGGACAACTGGTCGCTGGCAGCGGCGGCGGCCAGGTCGATCCACACCGTGATGTCGATCAGAAAATCCTGGCCGTCACGGCGCTCGTGGTCGAAGACACCGTGGTTGCCGCGCACGG
The DNA here is from genome assembly GCA_903877095.1 of uncultured Actinomycetes bacterium. Classification (GTDB taxonomy): domain Bacteria; phylum Actinomycetota; class Actinomycetes; order Mycobacteriales; family Mycobacteriaceae; genus Mycobacterium. The sequence goes on along the minus strand of CAIRCP010000058.1, from coordinate 34,544 downwards.
TGAGGCCGCGGAGTTCGATGCGGTCAGTCATCGACCACCGCCGCGGGGTGGCGCCAGGCGTCGACCACCTTGAGGGCGTCGACGCTGGCCCGGACGTCATGCACCCGCACACCCCACACCCCGGCCAGGGCGGACAGCGCGGAGATGACGGCGGTCGCGGTCTCCCGGCCGTCGGGCGGGCGCGGGGTCCCGTCGGGTGCGGCCAGCAACGCGCCGAGGAAGCGCTTGCGCGAGGCACCCACGAGCACCGGGACGCCGGTGGCGACCAGTTGAGGCAACGCGTGGAGCAGCGCCCAATTGTGTTGCGGCGCTTTGGCGAAGCCCAGACCCGGATCGATGATCAGGTTATCCGGATCGACCCCGGCTTCGACGGCGGCGTCGACCGCGCTCAGCAGTTCGCCGCGCACGTCGGCGACCACGTCGCCGTAGCGCGGAATGTCGTGTGGCCGGTCCGCCTGCACGGATCGCCAGTGCATCAACACCCATGGGACGCCGGCTTCCGCCACCACGCGCGCCATGTCGGGGTCGGCGCGCCCACCGCTGACGTCGTTGACGATAGCGGCTCCGTTCTCGACCGCGGCTTGCGCGACCTTGGCGTGCATGGTGTCGACGCTGACCGTAATGCCTTGCGCAGCAAGTTCTTTGATCACCGGGACCACCCGGTCCGTCTCGAGCGCGGCGTCCACGCGGACGGCGCCGGGCCGGGTCGACTCACCACCGACGTCGATGATGGACGCGCCGTCGGCGAGCAACTCGAGGGCGTGTTCGATCGCGCGGTCCGGATCGCGGTAGCGGCCGCCGTCGGAGAAGGAGTCGTCGGTCACGTTGACGACACCCATAACCGTCAAACCCGTTCGGGAACCGATGCCGATCACCTGCGGAGGATGAGATCCAGCGCCTCGGCCCGAGAGGCGTCGTTGGTCTTGAACAGGCCACGCACCGCCGAGGTGGTGGTAGAGGCACCCGGCTTGCGGACGCCGCGCATCGCCATGCACAAGTGCTCGGCCTCGATCACCACGATGACGCCGCGCGGCTTGAGCTTGCGCATCACCGCGTCGGCGATCTGACCGGTCAGTCGCTCCTGCACCTGCGGTCGCTTGGCGTACAGATCGACGACCCGGGCAAGTTTGGAGAGTCCGGTCACCCGGCCGTCGAGGCCGGGGATGTATCCGACGTGGGCCACACCGTGGAACGACACCAAGTGGTGCTCGCAGGTGGAGTACATCGGAATCGACTTCACCAGAATGAGTTCCTCGTGGTGTTCGTCGAATGTCGTCTCCAGCACGGCGTCGGGGTCGACGTACAGGCCGGCGAAGATCTCCCGGTAGGCGCGCGCCACCCGGGCCGGGGTCTCCTTCAAGCCCTGCCGGTCCGGATCCTCGCCAACCGCAATGAGCAACTCCCGGACCGCGGCCTCAGCGCGGGCCTGATCGAAGATCGGGGTGTCGAGCGTGATGGAGTCGCGCTCCGGCATGGTTTCTCCGTCTGTCACCGGGTGTGGTCGTTTCGGTCGCCGTCGTCATCCGGGTTCTGGTGGGTACCGGTCGGTGTGGGGGCCGGATAGGGCGGATAGGGCGGATACGGCCGCTGCCCGTGTTGCTGGTGCGCGGGCGGCTGACCCCAGCCCTGAGGCTGCGGATACCAGTGCCCCTGCTGATGCGGGGGCGGCGGCCAGCCGGGTGCGCGCCAGCCGGCTGGAGCGCCGTAGTCCGGCTGGGCCGGCCCGTTGCCGTAGTCCGGCTGGGCCGGACCGTTGTAGTAATCCGGCTGGGCCGGACCGTTGTAGTAATCCGGCTGGGTCGCGGTGTCCTGAGCCTGGTGGCGGCCGCCCGGGTGCGCTCCGTGCGCGCCGTTGCCGTTGACGCCGACGCCGTGCTGATCCTGGGCAGCAGCGCTGGCCTGGGCAATAGCCTTCTTGAACGCGGGCTCCGGCATGGGAAGCGGCCACGGCTCGCCACGTTCGATGGCCAGTTCGCCGGGCGTCTTGATCGGTGGCTTGTCCGACGGGACGCGACCGCCGAAGTCGTCGAAGACCGCCAGGCGCGGACGCTTGCTGACATTGGCGAAGATCGCCTGCAGTTCGGCGCGGTGCAAGGTCTCCTTCTCCAGGAGTTCGGCGGCGAGGATGTCGAGAATGTCGCGATACTCGGTGAGGATCTCCCACGCTTCGGTGTGGGCGGCCTCGATGAGCTTGCGGATCTCGTCGTCGATGTCGCGGGCGACCTCGTGGCTGTAGTCCGCCTGGGTGCCCATGGTGCGCCCGAGGAACGGGTCCCCGTGCTCCGTGCCGTAGCGGACCGCGCCGAGCTTGGTGCTCATCCCGTACTCGGTGACCATGGCCCGGGCGATCTTGGTGGCCTGCTCGATGTCGGAGACCGCACCCGTCGTCGGCTCCCGGAATACCAGTTCCTCAGCGGCCCGGCCACCCATCGCGAAGACCAGTCGGGCGATCATCTCCGAGCGCGTCATCATGCTCTTGTCGTCCTCGGGCACCGACACCGCGTGCCCGCCGGTGCGGCCGCGGGCGAGGATGGTGACCTTGTAGATCGGCTCGATGTCCGGCATCGCCCACGCCGCCAGAGTGTGGCCGCCTTCGTGGTACGCGGTGATCTTCTTCTCCAGCTCGCTGATGATGCGGCCCTTGCGGCGCGGGCCGCCGATCACCCGGTCGACGGCCTCTTCGAGGGCCGCGCCGGTGATGATGGTGCCGTTCTCGCGGGCGGTCAGCAGTGCGGCCTCGTTGATGACGTTGGCAAGGTCGGCGCCGGACATGCCGACGGTGCGCTTGGCCAAGCCGTCGAGGTCGGCGTCGGGGGCCAGCGGCTTGCCCTGGGAATGCACCCGCAGCACCGCCTTGCGGCCAGCCAGGTCCGGCGACGACACCGGGATCTGACGGTCGAAGCGGCCCGGACGCAGTAGCGCCGGGTCCAGGATGTCGGGCCGGTTGGTGGCGGCGATCAGGATGACGCCCTGACGTTCGCCGAAGCCGTCCATCTCGACCAGCAGCTGGTTGAGGGTCTGCTCACGTTCGTCGTGACCGCCGCCCAGGCCGGCGCCGCGCTGACGGCCCACGGCGTCGATCTCATCGACGAAGATGATGCACGGTGAATTCTGCTTGGCCTGCTCGAACAGGTCCCGCACCCGGGACGCGCCGACGCCGACGAACATTTCGACGAAGTCCGAACCGGAGATGGTGAAGAACGGCACGCCGGCCTCGCCGGCAACCGCGCGGGCCAGCAGGGTCTTACCGGTCCCGGGCGGGCCGTAGAGCAGCACGCCCTTGGGGATCTTGGCGCCGAGTGCCTGGTAGCGGGATGGATTCTGCAGGAAGTCCTTGATTTCGTAGAGCTCCTCGACCGCCTCATCAGCGCCGGCGACGTCGGCGAAGGTGGTCTGCGGCATGTCCTTCGACAGCAGCTTGGCCTTGGACTTGCCGAACCCGAACCCCATCCGGCCGCCGGTCTGCATACGGGAGAACAGCACGAACACGCCGACCAGCAGCAGCAGCGGCAGCATGTAAACCAACAGCGAGCCGAGCGCGCTGGGCTGGTTTACGGCCGTATTGGTCTTGATGTTCTTGGCCGTCAGCGAGTCGAACAGCGGCACCGCGTAGCCGCTCGGGTACTTGGCGATGACCTTGGTGGCCTCGGCGGTGTCGGCGTTCGCGCTCTTCAGTTCCAGCCGAATCTGCTGCTCACGGTCGTCGATCTGGGCTTCTTTGACGTTGTCGGCGTTGATCTGAGCGACCGCGACGGAAGTGTCGACCGGCTTGAAGCCGCGGGTGTCGTCGTTCATGTAGAAGAAGACCCAGCCAAGCAGCAGCACCGCGGCGATGACCGTAAGCGTGCGGATAACGTTTTTCCGGTTCATTAAACTCGGCCCGACGGGGGCCCCGTCCTTCCAATTATGCGGTTATGCGCTGCCCTGAGGTCTTTCAGGCTACCGCTACCCCAACGTCAGACGGTGCCCGCTGGGTTTCCGTCATGGATTGGTATTCGCTTTCAGTGGAACAGTCGGCCGTCCGCACCCGGGACAGCCCGACTGTGCTTGGCTGGGCGCCGTGCTGACAACGACGTTCATCGACGTCAACGGGGTTCGGCTGCGGGTCATCGACGCCGGGCCCGACGACGGGCCGGTGGTGGTCCTCGCGCACGGCTTTCCCGAACTGGCCTTCTCGTGGCGTCACCAGATTCCGGCCCTCGCGCAGGCTGGTTACCGGGTTCTGGCACCCGATCAGCGGGGATACGGCGGATCGTCGCGTCCCGAGCAGGTCGAGGCCTACGACATCGCCGCCCTGACCGGCGACCTGGTCGGACTGATCGATGCCGTCGGCGCCGAACGCGCCGCGATCGTCGGCCACGACTGGGGTGCGACAGTGGCGTGGAGCGTCCCGTTGCTGCATCCCGATCGGGTCGTCGCGGTAGCCGGGTTCGGCGACAATTTCTTTTACGTTCTGTACTTCCAGCAGCCCGGGGTCGCCGACACCGAGCTGGCGGCCGACCCGCGGGAGTCGATGCTGCGCATGCTGGGCGGGATGCGCAGGCCGGCGGACGAGGCCTCCGCAACCAGGATGGCCTCGCGGATGCTGGCGCCCGGGCCGCAGGGATTCGTCGAGCGCCTGGTCGAGCCGGAACGTCTACCGCACTGGCTGACCGAGACCGAACTGGACTATTACGCCGCTGAGTTCAGCCGCACAGGTTTCACCGGGGCGCTGAACTGGTACCGAAACTTCGACCGGAACTGGGAGATCATGGCCCATCCTGTTGCCGATACGATTCTCGTGCCCGGCTTGTTCGTCGGTGGCACCGACGACCCAGTGCTCGCGTTCACCCGCACCGACCGGGCCGGTGAAGTGGCAAAAGGGCCGTACCGGCAGGTCATGCTCGACGGTGCCGGACACTGGATCCAGCAGGAACGGGCCGACCAGGTCAACACCGAGTTACTGTCGTTCCTGTCCGAGTCGAGGTGGAAATGAAACGTCAAATATGCTGCGCCGCAGCGGCTTTAGCTATCGGAGCGACCCTGTCGGGCTGCGATTCCGCGCCGCCGGTGCAGACCAACGCACGGCAGGTGACCGTCGTCGGTTCCGGCCAGGTGCAAGGTACGCCGGACACGGTGACCGCCGACGTGGCCATCGACGTGGTGGCTCCCGACGTCACGGCGGCGATGAACCAGACCAACGAGCGCCAGAAGGCGGTGATCGACGCCCTCACCACCGAGGGCATCGACGTCAAGGACATCAGGACCACGGCGGTGGACCTGCAGCCGCAGTACGGAGAGAACTCGGCCATCACTGGATACCGGGCCGGCAACTCCATCAACGTCACGATCCGCCAGATCGACAAAGCCCCGCGTGCGCTGTCCTCGATCGTCGCCGCGGGCGGCAATGCCACCCGGATCAATGCGGTGAACTTCACCATCGACGACGATTCCACGCTCATCGCCGACGCGCGGGCGCGGGCGTTCGAGGACGCGAAGGCCCGGGCCGGTCAGTACGCCGAGCTGTCAGGAATGTCGCTGGGCAAGGTCATTTCGATCTCGGAGGCTCCCGGCAACGCGCCGCCGCCACCTATGCCGGCACCGAAGGCGATGGCGGCCGACGTGCCGTTGCAGCCCGGCCAGCAGACCGTCAGTTTCTCGGTGACCGCGGTGTGGGAGTTGTCCTGAAGGTTTCGGCCCTCGACCGCTAGTGCTCGTAGACCCTGGGCTGCAGGGTTCCGATGTAGGGCAGGTCGCGGTATCGCTCGGCGTAGTCGAGCCCGTATCCCACGACGAATTCGTTGGGGATGTCGTAGCCGATGTAGGCAATGTCGACGTCGGAGCGGACAGCGTCCGGTTTGCGCAACAGCGTGCAGACCCGCAGCGACTTCGGGCCTCGGGTGGCCAGGTTGCGCATCAGCCAGGACAGGGTGAGGCCCGAGTCGACGATGTCCTCGACGATCAGCACGTCCCGGTCGGCGATATCGCGGTCGAGGTCCTTGAGGATCCGGACCACACCCGATGACGACGTCGACGATCCGTAGGAACTGACCGCCATGAATTCCAACTGGGTGGGCAGCGGGATCGCTCGGGCTAGATCGGTCACGAACATGACCGCCCCCTTGAGGACGGTGACCAAAAGAAGGTCCTGCCCGTTGAGGTTCGAGGCGTAGTCGCGGGCGATGTCGACGGCAAGTTCGGCGGTCCGGGCCTGGATCTGCTCCTGGGATACCAAAACGGATTTGATGTCACCGGAATACAACTCATGCGCCGACACGCCCCACAGCGTGCCATGCTGCCCGCGTCAGGACAATCGGACCGGCTCGAACCGCACAATTAGATCGGCTCCGCGGCGTTCGGCGAACAGCCGGGTGTTCCGCTTGGCGCACCCCACCGCGACTCCGCCCTGCCCGCTCCAGGACGTGACGAGGTCGTCAATCCGGCGCAGTTGTCCGTCTGCCAGGTCGGTTGCTCCGCAGCTCAGCAGCCACCCCCGTATGACGCGCCGGCGCAGCGCGGCCGGCAGCGGTGCGATGTCGCCGACAGCCAGGGTGCCGGCGGACTCGTACGCCACCAGTGCGTCGCCGGCCATGGCGTCGAGCGCGTCGGTGTCCTCCCGCAGCGCGGCGGCGGTACGGGCGAGCGCCTCGGGGACTCCGCCGCCGAGGACATCGTCGAGGAGTGGCAACACTTCGTCGCGCAACCGGACGCGGGTGAACCGACGGTCGTGGTTGTGGGGATCGTCCCAGGCCGTCACTGCGAGTTCGGTGCATGCAGCGCGGGTGGCGGCCCGTCGGACCCCGAGCAGCGGGCGGTACCACGGCGGGTCGGCCGGCCGCATGCCGGCGATCGATCGGGCGCCCGAGCCGCGGCCCAAACCGAGCAGCACCGTCTCCGCCTGGTCGTCGAGGGTGTGGCCGAGCAGCACCGGCGCGCCGCCGCGTGCCGAGTCCAGCGCGTCGTAGCGAGCCGCGCGGGCGGCCGCCTCCGGACCTCCGGTGGAGCCGACCCGCACCGGCAGGACCCGTGCCGCAACGCAACCGAGTGCAAGCGCCTGTTGCCGGGCGGTCTGCGCCACCACATCGGACCCCGACTGCAGGCCGTGGTCGACGATCAGAGCGGTGGTGGGCAGCGTCGCCGCCGCGGCAGCGGTCAGCGCCAACGAGTCAGGGCCGCCGGACAGTGCCACACACCATGCCGGCGCGTCGGCCAGCCAGGTCGCGGCGAAGCCGGCGGCGATCGCGCGCAGGCCGGCTAGAGCACCCGGTCGATCCACGCTTGAGGATTCTCGATCTCAGCGGGTCGGGGCAGGGTGTCGGAGTCGGTCCAGACGGTGTTGAAGCGCTCCATTCCGACCCGGTCGACGACGTGGTCGACGAACGCGCGCCCCCGGGTGTACTGGCTGAGCTTGGCGTCCACCCCGAGCAGCGCACGCACCAGTCGCTGCAAGGGCGGGTGCTTGCGCTGTCGGCGGTCGTCGAATCGGCGCCGAATGAGCTGCACCGAGGGGACGACCGAGGGACCGACCGCGTCCATCACGTAGTCGGCATGCCCTTCCAGCAGGGTGCCGAGGACGAGGAGCTGGTCGAGCGCCTGCTGCTGCGGTTCGGACTGGAACGCGCGTAGCACGCCGATCACACCGGCGTGCTGGTTCTCGCCGCCGCCGGCCCGGCGTCGGCCCTTCACGAAGTCCGCGAGCCGCCCGAGAACCTGGCCGACGTCGTCGGCGCGCTCGGCGGTCAGGACCGCAAGCGCATTCGACATGTGCTGGGAAAGCCAGGGATTCGCGGTGAACTGAACCCGATGGGTGACCTCGTGCAGGCACACCCACAACCGGAAGTCTGTGGGACTCAGCTGCAGCTGACGTTCGACGGCGATGACGTTCGGGTACACCAGAAGCAGATCTCCACCAGCGGGAGCGAACGGGTCGTACTGACCGAGAATCCCGGACGAGATGAATGCCAGCACCGCTCCGGTCTGCGCGCCGGCGATCCGGCCGGTGACCGTCCCGGCGGGGCTGTCCGAGCCGCCGGTCATCACGCGCATCGATTCCGACGCCGCGCGGATCCACTGCTTGCGATCCACGATCCGGGCGGGGGGCACCGGTGCGTCGCTGCCCAGCAGTGTCACCTCGCGGACCGGCGCTTCGGCGGCCACCGCCGCCTCGGCGAGATCGTCGACGGCCTGCCGGCGGGTGTATTCGCTAGCGGGTGGCGCCGGCCGGACGAGTTGCGCGCCAACGGTTCCCGCGAACTTCCAGTCGACGGTGTGCCCAACAGTCAGCGGCGCGGGCTCAGTCACGCGCGGGACGGTTCGCCGGACCGGCTCATGAACCACACCCGCAGGTGCGCAGGGCGGAGGCGAGGGCGTCGATCGCCGTACGCCCCTCGTTCCCGGCGTTGTTGGAGATGAAGGCGAAGGTCAGCACCCGGCCGTTGAGGTCGGTAACGATGCCGGCCAGCGAGTTGGTCTTGGTCAGCGATCCGGTCTTGGCACGCAGCCACCCGGCGGGGGTCTTCTTCGCGTCGGCGTCGTAGAACCGGTTCGACAGTGTTCCGCTGCCGGCCGCCACCGGGAGCATGTCCACCATCGGCCGCAGGGCGGGGTGGTCCGAGCCGGCGGCCGCGTTGACCACTTCATCCAGCGTCTTGGCCGTCAGCAGGTCGGCGACCGACAGCCCGCTGGAATCCACCAGTGACGCCCCGGTCATGTCGATCTTCTCGGCGGCCAGCCTGCTGATCACCGCGTCCACCGCACCGGCGAAGCTCGACGGCCGACCGGTGGCGCGGGCGACCTCGCGGCCGATGGTTTCGGCCATCACGTTGTCGGAGGCGAGCATCATCTGGGTCAGCCGTTCCATCAACGGCGCCGACTGCACCGACGCCAGCTCACGGCCGTCCGCCGGACCGGGTGCGATCGCCACCTTGGCCGGGTCGACGCCGAGCGCGACGGCCAGCGCACGACCGGCGTCGAGCGCCGGGGTGGGGGACCGCCGGGATTCCAAGGTGGTCGGCTGGATCCGCCCGGCGTCGAGCATCACCGCCTGGATCGGAGCGATGTCGCCGCCGCCGATGTCGTCGGGGTCCCAGCCCGGCGCCATGTCCGGGCCGGAGAACAACGAGGCGTCGACCTGGACGGCCGTCGGCTTCAGACCGCTCTTGCGCACCTGGTCAGCCAGGTCGGAGATCCGAGCGGCACCGCGGTACCAGGTCTCCTCGCTGGGCGGTGCAGCCGACAGGGTGGGGTCACCCCCACCGACGAGGACCACCACTCCGGGCATCCGGTCCTGATCGGCGGCGCGGACCGTGGTGGTCACCCGGGCGTTGCGGTCCAGGGCAAGCAGGGCCGCCGCCGTCGTGAGCACCTTGTTCACCGACGCGGGCTGCATCGGGAAATCCGCCCGCTGCTCCCAGATCTGGTCGCCGGTCTTCGCGTCGGTGATCCGCCCGGCGAGGATGCCCAGATTGGGGTTGGCGACGGCAGCGGCCAGCGCCGCGGTCATACCGGCCGTGGTTGGCACCTTTGCCGAATCGGCCAGGGGAACCAGCGCCGGGTTCACGGTGGCCGGCGGCCGCGGCGGTGGTGCTGAGGCGTTGCTCTGTCCACCGGACCCGAGCAGGGCCGCAGCAGCGACGACGATGGCGACCAGCGCGACCACCGCAGCGGCGATCACCACATGACCTGGGCGCCGAAGTCTGCGCAGCATGACACTCCTCGTGTTTTGCGTCTTATTGTGCCCAACGAGGCCGTGTACGCGCGAATCCCTCGCTAGGGTTATCCACCGTCGCCATTGGGGCGGCCCCAACAGCGAAAAGGAGTTGCGCGGTGGAGTTCGACGTCACCATCGAGATCCCGAAGGGCCAGCGCAACAAGTACGAGGTCGACCATAAAACCGGCCGGCTGCGGCTGGACCGCTACCTCTACACCCCGATGGGCTACCCGGCCGACTACGGCTACATCGAGGACACGCTGGGCGAGGACGGCGACCCACTGGACGCGCTGGTGCTGTTGCCGGAGTCGGTGCATCCCGGCGTGATCGTGGAGTGCCGCGCGGTCGCCATGTTCAAGATGGTCGACGACGCCGGCGGCGACGACAAGGTGATCTGTGTGCCGGCCGGTGATCCGCGCTGGGACCACATCAACGATCTCTCCGACGTGTCCAGCTTCGAACTGGAAGCGATCAAGCATTTCTTCGTCCACTACAAGGACCTCGAGCCGGGCAAGTACGTCAAGGGCGCTGACTACGTCGGCCGGGCCGAGGCCGAGGCTGAGATCGAGCGCTCCCGGGAGCGCTTCACCGCGGAAGGGCACTGACCCCGGGTCAAGAGGGGAACCCGACCCCGGGTCAAGAGGGGAACCCGACCCGCCGAAAGATTTTCCTGGCTGTAACGCAAGGTAACCCGGTTGTACTTTGCGTTTTCCATGCTTAGCGCTGTGTTCATGCACCAGGGAATCGGTCTCGCACGGTTCAACGAGTTGCCGACTCGCAAAGCCGTGCATGCCCTCTACGAGTGCTGTTCCTGCGTGGGCATGGCCGGCGACCTAGCCGCCTGTCGGCCCTACGCCGATCACAACGCGTTGTTTCGCAAGGCAGATGCGCTGCTGTTCTCGCTCTCCGACGAATCGGTCGACGACATCCTGGAGTCCTACCCGAAGGTGGGCAGCCGGCCGCGCAGCGTTCCCTCGCATGCCGAGCAGTGTGCGCTGTGGGACGATCGCCCGGGCGTCATGCAGTTACTGGACAGCTCCGCCGCCGGTTACGCCGCGAAATACGGGTTCAAGTTCGTGATGTACGTGCCTGCCGACTGCTCCGTGTCGTCGGTGATCGCCGCGATCGCCGACCGCATGCACAACGACGCCGAGACCGAGCGAAAAATCGTCCGCAACGAGATCGCCAAGCTCAACCGGAGTCGCCTCGAGCGGATGCTGGGGCCCGAGGGCGGCTACAACAACTGGACCTGAATGGGCCGGACAATCTGGACCTGATGGGCCGGACAATCTGGACCTGACGGGCCGGACAATCTGGGCCTGATGGGCCGGACAATCTGGACCTGATGGGCTCAGCCGGATCGGTCGGTCCGCGCCTTCATCAAGCTGGCCACCATCGTGATCAGCAACGTCACCACAATGACCGCCAAACTCAACAGGGTCGGGATCTGCGGCACGTGTAGGGGCTCGCCGCCGTTGATGAACGGCACCTCGTTCTCGTGCAACGCGTGCAGCAGCAGTTTGACGCCGATGAAGAACAGGATGAACGCCAGACCCTGGGACAGGTAGACCAGCCGGTTGAGCAGATCCCCCAGCAGAAAGTACAGCTGCCGCAGACCCATGAGGGCGAACACGTTGGCGGTGAAGACCAGGTAGGGCTCGCTGGTCAGCCCGTAGATCGCCGGAATGGAATCGAAGGCGAACAGCAGATCGGTGGTCGCAAGCGCCACGATCACCAGGAACATCGGCGTCATGACGCGCTTTCTGCCCCGTTTGACGTAGAGCTTCAGGCCGTGCCAGCTGTCGGTGGTGTTGAGATAGGTCTTGGCGAAACGCACGACGGAGTTGTCGGCGTCGTCGCTGTGGTCGGTGTCGCGGGCGAGTTTGACGGCGGTGAAAACCAGGAACGCGCCGAAGAAGTAGAAGATCCAGGAAAACCGTTGGATTGCAACGGCTCCCAGGGCGATGAAGATCCCCCGGAACACCAGCGCCAGGACGATCCCGATCAGCAGGGCCTGCTGTTGGTAGATCTTCGGAACCTTGAAGCTGGCCATGATGATGATGAAGATGAACAGGTTGTCGATCGACAGGCTGTACTCGGTGAGCCAGCCCGCGAAGAATTCCACGCTGTACTGGCTGCCGTGCATCCTCCAGACCAGCAGTCCGAACAGCACAGCGAGCAGCACGTAAGCCGTCAGTGCGATCGCGCATTCGCGCCGGCTGGGCTCGTGGGGGCGGCGGGCGAACACCAGGACGTCGAACAACAACACGGCCAGCGTCACCCCAAGGGTGATCCCCCACTCCAGGGGCGTGACGTTCATGCAGACCTCCGGGTTCGTCGAAAACGCCCGAGGTCTCTTCCGCCGGCCCCGGAAAAGGTGGGGCGCGGCCCGCGGAACCGGACGACCGGTGGACGGCCGACGTGGTGACGACACCGCGGCGAAGGAATACTCCCCTCTGCGCCGCAAGTGTCTCAGGTTCGCGCCCCCGGCGCGACCAAAGCGCACAGCCGGGCAAGCCCACACGCAGGCGGCCCACGGAAACGCCCGGCGGACCCTAGGATTCGTGGCGATGCCTGATATTCCCGCCCAGTACCTGCTGTCAGGGCAGGCGCCGACGCCGCGCACCCTCGTCGACATCCTGTATGACACAGCGGCCCGCTATCCGGACGCTCCGGCCGTCGATGACGGCGAGGTCCAACTGACTTACAGCGAGGTCATCGCCGATGTTGAAACGGGTGTGCAGTGGCTGGCCGAACGTGGGATCGGCCGCGGTGACCGGGTGGGCATCCGGATGCCGTCCGGCGCCTACTCGCTGTACCTGTCGATCCTGACGGTGCTCGCAGCCGGCGCGGCCTACGTGCCGGTGGATGCCGACGATCCCGACGAACGGGCGCAACTGGTGTTCGGCGAAGCGGATGTGGCCGGCGTCATCACCGAGAAGGGGTTGACCCTCGGGCCCGGATCGCCGCGCGGCGGGAGCGCGACCGCACCGCAGATCGTCGACGACGCCTGGATCATCTTCACCTCCGGATCTACCGGAACCCCGAAGGGCGTCGCGGTCACGCACCGCAACGCCGCGGCGCTGGTGGACGCCGAAGCGCGGGTTTTCCTGCAGGAAAGCCCCATCGGGCCGGACGACAGAGTGTTGGCCGGCCTGTCGGTGGCCTTCGACGCCTCCTGCGAGGAGATGTGGCTGGCCTGGCGAAACGGCGCCTGTCTGGTGCCCGCACCACGCTCGCTGGTGCGTAGCGGCATGGACCTGGGCCCCTGGCTGGTCTCTCGTGACATCACCGTCGTGTCGACCGTCCCCACCCTGGCGGCGCTGTGGCCGGCCGAAGCCCTGGAACAGGTCCGGTTGCTGATCTTCGGTGGCGAGGCCTGCCCGCCGGAACTGGCCGAGCGTCTGGCCGTGGACGGCCGCGAAGTCTGGAACACCTACGGCCCCACCGAGGCCACCGTGGTCGCCTGCGGCGCACAGCTGATCGCTGGAGCACCGGTCAGCATCGGGCTGCCGCTGCCGGGCTGGGATCTGGTCGTGGTGGACCGCTCCGGGGAGCCGGTCGGAATCGGCGACGTCGGGGAGTTGGTCATTGGCGGGGTGGGTCTGGCCCGCTATCTCGATCCGGAGAAGGACGCCGAGAAGTACGCCCCGCTGCCGTCACTGGGCTGGCAGCGCGCCTACCGCAGCGGTGATCTGGTGCGTCTGGAGCCCGACGGTCTCTACTTCCAGGGCCGGGCCGACGATCAGGTCAAAGTCGGCGGCCGGCGCATCGAACTCGGCGAGGTGGACTCCGCGCTCGTCAACCTGCCGGGGGTGAGCGGCGGAGCCGCCGCTGTGCGCAAAACATCAAGTGGCACACCGGTTCTCGTCGGCTACATCGCCTCCACCGACCCCGATTTCGATCTTGCCGTCGCCCGCGCCCAGCTCGCCGAATCACTGCCGGCAGCGTTGGTGCCGCGTCTGGTGCTGGTCGACGAACTGCCGACCCGCACGTCGGGAAAGGTCGACCGCAACGCGCTGCCGTGGCCGCCACCGGGCGACGTTCCCGACGTCGGCGCGCAACTCGGCGGAACGATGGGCTGGCTGGCCGGGCTGTGGCAGGACGTGCTCGGCACGACCGTCGACGGACCGGAGGCCGACTTCTTCGCCCTCGGCGGCGGCTCACTGTCCGCGGCCCAACTGGTCGTCGCACTGCGGGCGCGCGTCCCCGCGATGACGGTGGCCCACCTCTACGACCACCCCCGACTCGGGTCGCTGGCCGGCTTCGTCGACGAGATGGCCGCCGATGACGAGGGTTCCGAACCGGTCACCCCCCGCACGGTCGCCCCCGTGCCGAACTCGGCCCGGGCCCTTCAGGTGGCGTGCACGCTACCGTTGGCCGGACTCACCGCCCTGCAGTGGCTGACCTGGCTGGCGCTGGTCAACAACCTGGCAGCCATGGTGCACCCGCTGCCCTGGCTGGCCACGGTGCCCTGGTGGGTCGTCCTGGTCGCCTTCATCGTGTTCATCACCCCGCTGGGCCGGATGGGCATCGCCGTCGTCGGCGCCCGACTGCTGCTGACCGGACTCAAACCGGGCATCTACCGCCGCGGCGGATCCCAGCACCTGCGGGTCTGGCTGGCCGAGCGCCTGGCCGACGCGAGCGGCGCGGAGAACCAGGCCGGTGCGCCATGGCTGGTGTATTACGCCCGCGCCCTGGGCAATTCGGTGGGCAAGGGCGTCGACCTGCATTCCGCCCCGCCGGTGACCGGCATGCTGACGTTGGGACACCGCAGTTCGGTGGAACCGGAGGTCGACCTCACCGGGCACTGGATCGACGGGGACCTGTTCCACGTCGGTGAGATCACCGTGGGCAACGACGCCACCATCGGATCGCGCACCACCCTGCTGCCCGGTGCGGTGATAGGCAAGGACGCCGACGTCGCCCCCGGATCCGCGGTGGTCGGCAAGGTCAAGAACGGGCAGTACTGGAAGGGCTCACCGGCGGTGAAGTCGGGCAAGGCGCGCCACCCGTGGCCCGACCACCGGCCTCCGCGCCGGTCGCACTGGGTACCGATCTACGGGGTGTCCTCGCTCCTGCTGGGCGCGCTTCCGCTGGCGGCACTCTCCGCGGGATTGGCGGTGCTGGCATGGGCGATCCGCGACACCGCGACGCTGGGGGCGGCGATCCGCGCCGGCGCTCCCTGGATTCCTGTGGCCACCCTGGTGGCTGCATTCGTCTACGCCCTCATCACCGTGGCGGGTGTGCGACTGTGCTCGATCGGGTTGCGGGAGGGATATCACCCGGTCCGCAGCCGGGTGGGCTGGCAGTTATGGGCCACCGACCGGCTGATGGACGCCGCCCGCACCTTCCTGTTCCCGCTCTACGCGGGCTTGCTCACCCCGGTGTGGCTGCGCGTGCTCGGCGCCAAGATCGGCCGCAACACCGAGATCTCGACCGCCCTGGTGACCCCGAAGTTCACCGTCGTGGAGGACGGCGCGTTCCTGGCCGACGACACCATGGTGGCGTCCTATGAACTCGGCGGCGGCTGGATCCACATCGCCAAGGCGACCGTCGGAAAGCGCGCCTTCCTGGGCAACTCCGGCATCACCCAGCCGGGCCGTCGGGTTCCCGACGACGGTCTGGTGGCGGTCCTTTCGGCCACCCCGCCGAAGGCCAAGAAGGGGTCGTCGTGGCTGGGCAGTCCGCCGGTCCGGTTGCGCCGGCAGGCCGACACCGCCGACGCCGCGCTGACGTTCACCCCTCCCCTGCGGTTGAAGGTCATGCGCGGGCTGGTCGAGACCTGCCGGGTAGTGCCGATGATGGTCACCTTCGCCATCGGGCTGGCAAGCCTGACGGCCCTACAGGCCGTGGCACTGCACGCCGGCTACGGGTGGGCGGCCCTGGCCGGCGGGGTGGTGCTGCTGATCGCCGGAGCGGTCGCAGGGGGCATCGCCGTCGCCGCGAAATGGCTTGTGGTAGGCCGCATTCCAGTGGGCGAGAAGCCGCTGTGGTCGTCGTTCGTCTGGCGAAACGAGGTCGCCGACGCCTTCGTCGAGACGGTCGCGGCACCGTGGTTCGCCCGAGCCGCCAGCGGCACTCCGGTGATGAATGTGTGGTTACGCGCGCTGGGAGCCAAGATCGGCCACGGGGTCTGGTGCGAGACCTACTGGCTGCCCGAGGCGGATCTGGTGTCCCTCGGGGACGGCAGCACGGTCAACCGGGGCTGCGTGGTGCAGACCCATCTGTTCCACGACCGGATCATGCGGATGGACAGCGTCACCCTTGAGGACGGCGCAACCCTCGGCCCGCACTGCGTCGCGCTGCCCGCCAGCCGGATCGGGGCCGGCGCGACGATCGGGCCGGCCTCGCTGGTCATGCGCGGCGACGAGGTGCCGGCGTCGACACGATGGCAGGGCAATCCCATTGCGCCATGGCAGCTTTCCCGCAAGCGGGCCAAAGCCCAACGGATCGCCGAGGGCACCGCCGCGTGAAGAACAGCCCCGGGAAGGCCGGCAGCGGCAAGCCGCCGGTGATCGACCCGTACCTGCCCAACAACGGGAACTTCGGCTACCGGGTGTCGCGCTACGAGTTGGAACTGGAATACAAGGTATCCAGCAACCGCCTCACCGGGACCGCGACCGTCACCGCCGTCACCCTGGCGTCCCTGCAAACCTTCACACTTGACCTGGCCGAGAACCTGGGCGTGACCAAGGTCAGCGTCAACGGAAGGCGCCCAGCCCATTTCGCGACCTCGGGTGGAAAACTGCGAATCCGGCTGAGCAGTCAACTGCCCCCCGGTTCGGCGATGTCGATCACAGTTCGCTACGGCGGGACACCGCGGCCGGTCCGATCGATCTGGGGCGAGGTCGGTTTCGAGGAGCTTTCCAACGGCGCCCTGGTGGCCGGCCAGCCCAACGGCTCGCCGTCGTGGTTCCCCTGCGACGACCATCCCAGCTCCAAAGCCAGCTACCGCATCCAGATCAGCACGGACAGCCCCTATTACGCGATCGCGCCGGGGGAACTGGTGTCACGCCGGGTGCGCGCCGGGCAGACCGTGTGGACCTACGAGATGCCCGACCCCACGTCGACCTACCTGGCGACGGTCCAGATCGGCATGTACGAACTGCACCAGTTGCCCAAGACGACGGTGCCCATGAAGGCGGTGATTCCCGAGCGACTGCGACCGAACTTCGATCACGATTTCGCCCGTCAGCCGGCGATGATGAAACTCTTCGTCAAGCTGTTCGGCGCATATCCGCTGTCGGCCGGCTACACCGTCGTCGTCACCGACGACGATCTGGAGATTCCGCTTGAAGCGCAAGGGATTTCAGTCTTCGGAGCCAACCACTGCGATGGTCGGCGCGGATCCGAGCGGCTGATCGCCCACGAACTTGCCCACCAGTGGTTCGGCAACAGTGTCACCGCGCGCCGCTGGCGGGACATCTGGCTGCACGAAGGCTTCGCCTGCTACGCGGAGTGGTTGTGGTCGGAGCACTCCGGCGGTCCGACGGCCGACGAACTGGCCCGTCACTACCACCAGCGGTTGGTCGCCGCGCCGCAGGATCTGGTGTTGTGCAACCCGGGCCCGGTCGACATGTTCGACGACCGGGTCTACAAGCGCGGCGCGCTGACCCTGCACGCGCTACGCGGCCTCATCGGTGACGAACGGTTCTACGGGCTGCTTCGCGACTGGACCACCCGCCACCGGCACGGCAGCGTCGTCACCGACGACTTCACCGGTCTGGCGGCCAACTACGCCGACATATCCCTGCGGGCACTGTGGGACACCTGGCTGTATTCGCCGCGGGTTCCGCCACTGTGACCGACGCCAGCGCCGCCTACGAGGCGGTGGGCGCCGCAGCCGGTCCGGTGGCGCGAAGCAGTGTCGTGCGGGTTGGGCTGGCCACCGCGATCACCGCGGCCTGCGGATACGCCGTGCTGTACCTGGCCGCCCGCAATCTTGAGCCGGCGGGCTTCTCCGTGTTCGCGGTGTTCTGGGGCGCCTTCGGCTTGGTGACCGGCGCTGCGAACGGGCTGCTGCAGGAGGCCACCCGGGAGGTGCGGGCGGCTTCGGTCTCCGCAGGCGTCGGCGGCCGGGGTGACGGTCCGACCACCCACCCGATGCGGGTCGCCGCCGGTGTGGGGCTGGCGTCGGCGGTACTGGTGGGGCTCACGTCGCTGCTGTGGGCGCCGCATGTCTTCGCCCAGCAGCGCATGCTGTCGGTGGCGCTGCTGGCCCTGGGACTCGCCGGGTTCTGCATGCACGCCACGCTGCTGGGCATGCTCGCCGGCGCGGGCCGCTGGTCACACTACGGCTCGCTGATGGTCATCGACGCTGTCATCCGGGTGGTGGTGGCGGCGGTGACCTTCCGGCTCGGCTGGGGCCTGGTCGGTTACCTGTGGGCGACGGTCGGCGGCGCGGTGGCGTGGTTCCTGGTGCTGGCCGGCTCGCCGGCGGCGCGGGCGGTCGCTGAAATGTCCACGGCGGGAGAGGCTTCCGGATTCCTGCGCGGGGCGGCGCATTCGATCGCGGCGGCGGGCGCGAGCGCCATTCTGGTGATGGGATTCCCGGTGCTGCTCAAGGCGACGTCAGCTCATCTCGGCGCCGCCGGCGGTGTGGTGATCCTGGCGGTGACGCTGACCCGGGCACCGCTGCTGGTGCCGATGACGGCCATGCAGGGCAACCTGATCGCGCACTTCGTCGACCACCGCAGTGCCAGGTTGCGGGCGCTGGTGGCTCCGGCGGCGGCTATCGCGGCGGTGGGTGCGGTGGGCGTGGCGGCCGCCTATGTGGTGGGGCCGTGGCTGCTGCGGACTGCCTTCGGCCCCGAGTACCAGACCACCGGTGCGCTGCTGGCCTGGCTGACCACGGCGGCGACGACGATCGCCCTGCTGACCCTGACCGGGGCGGCGACCGTCGCCGCGGCCCTGCACCGGGCCTATGCGCTCGGGTGGGTGGGAGCGACGGCCGCTGCCGCGCTGCTGCTGTGCCTGCCCCTTGGGCTGGAGACCCGGACCATCGTCGCCCTGCTGTGCGGACCACTGGTGGGTATCGCCGTACATCTGGCCGCGCTGGCCCGAACGCGCTGAGACGGATGACCCGGCGCCTGCCCCGGCGAAGCGTTGAACAGCGTGTACGTTGTGCCCATCGACACTTCGGGCATCTGGATCATCATTCCAGCCTTCAACGAGGAGCAGGTCATCGGCGACGTCGTCGAGGGCCTGCGGTCGGTGTTCGCCAACGTGGTGTGCGTTGACGACGGCAGCCGCGACGGCACCGCCGAGGCGGCCCTGCGCGCCGGCGCGCATGTGGTTCCACATCCGGTCAATCTGGGTCAGGGGGCGGCCATCCAGACCGGGGTGGAGTACACCCGAAGCCAACCGGGCGCGCGACTGTTCGCCACTTTCGACGCCGACGGCCAACACCGCGTCGCCGACGTCGTCGCCATGATCGAACGCATCTCGAGGGGCGATGCGGACATCGTCATCGGCACCCGGTTCAGTGGCGCACCCGTGCGCACACCGGCGCTGAAGCGGATCGTTCTGCGGGCCGCCGCCTGGCTGAGCCCCAGCAGCCGACGGCTGGGCCTCACCGACGCGCACAACGGACTGCGCGTGTTCAACCGGACGGTGGCCGACCACCTCAACCTCACCATGAGCGGAATGAGCCACGCCGGGGAGTTCATCAAGCTGATCGACGAAAACAATTGGCGAGTAGTCGAATTGCCGGTCGAGATTCTCTACACCGACTATTCGCTGTCCAAGGGTCAGCCGCTGCTCAACGGGGTGAACATCGTCTTCGACGGATTCCTGCGCGGAAGGATGCGCCGATGAACTGGATTCAGGTGCTACTCATCTCCGCGGTGGTGGCGCTGCTGGTGTACCTGTTGCGTCAGCGCACCAACGCCAAAGCCAAGGCGTGGGTCAAGGTGGGCTACGTCCTGTTCGTCATCGCGGCGATCTACGCGATCCTGCGGCCGGACGACACCACGGTGCTGGCGAACTGGCTGGGCGTGGACCGCGGTACAGACCTGCTCTCCTACGCGTTGGTGATCGCGTTCGTGTTCACCACGATGAGCACCTATCTGCGGTTCAAGGAACTCGAACTGCGCTACGCCCGGCTGGCCAGGGCGGTGGCGCTGCAGAGCGCCCGGACGCCAGATCACTGAGGCCTTGCCGCGTCCCGAGGAGTAGCGGAGCGGATCCGACCATCGCGTCCGAGGAGTAGCGGAGCGGATCCGACCATCGCGCCCGAGGAGTAGCGGAGCGGATCCGACCATCGCGCCCGAGGAGTAGCGGAGCGGATCCGACCATCGCGCCCGAGGAGTAGCGGAGCGGATCCGACCGTCGCGTCCGTACAGTCGTGGCGATGTCCGATGTCCAGCGTCGTGTGCCGGCCGTGGCTGCGGCGGCTTTGGCGCTGGTCGGACTTCAGCTGCTAGTGCGGGCTGCGCTGGCCTTCGGCGGCTATTTCTACTGGGACGACCTGATCATCGTGGGCCGGGCCGGGACCCAGCCCTTGCTGTCGGCGGCCTACCTGTTCAGCGACCACGACGGACATGTGATGCCGGCGGCGTTCCTGCTCGGCGGGGTGCTCACCCGGCTGGCGCCGCTGGTGTGGTTCTGGCCGGCGCTCAGCCTGCTGGTGCTCCAACTGGTGGCCTCGCTGGCGTTGTTGCGGACGCTGTGGATCATTCTCGGTTGGCGTCCGGTTCTGTTGCTGCCGTTGGTTTTTGCCTTGTTCACACCGTTGACGGTGCCGGCGTTCGCCTGGTGGGCGGCGGCGCTGAACTACCTGCCGATGCTGGCCGCGCTGGCGTGGGTGTGCGGCGATGCGGTTCTGCTGGTGCGAACCGGCGACCGACGTTATGCCGTGACAGGTGTGCTCGCATACTTAGCGGGCCTGCTGTTCTTCGAGAAATCCGCGGTGATTCCGGTCGTGGCATTCACGATTGCCGCGCTGCTGGGGCACGTCGCAGGCCGCGCGGATCCGGTGCGCGAAGTATGGCGGGCGGGGCGGAGCCTGTGGCTTGCTTCGCTGGCGCTGACGGCGGCGTGGGTGGCGCTGTATCTCGCGGTGGTCGACCAGAAGCGCTGGAGCGGCGACCTGTCGATGACGTGGGATCTGTTGCGGCGGGCGGTAACTCACGGGATCGTACCCGGTCTGGCGGGCGGGCCGTGGCAGTGGCAGCGCTGGGCGCCGGCCTCGCCTTGGGCGGTTCCGCCGCTGGCGGCGATGGCGGCGGGCTGGGTGGCACTGGCGGCTGTGTTGGTGGTGTCGGTCCTACGCAAGCGCAACATCGGGGCCGTCTGGCTGGTCGCGCTGGGCTACGCGGTCGCCTGCCAGGTCCCGATCTACCTGATGCGGTCGTCGGCCTTCACCGCTCTGGAACTCGCCCAGACCCTCCGGTATCTGCCGGACCTGGCGTGGGTGCTCGCGTTGCTCGCGGCCGTGGGCTTGTGCGCGCCCAACCGGCCAGGGGCGCGCTGGCTCGACGCCTCCGCGCGCCGGACAGCCGTGACTGTTGCGCTCGCGCTGGCGTTTGTGGCCAGCAGCCTGGTGTCCACCCGGACGTTCCTGACCAGTTGGCAGGACAATCCGACGAAGTCCTATCTGCAGACTGCGGTGCCCAGTCTGGCTCAGGCACGCGCGAATTCAACGTCGCCGATGCTGGATCAGGAGGTCGACCCGTTGATCCTGCAGCGCGTCGTCGGCCCGGCGAGCCTCGCCAGCCACATGTTCGCGCTGATCGCCGACCGACCCGAGTTCGAGCGCTCCACCGATCGGCTGCGGATGCTGGACAACACCGGCCGGGTCGTCGACGCCGAGGTCACCTGGGTCCGCCGGATCGTCCCGGGTGCGCGCCCCCGGTGCGGCTACTTAGTGCAGCCCGACGACGCGGTCCGGATGCCGCTCGACGGCCCCCTGCTGCCGTCGGAGTGGACCACCGAGATCAACTACCTGGCCAACAGTGAGGGCAGCCTGCTGGTGTCCCTTCCGGAGGGCCCCGAGACCAAGGTGCCGGTCAAGCCGGGACTCAACCGGGTGTTCGTGGGGCTCTCCGGCGCCGGCGACGCCATTACGGTGCGCGCTGCCACGGCAGCATTGACGGTCTGCGTCGCCTCCGGCCCGGTGGGCTACCTGGCACCGCGTCCGGCGTCGGGCTAGTAATCCGGAGGAGCCGCGCGGGGAATGCCAGAGTCAGGGCCTAATGATCGTCATCGGCGAGATGGGTGTCCGCCATGATCCGGGACACCGCCGCGCGGACCTCGCGCCCGGCCATGGTGGTCGCCACCGCGCCCATCTGGATCGCGGTGTCGCGGTCGTGGCTGAGTAGGTAATCCACCAACGTCCGGACCACGTCGCCGAACTTCGAACGCAGCATCTCCTCCAGTTGGCCCAGCGTGAACTCCGCATGAGCCAACGGCACGCTGGCCTGCAGCAGTCGGAAGACCTGCGGGTCGATGCGTTGGTACAGGCGCTGCGCAAGCAATCGTTCCGCCAGTTCCATACCGCCGCGCCGGCGCAGCATGGTCTCCTGCGCGGCCAGATCGGCCACCATGGGCTCCGACCAACTCAGGCAGAGCCGGACGAAGCGGCGCGATAGCTCAACCGCGACCACACCACCGATCGGATCGAGCAGATCGTCGGCGAGTGCCTGGGAGTCGACGTGATCGGATGCTGGCTGCGGGGGCGGCATTTCGTACATGCCCCGATGCTTGCAGGAGGGTCTGACAAACGGGATCGCTACAGGATGGCGATCCCGATGATGAGGGCGAAAGCAACATAAGCGGCGACCACGACCAGCACTTCGGGGACGAAGCGTTCCGCCGCCAGCACCCGGCCGATGTCGATCCCGGTGACCAGTCCGATCAGCCGCACGCACAGCGCCTGGCTGATGAGCCCGAGGACGCCGAAGATCAGCGTTCCCACCAGACCCTGAACTATGTCACCGGCCGAGGAGTAGATGGTCAGCACCACGATCAGGGCGATGGACACCACCCCGGCGGCGGCGATCGCCGCGGCGTTCGGCCGGCCGGCCATCACCAACGTCCGCAGCGGCCCCGGTGTGGTCCAGTCGATGATGAAGAAGCCCAGCACCACCAGGGCCACCCCGAGGATCGTGTACAGCGCGATCGCTGAAACGCCGTGGCCGACGCTCGACCAGAAGTCGGGGTTCAGAGCGGTGGCCAGCATCGACACTCCTTCGCGGGTCATAACCCAATCCGGTGTGGCACAAAGGCTGAGATGTTGTCGGTGATCAGGCCGGGACTCTCGCGGATACCCAGGCCGGCCGACTCGTCGCCGACGATCCACGCGCCCAGGCACGGATGCATGTCGTCGAATCGCGGCAGCGGGTCGAACAGTTGGTACACAAAGCCTTCCGCCCCGTAGACGCCACCGGTCTCCAGCTGGTAGCCGGGAGCCGCGACGGTGATGTTCCCGCCTTCCCGGCCGAGTTTGGGTTTGCGTAGATAATCGGTGAGCTCGTGCGGGTCGTCGAGGTAGGCCGGGAGCAGGTTCGGGTGCCCGGGATACATCTCCCACAGCACCGCCAGGATCGCCTTATTGCTCAGCAGCGTCTTCCACAGCGGCTCCACCCACATCGTTTCGGGCAGGAGTTCGGTTGCGCGACGGCCGAATTCGTCGTCGAGCATGAACTCCCAGGGGTAAAGCTTGAACACCGACGAGATCAGTGCCTCCTCCAGATCGACGAAGCGATCCAGGTCGCTGTCGTAGCCGAGCTGCTCGATCGCCAGTGCGACGGTGTGCAGACCCGCTTCAGCCGCGCACTCCTGCATGTAAGCGAGGGTCACGTTGTCCTCGCCCGTCATATCGGCACCTGACCACGTGAAGTGGGTTTCTTCGCCGGCCAGCCGCGGCCGGATCTCCTGCCAGCGCTCGACGAGGCGCTCGTGCAGGGAGTTCCACTGATCGTCGGCGGGGAATACGTCGGTCTTCCAGTGCCACTGCAGGACCGAGGCCTCAAGCAGCGTGGTCGGGGTGTCGGCGTTGTACTCCAGCAGCACCGGTGGGCGCTTTCCGTCGTACCGCAGATCGAACCTGCCGAACACATACGGGTCGCTGCGCCGCCATGACTTCGCGATCGGCTCCCAGCTCCACTCCGGCAGCCCGAAGTCGCGGAACCGCTCGGTGAGCACCACCTGCTCGACGGCCTCCAGGCACATCGAGTGCAGGACCTCGACGCTGGCCTCCATCGACAGCACCTCGTCCATGTCGAACACGTAGTGCACCGACTCGTCCCAGTAGGGCCGGATGGTGCCGTCGCCGTAGCGGGCGGGCTCGTCGAAGCACATGCCCTGGGCGGCGACGATCTGCTCCCAATCCGGCCGGGGAGCCCGGTGTTCGCGGTGCATTCAGCCGCCCACACTGCCGCCGCTCGACGACCCGAAGCCGCCCCGGGTGATCGAGGAACCGGACTTCGTCCTGGCCGTGGTGCGGCTCGGCTGGGTCAGGGTCCCCCCGGTGGCACGGGTGCCCACACCGCCGGTCGAACCCCCGTAGTAGTAGCGGTAGGGCATGCCCGCCCAGATGAAGATGCCCCCCATCCCCGGGGTCCCCCTCCCGCAGTAGTCATCCGGCACCACCACGTTGTTCTCGTCCACACAGCTGGCGGTGACGTCCGGGTCGCGCTTGGACATCTGATAGCCCATCGCAACCACCCCCACGACACCGACCACCGCCACCGCCCCCATGAGGGTCTTGCGGTTCTGGCGGCGTCGGCGCTCTGCGGTGGCGGCCTGCTCCGCGGCGAACCGATCGGCCTCTTCGCGTGCCTTACGCGCCTTGTCCCGTGCCCGCGCCTCGGCCAAGGTGGGAGGGCGCGGCCGGGTGACTCCCGGCTCCTGTGAGCGGATGGTCCCGCGGGCAGGCTGCGCCGCGGAACTGAACGCGACATCGGCATTGTCCGGATGCGGTGGACGCACCGCATCGTTGTCTGGCTCGTTCTCCACGTCTTACACCCCGGGCCTGGATTGGTTCGGTCGACCATACCCCTAACGGAGAGATGGCCTCACCTCAACCGACGCCACTGACGGCCCTCAGCCGAATCACGAACCCCTCGACCGGAGGCGGTTAACCCGCCCCCTCTGACCTGCAACGCTGGAGCCGCCTAGGAGAATCGAACTCCTGACCTATTCATTACGAGTGAATCGCTCTACCGACTGAGCTAAGGCGGCGTGGCTTCGACGATGAGCGCTTGCGCGAAGAGCATCTCGCCGCAGCCGAGAGAAGACTCTACTCCCCGGCCCGCAACGCCTGTCCCATGGTGGCGACCATGGCGTCGACCGCGAATTTAGGCTTGACGTTCATCGCCAGCGCTTCGCGGCACTCCAGCACCGCCTCGATGCAGCGCAGCAGCCGATCCTGCGGCGCATGCGCCGCCAGTGCCGCGACACGATCACTCATGTCGGGATGGCTCCGCACTACTCCGGCGCCGCTGGCGACCATCAGAGCGTCGCGAAAATAGGTGGCCAGGTCGATTAGTGCCCGATCCAGCGCATCTCGTGACGCCCGGGTCGCGCGGGACTTCTGCCGCTTCTCCAGATCTTTCAGCGCTCCGGCGGACCCGCGCAGCGCACCGGCCGTTCCTCTGCCGGTCCCCCCGGCCCCCAGGGCGATCCGCAGTTCCTCGGTCTCGGTCTCGTCGCGACCCGCCGTCAGGGCCTTCGCCTCATCCTCTGAGGCCGCAACCAGTTCCTCGACCGCGGCGTAGGCCCGCGACGGTGTCGCCGCGTCGCGGGCCAACCCCAGCGCGCGGGTACGTCGGTCCCGCGCCTCCGGGTCGGTCGCCAGCCTGCGCGCCCGGCCGACGTGTCCGCCACTGACCGAGGCAGCCCATTCAGCGTCGTGCCGGCTGAGGCCGTCGCGATCGACCAGGACCCGCGCGATCGCCTCTTCCGACGGCGTTCTCAACGCCACATGGCGGCACCGGGACCGCAGCGTGATCGCGATGTCCTCCGGGTCCACCGAAGGTGCGCACAGCAGGAACACCGTCGCCGGCGGCGGTTCCTCGACAACTTTGAGCAGGGCATTGGCCGCCCCCTCCGTCAGCCGGTCGGCGTCCTCGATGACGACGATCTGCCAGCGCCCGGTGCTGGGCCGACGGGACGCCATCGCCACGATGGCCCGCATCTCGCCCACCCCGATCGACAGACCCTCCGGAATGATGCGCCGCACGTCGGCGTGGGTGCCGGCCATCGTGGTGGTGCAAGCCCGGCACTGTCCACATCCCGGAGCGCCGTCGGCACTGCACTGCAGGGCGGCGGCGAAGCACAACGCCGCCACAGAACGGCCCGATCCGGGCGGCCCGGTGATCAGCCAGGCATGCGTCATCGACCCGCCGTTAGCCGCACCGTGAGCGGAATCACCCCGGGCCGCGTACGCGGCAGCCACCAACTCCGACTCCACCGCGCTCTGGCCCACCAGCCGTGCGAATACTCCCGACATCGCCTGCCAACACTAGTGCGAGTGACCGACTTAGCAGGTCCGAGCGGCTACGTTGCCGGTAGACCGGCCGCTTGGGACCGCTACGGTGGTTTGGTGGTTACCGCGCCAGGCACGCGCGGACGAATCAGTGAATTCGTCCGCTGGCTGGTACGTACCCCGTGGCCGGTGTTCTCCCTGGGGATTCTCCAAGCGGACATCATCGGCGCCCTGCTCGGGTTGGGATTTCTGCGGTTCGGCCTTCCCCCGGCTGAGCGGCTCAAGCTGCAGGACCTTCCCGCGACGAACTTGGCCATCTTCCTGAGCTATGTGGCAGTCGCGTTCACCATCGGCACGGCGATCAGCTTCTACCTTCTCGTCCCGGTGTTCCGCTGGCAGCGACGCGACTCACTGCTCACCGACGACGACCCGGCGGACAGCGAAATGGCCAGGATGCGGGCATTGCGGATGCCCACCTACCGATCCGCGATCAGCATCGTCCTCTGGGTGCTCGGCGCGATCGTATTCATCGGTGCCAGCTGGCCGGTCGCGCGCCACGCCGCCCCCGAACTGGCCATGGCCACTCTCGCCGGCGCCACCGCCACCGCGATCATCGGCTATCTGCAGTCCGAACGGGTGCTGCGGCCGGTCGCGGTGGCCGCGCTGCGCGAGGGCGTCCCGGAGAACTTCCACCGGACCGGCGTGGTGCTGCGCCTGGTCCTGGCCTGGATGCTCTCCACTGGCGTTCCGCTACTGATGATCATCCTGGCGATCTCGGCCAGCAAGTTGCGGCTGACCGTGCTGGACAGCTCGCCCGACGACCTTTTCACACCCATTCTGTTGATGGCCATCGCGGCGCTGGTCATCGGCCTGGCCGGCAATGTGCTGTCGGCGATGGCGATCGCCGACCCGCTGCGCCAACTCCGCTGGGCGCTCGGGGAGGTGCAGCGCGGCAACTACAACGCTCACATGCAGATCTACGACGCCACCGAACTCGGCCTGCTGCAATCGGGCTTCAACGACATGGTGCGTGAACTCAGCGAGCGTCAGCGCATGAGGGATCTGTTCGGCCGCTACGTCGGCGAGGACGTCGCTCGCCGCGCTCTGGAACGCGGCACCGAACTGGGCGGAGAGGAACGCGACGTGGCCGTGCTCTTCATCGACCTGGTCGGATCCACCCAGCTCGCCGCCACCCGCCCGCCGGCCGAAGTCGTCGGCCTGCTCAACGAGTTCTTCCGGGTCGTGGTCGACACGGTCCTCAAGCACGGCGGATTCGTCAACAAGTTCCAGGGCGACGCCGCGCTGTGCATCTTCGGTGCGCCCATCGAACACCCCGACGCCTCCGGTGCGGCCCTGGCCTCCGCCCGCGAATTACACGACGAACTCGTCTCGGTTCTCGATCAGACGGATTTCGGCATCGGCGTGTCCGCGGGCCGCGCGATCGCCGGCCACATCGGCGCGCTGGCGCGGTTTGAGTACACCGTGATCGGCGATCCGGTCAACGAAGCCGCCCGGCTGACCGAATTGGCCAAGACAGAGCCCGGGCACGTGCTGGCCTCGGCGATCTCCGTCAGCGGTGCGCTGGATGCCGAGGCACTGTGCTGGAAGGTCGGGGAGATCGTGGAGCTTCGCGGTCGCACGGCACCCACCCAACTCGCCCGTCCGATCAATCTCGTGATGCCCGGGCTGCCGGTCACCCGCAACGTCGCGACCTAACTCCAGCCCACCCAGCCGGGCGCTCAGGCCTTCTTGGCGGCCTTCTTCACGACCTTCTTCGCGGCGACTTTCTTCGCCGGTGCTTTGCGGGCCACCTTCTTGGCGGCGCGCTTGACCGGCCCACGGGCGCGGCGGTCGGCGAGCAGTTCGGCCGCCCGTTCATCGGTGATGCTGAGTACGTCGTCGCCCTTGCGAAGGCTGGCATTGGTCTCACCGTCGGTGACGTACGGCCCGAACCGGCCGTCCTTGATCACCATCGGCTGGCCGGTGACGGGGTCGTTGCCCATCTCGCGCAACGGCGGCGCGGCGGCGCCGGTCCGTCCGCGGCGTTTGGGCTCCGCATAAATCTTCAGAGCATCCTCAAGGCTGACGTCGAAGATCTGGCCCTCCGACGCCAGCGAACGGGAGTCGTTGCCGCGCTTCAGATAGGGACCGTAGCGGCCGTTCTGGGCGGTGATCTCCTCACCGTTCTCGGGGTCCACACCAACCACCCGCGGCAGCGACAGCAGCTTGAGGGCGTCGTCAAGGGTGACGGTCTGCAGGTCCATCGACCGGAACAGCGAACCGGTGCGCGGCTTGGGTCCGGTCGGCGGCTTCTTGCCCTTCTTGGCTTCGGAGCCTGAGTCGTCGTCAGGAGGAGGCGGCAGGACTTCGGTGACATAGGGCCCGTAGCGGCCGTCGCGCGCGATGATTTCGTGGCCGCTCTCCGGATCGACACCGAGAACCCGGCCCTCTTGCGGTGTGGCGAAGAGGGTTTCGGCCAATTCGAGACTGAGCTCGTCTGGGGTGATCTCGTCGCTGAGGTTGGCCCGCTGAGGAGTCGGCTCGCCGTCCTCGCCGGTGACCGTCCGCTCCAGATACGGACCGTTCTTGCCGACGCGCACGTAGATCGGGCGGGCCAGCTCGTCATCAAAGAGCCTGATGGAGTTGACTTCTCGGGCGTCGATTCCTTCAAGGTTCACACCGACAAGCTTTTTCAGGCCACCGGCCCGGGCGATCGACTGCGGGACGCCGTGCTCGCCGCCGAAATAGAAGTTGTTCAGCCAGTTGGTGCGGTGTTCGTGGCCGGAGGCGATCTCGTCGAGTTCGTCCTCCATGGCGGCGGTGAAGTCGTAATCGACCAGCCGGCCGAAGTGCTGCTCAAGCAGACCGGTCACCGCAAAGGCCACCCACGACGGGACCAGGGCGCTGCCCTTCTTGTGTACGTATCCCCGGTCCTGGATGGTCTTGATGATCGAGGAATACGTTGAGGGACGGCCGATTCCGAGTTCCTCAAGGGCCTTGACCAGCGACGCCTCGGTGTAGCGGGCCGGCGGATTGGTGGCGTGGCCGTCGGGTGTCAGACGGATTGCGTCCACCCGCTGGCCCTGCTTGAGCTGCGGCAGTCGGCTCTCGGCGTCGTCGGCCTCACCGCCGGCGAGTTCGTCGACGGTCTCCACGTACGCCTTGAGGAACCCGGGGAAGGTGATGGTGCGCCCACTGGAGGCGAATGCCGCCTCACGTCCATCGCTGGACCTTCCGGTGATCCGCAGGCTCAGCGTGGTGCCGCGGGCGTCGGCCATCTGGGAGGCGACGGTGCGCTGCCAGATCAACTCATAGAGCCGGAAGCCGTCGGCGTCGAGTTCGGCGTGCAGCGCTCCCGGGGTGGCGAAGGTGTCACCGGCGGGCCGGATGGCCTCGTGTGCCTCCTGAGCGTTCTTGACCTTGCGGGTGTACTGCCGGGGCGACGGGTGCACGTACTCGTCACCGTAAAGCTGGCGCGCCTGGTTGCGGGCGGCGTTGATCGCCGACTCCGACAGGGTCGTCGAGTCGGTACGCATGTAGGTGATGTAGCCGTTTTCGTAGAGTCGCTGGGCCACGCTCATGGTGCGCTCGGAGGTGAACCGCAGTTTGCGGCCGGCTTCCTGCTGCAGCGTCGAAGTCATGAACGGCGGATACGGCTTACGGGTGTAGGGCTTCTCCTCCACCGAGGCGACCGTCAGCGCGGCGCCCCGCAGCCCGGCGGCCAGTGCGACGGCACCCGCCTCGTTGAGCACCTGCACCTCGGACGGCTTGCGCAGCGCTCCCAGCGAGTCGAAATCGCGCCCGGTGGCCACCCGCTTGCCGTCGACGGCGACCAGTCGGGCGTTGAACCGGGGCGGGTTGGCGGCCGCGTCAGAGACGCTGGCGTCCAGTTCGGCGAGCACATCCCAGTACGAGGCGCTGCGGAAAGCCATCCGCTCTCGCTCGCGCTGAACGATGATGCGCGTCGCGACGGACTGCACACGACCGGCCGAAAGCTTCGGGGCCACTTTTTTCCAGAGCACCGGGCTGACCTCGTACCCGTACAGCCGGTCGAGGATGCGGCGGGTCTCCTGAGCGTCGACGAGATCGATGTCCAGGTCGCGCGGGTTCTCTGCGGCAGCGCGGATCGCGGGCTCGGTGATCTCGTGGAACACCATCCGCCGGACCGGCACGCTGGGCTTCAGCGTCTGCAGCAGGTGCCAGGCGATGGCTTCGCCCTCACGGTCGCCGTCGGTGGCCAGATAGAGCTCGTCGACGTCCTTGAGAAGGCTCTTGAGTTCGGTGACCGTGGTCTTCTTGTCCGGGCTGACGACGTAGAGCGGTTCGAAATCGTGGTCGACGTTCACCCCGAGCCGGGCCCACTTCTCTGCCTTGTACTTGGCGGGCACGTCGGCCGCGCCCTTGGGCAAGTCCCGGATGTGGCCGCGGGAAGACTCGACGATGTAGTTGCGCCCCAGATAGCCGGCAATTTTGCGGGCCTTGGTGGGCGACTCGACGATGACAAGGCGCCGAACGCTGCCGTTGTTACGGCCCCTCGTATCGGGCCGGTCGTCATCAGACACCTGCGCTCACACTCCAATTCTGTCCGGCCGCGATTTCCGTCTTGACCACAGCTACCCCCTGGCACTGACAATTTCGCACCCTCGTGGCGAACTACGCAAACCGGGGCGGCACCGGGTGTGAGTCAGACCCGGGGCCAGGCCGCCCATGCCTCAGCGCTGTCAGGGGGCTCCCCGACCGTTTCTACCAGGCGAGACAGCCGCCGACGACCACTGATACGCAACGCCGGGCGGGCACCCCGAGTTCCGATGAGTGTGGGCGCGATCCCAATCCGCATCAGCGCCGACGCCAGCGGTGAGTGAGTGTCCGGCGCGTGCGGATCCAGACCCAACAGATAGCGGTCGGCTTCCGGGGAGCCCGCAGCCAACGTCCATGCCCGCAATTCGCGCGGCCCGGGCAGCCAGGCCGGTGGAACGGTTTTGACCGCGCCGCGCGTCCATTGCCGCGCGATGACCCGCAGTCGGGGGTCCACGGCGGTGCGCACCAGTGGGGTGTCCTCCTCGGTGCGGGTGATCTCCGCTTGCACGCCGGCCGCGACGATCATGTCGGCCAGCGCGGCGGCGCGCCAAACCGCGTCGACCACGATCGACAATCGCGCCCCGTCTCCGACGATCGCCACCTGGCCGGCCGCCGCGAGCACCCCGGTGAGGTCGGCGACCGCAGGCGGCACCGACTCAGCCGAGAAAAAGGACAGCTGGCTCACTCTTCGACACTAAGGCAGGGATCCAACCGTTCCACGATCCGCCACCCGCTAAATGCGAAGCACCCCCGCTGCGCCCGGAGTACGGGCTGGCGGGGGTGCTTGCGTAGATGTGTCGGTCAGATAGCGCGAACGCCGGTGGCCTGCGGGCCCTTGGGGCTCTGCCCAACCTCGAACTCAACCCGCTGGTTCTCTTCCAGGGTGCGGAATCCGTTGCCCTGAATTTCCGTGTAGTGGACGAACACGTCGGCGGATCCATCCTCAGGAGCGATGAAGCCGAAGCCCTTCTCCGCGTTGAACCACTTCACAGTTCCCTGTGCCATTTTTCGTACTTTCCTTACTTCTTCTGGGTTCGGTCTACCGATGTTCCGGTAGGCCGGGCCGGTTTCGACCGCCATACCTTCGTGGCTTCGCCGGAACTAACCGACCTACAGACCCTCGCAGGAACCGCGACCGCAACGAAAGATCCTGCGATAGTGGAGACACGAACACAGAAGCTACGACCTCCTTCATCCAACCACGTTTGGCGCGGTAAGGACAGCTTCGCCGAACAATTCCTTGATGAATCCTGTGAACTGAACGGGGAAGCGCGCACAGTGGCCAGTTTCGGCAGGGACCTCCTGGCGGCCGTTTGCGCTGCCGTCCCGCCGGAGCAGACGCCGTCATTGCTTCACGTCGCCGAGATGCCCGCCCGCGCAGCCACCCCTGCCGATTGGCCCTCGTGGGCGCACCCGGAGGTACTCGCCGCGCTGGCCGGCCAGGGGATCACCACCCCGTGGTCGCATCAGGTGCAGGCGGCCGACCTGGCCCACGCCGGCCACGACGTGGCCATCAGCACCGGTACCGCATCGGGTAAGTCGCTGGCCTTCCAGCTGCCCATCTTGGATGCCCTGACCCGAGATCCCCGGGCCCGGGCCCTCTACCTGTCACCGACAAAGGCTTTGGGGCACGACCAACTGCGGAGCGCCTACGCGCTGACTGCGGCGGTGCCGGGCCTGCACGACGTCTCCCCCACCGCCTACGACGGCGACGCCGCATCCGAAGTTCGCCGGTTCGCCCGGGAGCGGTCACGGTGGCTGTTCTCCAACCCCGACATGGTGCACCTCTCGTTGTTACGAAACCACGCGCGATGGGCGGTCTTCCTGCGCGGGTTGCGCTATGTCGTCGTCGACGAATGTCACTACTACCGAGGGGTTTTCGGGTCGAATGTGGCGATGGTGCTGCGCCGGCTGCTGCGGCTGTGCGAGCGCTACTCCGGCGATGGAAACCCTGGACCGACGGTGATCTTCGCCAGCGCGACCACCGCGGCCCCCGGCCAGACGGCCACCGAACTGATCGGCCGCCCGGTCGCCGAGGTCACCGACGACGGCTCACCGCAGGGATCGCGCACCATTGCGCTGTGGGAGCCGGAGCTTCGTTTCGACCTTCTGGGTGAGAACGGCGCGCCGGTGCGCAAGTCGGCGGCGGCCGAGGCCGCGCGGATGATGGCAGACCTGGTCGCCGAGGGCGCACGCACGCTGACCTTCGTCCGATCACGCCGCAGCGCGGAACTGACCGCGCTGGGCGCACGGTCGCGGCTGGGGGACATCGCCCCGCAGCTTCGCGAGACGGTGGCCTCCTATCGGGCCGGGTACCTCGCCGAGGATCGGCGTGCCCTGGAGCGGGCGCTGGCAGACGGCGAATTGCGGGGACTGGCGGCGACCAATGCGCTGGAGTTGGGAATCGACATCTCCGGACTCGACGCCGTTGTGCTGGCGGGGTTCCCGGGGACTGTGGCTTCCTTCTGGCAGCAGGCCGGCCGGTGCGGCCGCCGCGGCCAGGGCGCGCTGGTGTTACTGGTGGCCCGCGACGATCCGCTGGACACCTACCTGGTGCATCATCCGGAGGCGCTGCTGGGCAAGCCGGTGGAGCGGGTCGTCATCGATCCGGCGAACCCCTACGTCATGGGTCCGCAATTGCTCTGTGCAGCAACGGAATTGCCGCTCACCAACGGTGAGCTGACAGCATGGAAGGCCGAGTCGGTGGCACGGCAGCTCACCGAGGACGGCCTGCTGCGTCTACGCGGTGGTCGTTACTTTCCGGCCGCCGGACTGGATCCCCACGTACAGGTCGACATCCGGGGCACGGCGGGCGGCCAGATCGCGATCGTCGAGTCCGGCACGGGCCGGCTGCTCGGGAGCACCGGCGCAGGCCAGGCGCCGGCCACTGTGCATCCCGGCGCGGTGTACCTGCACCAGGGCGAGAGCTACCTGGTGGACTCCCTTGACCTCGACGACCACGTCGCGTTCGTCCATGCCGAGGACCCGGGGTACTCGACGTTCGCGCGGGAACTGACCGATATCACGGTGACCGGCCCGGGCGAACGGGTGGAATACGACGCCGTGACGCTGGGCCTGGTCCCGGTCTCGGTCACCCACCGCGTCATCGGCTATCTACGGCGCGCCCCATCGGGAGAGGTCATCGACTTCGTCGACCTCGACATGCCCGAACGAGTGCTCCCGACCACCGCCGTCATGTACACGATCACGCCGGAGGCGTTGCAGAGCAAAGGGATTGACCTGCCGCAGATTCCGGGTTCGCTGCACGCAGCCGAACATGCGGCAATCGGACTTCTCCCCCTGGTGGCCAGTTGCGACCGCGGCGACATC
The DNA here is from genome assembly GCA_903877095.1 of uncultured Actinomycetes bacterium. Classification (GTDB taxonomy): domain Bacteria; phylum Actinomycetota; class Actinomycetes; order Mycobacteriales; family Mycobacteriaceae; genus Mycobacterium. The sequence continues at coordinate 516 of CAIRCP010000058.1, read as the reverse complement.
GGCGGATTGTCGACCGCAATCGGGGAGGACGGATTGCCGACGGTGTTCGTCTACGACGGGCATCCCGGCGGGGCTGGCTTCGCCGAGCGCGGATTCCGCCTGGCCCGCACCTGGCTGGGCGCGACGCTGGATGCGATCCGATCCTGCGAGTGCCCGCACGGTTGCCCGTCCTGCGTGCAATCCCCGAAGTGCGGAAACGGCAACGAGCCGTTGGACAAGCCCGGCGCCGTCCGGGTCCTGCAGGTGGTGTTGAACGAACTCGGATCCTGCGAACGATGACCGCGACCGCCGACCGACCCCTCGAAACGGTCGACAGCCGCGAGACAACGTCGACAAGCCCAATTATGAACTGTGGGGTCGCCCCACATCTTGAGGCCGGCGTGCCTCACCCACTCTGAGCGCGTAGCCGGTAGCGGTGCCTCACCTACTTTGAGCGCGTTACCCGGAAGGCTTGCCCAGCGTGGAGGGCAAGATCGATATGGCCGCGAGACGGCAGGTAACCAACAAGCTGCAGGT
>CAIRCP010000057.1 GCA_903877095.1 uncultured Actinomycetes bacterium | reverse complement strand
CGTCGGTTGGGCCCGCCTCCGGCGGGCCGTCGTCGGTTGGGCCCGCCTCCGGCGGGCCGTCGTCGGTTGGGCCCGCCTCCGGCGGGCCGTCGTCGGTTGGGCCCGCCTCCGGCGGGCCGTCGTCCAGCAGCGACCGGAAACCGGCCTCGTCGAGTATCGGCACCCCCAGTTCGACGGCCTTGTCGTACTTCGAGCCGGGTGCGTCGCCGGCCACCACGAACGACGTCTTCTTCGACACCGACGCGGCGGCCTTGCCGCCGCGAACGATGATCGCCTCTTTGGCCTCGTCGCGGGAGAAGCCGTTCAGCGACCCGGTGACCACAATGGTCAACCCGGCCAGCGTCGGCTCGATGCCGGTGTCGCGGTCGTCGGCCATCTTCACCCCGGCGGCCCGCCACTTCCCGACGATCGCGCGGTGCCAGTCCACCTCGAACCACTCCCGCAGCGCGGCGGCGATCGTGGGCCCGACGCCCTCGACGTCGGCCAGTTCCTGTTCGGACGCTGCCATGACGGCTTCGAGGTCGCTGAACGCCGTCGCCAGGGCGCGCGCGGCCGTCGGTCCGACGTGCCGGATGGACAGCGCCACCAGGATCCGCCACAGCGGACGGTCCTTGGCCTGCTGCAGGTTCTTGAGCAACCGGTTGGCGTTGGCCGAGAGCTTCCCGTCCTTGGTGCGGAAGAAGTCCGCCTGTACCAAGTCGTCGGCGGTCAGGTCGAACAAGTCTCCCTCGTCGGTGATCACACCGGCTTTCAGCAGCGCGACGGCCGCCTCGTAGCCGAGGCCCTCGATATCCAGGGCGCCGCGGCCGGCGATGTGAAACACCCTCTCCCGCAACTGCGCTGGGCAGGTACGCGCGTTGGGGCAGCGGATGTCGACGTCGCCCTCCTTGGCCGGCGCCAGCAGCGTCCCGCATTCCGGGCAGTGGGTGGGCATGACGAATTCACGTTGGGTGCCGTCACGCAGATCGATGACCGGGCCGAGGACCTCGGGGATGACGTCGCCGGCTTTACGGATCACCACGGTGTCCCCGATGAGCACGCCCTTGCGTTTGACTTCCGAGGCGTTGTGCAGGGTGGCCAGACCGACCGTCGAACCGGCCACCCGCACCGGATCCATGAAGGCGAACGGGGTGACCCGTCCGGTGCGGCCGACGTTGACGCGGATGTCGCGCAGCGTCGTCTGCGCCTCCTCCGGCGGGTACTTGTAGGCGACCGCCCACCGGGGCGCCCGGGAGGTGGCGCCGAGTCGGCGCTGCTGGGCCAGTTCGTCGACTTTGACAACCACACCGTCGATCTCGTGCTCGATCTGGTGGCGACGTTCGCCCCAGTAGTCGATGCGTTCGCGCACCGCGGCCAGGCCCTGCACCCGCGTGGTGTGATCCGAGACCGGCAGTCCCCATGCCTTCATCGCGGCAAAGGCGTCGCGCAGGCTGTCCGGCCGAAAACCGTCGGCGAAGCCGAGGCCGTGACAGATCATCCGCAGCGGACGCCGCGCGGTGACTCCCGGGTTCTTCTGTCGCAGCGACCCGGCCGCGCTGTTGCGCGGATTGGCGAACGGCGGCTTGCCGTCGGCCACCAGGCTGGCGTTGAGGTTTGCGAAATCAGCCAGCATGAAGAACACCTCACCACGAACCTCCAGGACCGCGGGTATCGCGAAATCGTCTGATGCGGTGAGGGTTTCAGGGACGTCGCCGATGGCGCGGGCGTTGAGGGTGACGTCCTCCCCCACTCTGCCGTCACCCCGGGTGGCGGCGCGCTCCAGCTTGCCGTCGCGGTAGACCAGCGCGATGGCCACGCCGTCGACTTTGAGTTCGCACAGGTAGTGCGGATCGGGACCGATCTCGTTCTCCACCCTGGTCGACCACGCCTGGAGTTCCTCGCCGTTGAACACGTCGTCGAGGCTGAGCATCCGTTCGAGGTGCTCGGCGGCGGTGAATTCGGTGGCGAATCCGGCTCCGCCCACCAGTTGGGTGGGCGAATCCGGCACGCGCAGTTCGGGGTGACGCTCCTCCATGGCGACGAGTTCGTGGAACAACCGGTCGAATTCGGCGTCGGAGACGATCGGCGCGTCTTTGACGTAGTAGCGGAACTGATGCCCGCGCACCTCGTCGGCGAGTTCCTGCCAGCGGCGACGCACGTCGGGATCGAGGGGGTCGGTCTCCGCGTCGACGGCCACCCCCGCAGGCTAGCCGAGAGCGTTGAGTGAGGAATCCAGCAGAGGTCTACTCGCACTTCGTCTGTGTGGTTCCTCAGTCGGCGGCGACGAATCAATGCCTAGATCGCGCTCGGGTCCTCGCCGATCGCCGTCGCGGCCTGCTGGGACAGTCCGGTGGCGATCCGCGCCCAGGCGTCGGTGGCCCCGGCCAGACCGCACGTCGGGCTGATGCCGATCCGCGTGCCGAGAACCGAACGCGGGAAGCCGATCCGGTCGGTCACCGCGGCCGCCGCAGCGGCCACCTCCTCGGCCGACGGCCGGGCCTGCGGCGCCAACGCCGGCACCAGCCCCAACACGGCGGATCCACCCGCGTCGACGAACTCCCCCAGCCCGTCCAGCCCGCCCGGGCCCAACGTCGCCACATCGACGGAAACGGCATTGATGGCACTGCGCCGCAACACCTTCCACGGCAGGTCGGCCGCGCAGCTGTGCAGGATCACTTCGGCTCCGATGGCGGCGACGCAATCGTCGTACAGTCCGATGGCCAGGGTCTCGTCGACCGGGTGCACCGGAGTGAACGCGGTGACTCCGCTGATCCGGCCGGCCAGCGCGGCGGCCAGCAGGGGCTCGTCGAGCTGGACCACCACCGGCGCCGAGAGCCGACGCGCCACCTCGGCGCGATGGACGGCCACCCCTTCGGCCAGGGATGCCGCCAGATCGCGCAGCGCCCCCGGGTCGGTGATGGCCCGGTGCCCGTTGGACAGTTCCAGTTCGGCCGCCAGCGTGATGGGGCCGGGCGCCTGGATTTTCACCGCCCGGCCCGAACCCGCTCCCCCGGCCTGCTCCCAGGCCTCCTCCAGCGCGTCGATGTCCTCGCCGAGCAGGCTGGCCGCTCGCCGGGTGACCGCCCCGGGCCGGGCGGCGATCCGGTAGCCGCGCGGCACGGTGTCGATGGCGATGTCGATCAGCAGCGCACCCGCCCGCCCGATCATGTCCGCGCCGACGCCGCGGGCCGGCAACTCGGGCAGGTACGGAAGCTGGTGGAGTTCGCCGACGATGACCTCGGCCGCGGAACGCGGTGCGGTCCCGGGCCAGGAACCGATACCGGTGGCGGTGGCGACATTGCTCACCGGTTCAACGTACGCGGGTCCGTCGTGCGCGCAGCCCACGCCGCCACCGGGATAGATAATGATGGGCCCTGGCACTGCCCGACAAGGAGGCCCCGTGCTCCAAAAATTTCAGCAATTGCCTTGGTGGGGGCTCACTCTTGGGTGGTTCGCCTTCTTCGCCATCCTGAGCCTGCTGGCGAGGTACGCGGTGCGTCGGGTCGAGTCCGAGGATCGCCGGACCGAACTCACCGAGTACGCCGGTAAGACCCTGACGCCCATCGGCGCGATCTTCGGCTTCCTCATCGGGTTCGCCGCGACGATGTCGTGGTCGGCCATCAATGCCGGTCAGGAGGCCATCGACTCGCAGGCGACCGCGACTCAGCAGCTGGTGTGGGCAACGAAGTCGATCACGGACAAGGCGGGAGCTAAGGAGATCCTCGGCAACCTGGACCACTATCTCTCGATCACGGTGAACCAGGACCCGGCCTTTCTGTCCCGGGGCGACACCGCCGCCATGCCGTCCGCCCCTGCTTTCGATGCGCTGCAGCACAGCGTGCACAACGTCGCCTACGACCGCGGGACGACGCCCGAAGCAGCCGCGATGACCAGCGCGGCGGCGGCGCTGACCGCCGCCCAGTCCAAGGTGTCCGCAGTCGCTCAGCGCGCGCTGCCGCCACTGCTGCTCGGACTGCTCGTCGCGTCGGGAGCGCTGCTGGCAGTGGCCATGGGCTCGGCCGGAGGAGACGTCTCGCGTCCCTACCTGATGTACGGGTGGGCCCTGGTCTCGGCCATCGCCCTGACCCTGATACTCACCCTCGACGTCCCTTTCCGTGGGGCGATCAAGGTGAACATGCAGCCGCTGATCCAACTGTCCGAGACTCTCGTACCCGAACCCGTGGCGAAGTAGGCGCCGTCAGCGGATCGTCGCGCTGGCGATCACTTCGTCACCGTCGGCGTCGGGCCGGTAGATCACCATCGTCTGGCCGGGCGCCACCCCGCGCAACGGAGCGCGCAGAGCGACATGCAGCAGGCCGTCGACGGTTCCGGCAATCCCGGCCGCCATACCGCCGTGGGCACGGACCTGAACCTCGCACTCCAGCAGTCCGGCGATCTCGGTGCCCGAGGTGAACACCGGCCGTTCGCCGGTCAGCGACCACACGTCCAGGTCGTCCTTGCCGCCCACCTGGACCGTGCCGGACTCCGCGTCGATGGCGGTGACGTAGCGGGGCTGCCCGTCCGGCCCGGGTCCGGCGATGCCCAGGCCTTTGCGCTGGCCGATGGTGAACCCGTGGACGCCGTCGTGGCGGGCGAGCACCGCACCGCCCGAGTCGACGACCGCGCCGGGGCGCACCCCGATGCGGGCGCCGAGGAAGGCGCGGGTATCCCCGGACGGGATGAAGCAGATGTCGTGGCTGTCCGGCTTGCTCGCGACCGCCAGGCCCCGGCTGGCCGCCTCCTCCCGGATGGCCGGCTTGGGAGTATCACCGATCGGGAACAACGCATGGCGCAGCTGTTCGGCGGTCAACACGGCGAGCACGTACGACTGGTCCTTGTCGGGGTCGACGGCCCGGCGCAGCCGTCCGTCCGAGAGCCGGGCGTAGTGGCCGGTGGCCACCGCGTCGAATCCCAAGGCCAGCGCCCGGGCCGCCAGCGCGGAGAACTTGATCCGCTCGTTGCAGCGCACGCACGGGTTCGGCGTCTCGCCGCGCGCATAGGCGGCGACGAAGTCATCGATGACGTCGGCTTTGAAACGATCGGCGAAATCCCATACGTAGAACGGGATTCCGAGGATGTCGGCGACCCGTCGGGCATCGCCGGCGTCCTCCTTAGAGCAGCAGCCCCGCGATCCGGTGCGCAAGGTCCCAGGAGCCTGGGACAGCGCCAGGTGCACCCCGACCACCTCGTGGCCGGCATCGACCATGCGGGCGGCGGCCACCGACGAGTCCACGCCGCCGCTCATCGCGGCCAGCACCTTCATCGCAGGCCCGTCGACGAACTGGCGAGCGCGGCCTGGCGGGCCCGCTGCACCGCCGCGGGCAGCACCGCCAGCGCGGCGTCGACGTCGGCCTCGGTGCTGGTGTGCCCCAGCGACAGCCGCAGGGAGCCGCGGGCAAGGTCCGGATCGGCGCCCATCGCCAGCAGCACATGCGAAGCCCGCGCCACACCTGCCGTACACGCCGAGCCGGTGGAGCCTTCGATACCGTTGGCGTCCAACAACATCAGCAGCGAATCGCCCTCGCAGCCGCGGAAGGTGAAGTGGGCGTTGCCGGGCAGTCGCCGATCTCCCTGGCCGCCACCGACGACGAAGTCGTCAATCGGACCATTGACCACGACGTCGTCGATGGAGTCCAGGACACCGTCGACGAGCCGGTCCCGGAGGGCGCTCAGCCGCATCGCCGTCTGCTCCCGGGCGCCGACGGCGACATCGGCGGCGGCGGCCATCGCCACCGCGCCGGCGACATCCACTGTGCCCGAACGCACGTCACGCTCCTGCCCGCCGCCGTGCAAGAGGGGCACGCAGGCGGTATCGCGGCGCAGCAGCAGCGCCCCGACACCGCATGGGCCGCCGAATTTGTGCGCGGCGATGCTCATCGCCGACAGTCCCGACGCTGCGAAGTCCAACGGCAGCTGACCGACGGCCTGAACGGCGTCGCTGTGCATCGGGACGCCGAATTCGGCTGCGATAGAAGCCATTTCAGCGATCGGCATGACGGTGCCGACTTCGTTGTTGGCCCACATGACGGTGATCAGTGCTACGTCGTCGTAGGAGTCGAGAACGTCGCGCAGGGCCTCCTGCGTGACCGCACCGTCGGCCTGGCACGGCAGATAGGTCACCTCGGCGCCCTCGTGGTCGGCCAGCCAGCCGACGGCGTCGAGAACGGCGTGGTGCTCGACGGCAGTGGTGACGATGCGGCGGCGGTGCGGGTCGGCGTCGCGGCGGGCCCAGTAGATGCCTTTGACGGCCAGGTTGTCGCTGTCGGTACCGCCGGCGGTGAAGATCACTTCCGAAGGCCGCGCACCCAGGCGGGCGGCCAGGCTCTCCCGGGCCTCCTCCACCCGGCGGCGGGCCGTCCGCCCGGCGGTGTGCAACGAGGACGCGTTGCCCACCAAGGACAGCGCGGCCATCATCGCCTCGATGGCCTCCGGATGCATCGGGGTGGTGGCAGCGTGGTCGAGATACACCGACCGGTTCTGGCTCATGGCCTGTTCAGGATACCGGGCGGGCGCGATCCGGCGGTTGGGAGAGAACGCCGTCCGGCCCAACGGTGCCCGGCCAGTTCGACGAGGGTGTGAAACAACTCGCGCATCGCGGACAACGAGTGGGCCGGTACGACCGCGTCGCAATACGGCAACGCCGCCGCCATCGCACCGGTCAGCGGCTGGAAACCGGGTGCGGCCGCCCGCGGATTGAGCCAGACCAGGTGTGCCGACCGGCGGGTCAGCCGCCGCAATGCCGCGTCGAGTAACTCCGGCGGATCGCTGTCCCATCCGTCCGAGGCGATGATGACCACCGCGCCGCGCAGTATCCCGCCGTGCGCCGGGCCGAGCAGTTCGCTGATCGCGCGCGCCAGGTGGGTGCCGCCGAACCGGTCCACCACCTTGTCGTTGGCCCGGCGAAGCGCCGCTTCCGCGGAGCGGTGCGACAAAACCGCCGTCAGCCGGGTCACGCTGGTGGCGAAGGCGAAGACCTCCGGACGAATACCGTTCTGGCGCAACGCAGCCGCCCTCATCAGATGCAAATAGATTGCGGCATACGGCTGCATCGAACGGCTGACGTCGCAGATCAGCACCAGCCGGCGCAGCCGTCGGGCCCGGTCGGTGCGGACCAGTGTGATGGGCTCCCAACCGGTGCTGCGGGATCGGCGCAACGTCGAGCGCATGTCGATCCCGCGACCCCGCCGGTCGGCAACGGGACGCATCGTGTTCCGCGTCGGCCAACGGGTCAGGCTGCGCTCCAGCCACGTCCCGATGAGCCGCAGGTCGGCGTCGTCGAAGGTGTCGAACGACTCCCCGTCCCTGGCCGCGATGCGGCTGGGAAGCGCTTCGGGAACCACATCCGGGTCCGGCGGGCTGGTACCGGGGTTCGACACCGGGGGCCGGGTGGCCCAGGGCAATCCATCGACCGGAGGCCCGCCGCCGCGACGGCGCCGGGCCGACGGACCCGAATCCGCTGACTTGCCCTGACCCGCGCCGCGACTGACCGGGTCCGTGGGAAGGACCGCATCGTCGAACACCGCCGCGAAGACGGCGTCGAAAACGGGCAGATCCTCGGCGCGGTTGACCAAGGTCAAGCGCGCGACCCAGTACAGCCGGGATCGCGAGGCCGGTCGCATCTCCCGGAAAGCCGCGACGAAACTCCCCGGCCCGCTGGCCGACACCACCACGCCGCCGGTGCGGAGCCGGTGCGTGAGTGCGGCCGCGAAGGCGGCGAGATCCACCCCACGCAACAGCACCGCGGAGGTCATTCGCGCGCCAACCGCCCCAGCAGGTAAGCGATCACCATCAGCAGAACGACGATCACGCCGCCGGCGGCGTACTTCGTCACGGCGCCTCCGCCGGCCAGTTCGAGCAGGTCGAGTGCCTCCGGCTCGGCCGCCCTGGGCGCGACCCGGGGGGCCGCCGAGGTCGCCGTGGCCGCCGGCGCCGCCGTGGCGGTCGCCGTCGAGCCGACCTGCTCGGTTGCCACCCCGCCGGTGACCGCGGTCTCGGCAGCAGCGACCGGCGAGCCGCCGCTGAGCCGGGCTTCGAGCTGATCGACGAATTGGGCCAGGAGTTTCTCCGACACCTGCTGCAGCATGCCGCTGCCGAACTGAGCCAGCTTGCCGACGATCTTCAGATCGGTGTCGACGGTGACCCGGGTGCGCCCGCCGTCCTCCCTGGCCTGCAGCGTGACGACCGCCGCGGCATTGCCGCCGCCCTTGGAGTCCTTGGCACGGCCGTCGATCAGCGCCCGGTGATTGATGTCGTCCTTCTCCAGAAAGTGCGCCTTGCCGCTGAACTCGCTGGTGACCGGGCCGACCTTGACCTTGACCTTCGCCAGGAATTCGTCGCCCTCCCGGCCCAGCAGGGCCGCACCGGGCATCAGTGGGACCACCTGCTCCATATCGCTGAGCAGCGCCCACGCCGTGTCGACGGGAACGTTGAGGGTGAACTCGTTGGCGATGATCATCAGGGGTGCTCCTTTATCCGGCGGCCAGTTGGGTGCGGTACTGCGAGAACGCGCTGCGCAGGGCGCCGCTGTCGTCGGGCGTCTTGCCCAACGTGCTCAGGGCGGCCAGCGCCGCGGGGTCGACGAGGTCACCGACGCCCAGTGCGACCAGCGCGGCCACCCAGTCGATGGTCTCGGCGACGCCCGGCGGCTTGTCCAGATCAAGGTCCCGTGCCCGCCCGACGAAGGCCGTGGCGTGCTCGACCAGTGCGGCGCCGGCCCCCGGCACGCTGCGGCGCACGATCGCGGCGGCCCGGGCCGGCTCGGGGTAGTCGATCCAGTGGTAGAGGCAGCGCCGGCGAAGCGCATCGTGGAGGTCACGGCTGCGGTTGGAGGTCAGCACCGCCAGCGGCGGCCGCTGCGCGACGAAGGTGCCCAGTTCGGGCACCGTCACCGATGACTCGCCGAGGAACTCCAGCAGCAGCGCCTCGAATTCGTCGTCGGCACGATCGATCTCGTCGATCAGCAGCACCGGCGGGGTGTCGCCGCGGTAGCGCACACACGCCAGGATCGGGCGATCCAACAGGTAGGTCTCGGAGTAGAGATCGGATTCCTCGATCGACTCGCCGCGCGCCTCCGCAAGCCGGATACCCAGCAACTGGCGCTGGTAATTCCAGTCGTAGAGCGCTTCGGCCGCCGAGAGTCCCTCGTAGCACTGCAGCCGGATCAACGGCGCATCCAGCACGGCCGCAAGGGTTTTCGCGGCGGTCGTCTTACCGACGCCGGGTTCGCCCTCGAGCAGCAGGGGCCGGTTCAGCGCGGCGGCCAGGTATACCGCCGACGCGGTTCCCTCGTCGAGAAGGTGCCCGTGTTCGTCGAACCGCCGGATCACGTCGTCCACCCCGTCGAAGGTCACGGCACCACCCCGGCGAGCAGCTTCTCGTAGTCCGCCCAGGTGTCGACGTCCGGCGGGACGGAATCGTTGACGTCGACCTCGGCCACCGGGAAGCGGCCGCCCTCGATGAGCTTCCACACCGCCTTGTCGCCGTGCAGTGCGGCGATGTCGCCGAATACCGCGCGGCTGAACCAGAACGGATGGCCGACGCCGTCGGTGTAGCGGCAGACCGCGATCGGCTGCCCGGCGCCGACCGCCAGCAGGCGGCGCACCGAGGAGACCGCGACGCCGGGCTGATCACCCAGCAGCAGCACGATGCCGTCGCTGTCGGGCGCGACGAGGTTCAGCGCCGCACGCAGCGACGCCGAGCAGCCCGAGGCAGGTTGGTCGACCGCCACGGTCTGGGTGTCGTCGAGCGCGACGGCCGACCGTATCTGGTCGGCGGCGCCGCCCAGAGTCACGATCAACTGATCGAACCCGCACCGGCGCGCCATCGCCAACGTCTCGCCCAGCAGAGTCGAATCGCGATACGGCAGAAGCTGTTTGGGTTGTCCGAGGCGACGGGACAGGCCGGCCGCAAGGACCACACCGGTGACGCGGGGGTCGGTCATCGGCGAGCCTGCGCTGCGGCGAACGCACTGCGGCAGCCCGGGCAGCAGAACCAGTAGTCCTGCCCGTCGGCCGCATAGTGGACGGTGCCGGCCGCCACCGAGACGGTCACCCCGCACACCGGGTCCACGGCCGTCTGGAGGACCGGAAGCTCGGCAGGCGCGGCCACCGGGCTCGGACGGTCCGGGAGATCGCCGCTGCGCAGCGCCGAGATCACCTCGGCGGCAATCGCAACCGCGATCTCGGCCGGGGTCTTGGCCCCGATGGCCAGGCCGACCGGGGTGTGCACCCGCCCGCGCTCGCAGCAGCTGAGTTCGATCTCCGCGAGCACCGCGGCGCCGCGGACCTTACTGGCGACCAGACCGACGTACCCCACGCCCGCGTCGAGGGCGGCCCGGATGGCGTCGGCTTCGGCACCGCCGTGGGTGGCGATCACGACCGCGGTCACGCCGTCGAAGCCCCGGCTGTCGTCGTCGCGGCGAACGTCGTAGCCGAGCACCTCGCAGATCCTCGCCAACGATTCGGCGATCGGAGTGGCGCCGCAGATCCGCACCAGCGGAGCCGGAATCTGCGGCGCGAGAAAGATTTCCAAGGCACCCCCGGACAGACACGGGTTCACCACGACGGCGGCGCCGGGGGCGTCCGGGAAGTGCAGATCGCCGTCCGGCAGGACACGCAGCAGGACGCTTTCACCGGCCTGCAGGACACCCATGGCCGCCTTGCGAACCGAACTCTGCGCGCACTGACCGCCGACGAAGCCCTCGATCGTTCCGTCGGCGAGCAGGATCGCCTCGTCACCGGCCTGCGCGGACGTCGGATGCTGAGCGCGCACGACTGTCGCGTGCACGAACGGAACACGTTCGTGCCGCAGACGGCGGGCGCGTTCAGCGATGTCCACGGTGCTAGATCGGCGGGGTCGCGCGACCCTGCATGGCCTCCCACACCCGCGAGGGCGTCAGAGGCATGTCGGCGTGCCGGACTTTGAACGGCTTGAGCGCGTCGACGACGGCATTGACCACCGCCGGCGGGGAACCGACGGTGGCCGACTCCCCCACGCCCTTGGCGCCGATCGGGTGGTGCGGCGACGGCGTCACCGTGTGCCCGGTCTCCAGATGCGGCACCTCCAGCGCGGTCGGGATCAGGTAGTCCATCAGCGATCCGCCCAGGCAGTTGCCCTGCTCGTCGAAGGCGATCATCTCCATCAGCGCCATCCCGATGCCGTCGACGATCCCGCCGTGCACCTGGCCCTCGATGATCATCGGGTTGATCCGGGTGCCGCAGTCGTCGACGGCCAGGAACCGGCGCACCTTGACCACGGCGGTGCCGGGGTCGACGTCGACCACGCAGATGTAGGCGCCGTAGGGGTAGGTGAGGTTGTCCGGGTTGTAGCAGACCTCGGCGTCCAGACCGCCTTCGATGCCCTGGGGAAGATCACCGGCGCCGTGGGCTTTCATCGCGATGTCCTGGATGGTCACCGCAGCCGACGGATCTCCCTTGATGTGGAACTTGCCCTTCTCCCAGTCCAAGTCGGCGACCGAGGCCTCCAGCATGCCCGAGGCGATGATCTTGGCCTTGTCCCGGATCTTGCGCGCCACCAGCGCGGCGGCCGCCCCCGACACCGGCGTGGACCGGCTCCCGTAGGTGCCCAGTCCGAACGGGGTCTGGTCGGTGTCGCCGTGGACGACGTCGATGTCCTCCGGCGGGATGCCGAGTTCCTCGGCGACGATCTGCGCGAACGTCGTCTCGTGCCCCTGGCCCTGGGTCTGGACCGACAGGCGCAGAACGGCTTTGCCGGTGGGGTGGATCCGCAGCTCGCACCCGTCGGCCATGCCCAGACCCAGGATGTCCATGTCCTTGCGCGGACCGGCACCCACGGCTTCGGTGAAGAAAGAGAGGCCGATGCCCATGAGCTCACCGCGGGCCCGCTTCTCGGCCTGCTCGGCACGCAGTTGCTCGTAGCCGATCATGTCCATGGCTTTGCGCAGCGTGGTCTCGTAGTCACCGGAGTCGTATTCCCAGCCGGTCTTGCTCTTGTAGGGGAACTGATCCGGCTTGAGCAGGTTGCGCATCCGCAGGTCGGCCGGATCCATGTCCAGCTCGAAGGCCAGGCAATCCACAAGGCGCTCAACGAAATACACCGCTTCGGTGATCCGGAAGGAGCAGGCGTAAGCCACCCCGCCCGGCGCCTTGTTGGTGAATACCGCGGTCATGTGGCAGTAGGCCGCGTCGATGTCGTAGCTGCCGGTGAACACTCCGTAGAAGCCGGCCGGGTACTTGGTCGGGGCCGCGACGCCGTTGAACGCGCCGTGGTCGGCCAGCACCGTGGAGCGGATGGCCAGGATCTTGCCTTCGTTGGTGGCGGCGATCTCGCCCACCATGATGTAGTCGCGGGCGAAACCGGTGCTGGTCAGGTTCTCGCTGCGGTCCTCCATCCACTTGACCGGCTTGCCGAGCACCAGCGAAGCGACGATGGCGCACACGTAGCCGGGGTAGATCGGCACCTTGTTGCCGAAGCCGCCGCCGATGTCGGGGGCGATCACCCGGATCTTGTGCTCCGGCAGCCCGGCGACCAGTGCGTAGAGCGTCCGATGGGCGTGCGGGGCCTGGGTGGTCGACCACAGCGTGAGCTTGCCGCTGACCGGGTCGAGGTCGGCGACGGCGCCGCAGGTCTCCATCGGGGCCGGGTGCACCCGGGGGTAGATGATCTCCTGCTTGACCACGACGTCGGCCTTGGCGAAGACCGCCTCGGTGGCCGCCGCGTCGCCGGTCTCCCAGTCGAAGCAGTGGTTGTCCTTCTTGCCCTCGAGGTCGGTCCGGATCACCGGTGCATCGGGCTCCAGCGCGCGACGGACGTCGATGACCGGATCCAGCGGTTCGTACTCGATGTCGATGAGTTCCAACGCATCCCGCGCGGAGTAGCGGTCCTCGGCGACGACGAAGGCGACCTCCTGGCCCTGAAAGCGCACCTTGTCGGTGGCCAGTACCGCCTGCACGTCCTGGGACAGCGTCGGCATCCACGCCAGCCCCTTCTCGGCCAGATCGGCGCCGGTGATGACGGCCTTCACCTTCGGATGGGCCAGCGCCGCGCTGGTGTCGATGGAGGTGATCGTGGCGTGGGCGAACGGCGAGCGCAGGATGGCCAGGTGCAGCATCCCGGGCAACTGCACGTCGTCGACGTAGTTGCCGCGGCCCCGGATGAAACGCGGGTCCTCTTTGCGCAGCATCAGGCCGTAGCCGCACGGCTTCTGGTCGTTGTCGGCGGTGTCGTTCTCGGAGGGCTGCGGCCGGGATTCCACGGTGGTCATGCCTGGACCTCCTCGTTGGCGTGCTTAGCCGCCCACTGAATCGAGCGGACGATGGTGGTGTAGCCGGTACACCGGCAGATCTGGCCCGAGATGGCCTCGCGGATCTCGTCGTCGGAGGGATCGGGGTTGCGATCGAGCAGCGCGCGGGCGGTGATCATCATGCCCGGCGTGCAGAAACCGCACTGCAGTCCGTGGCACTGCATGAAGCCCTCCTGCACCGGATCGAGCTTGCCGCCCTTGGCCAGTCCCTCCACGGTGGTTATCTCATGGCCCGACGCCATGGCGGCCAGGATGGTGCATGACTTGACGGGCTGCCCGTCCATCGCGACGACGCACGTCCCACAGTTGGAGGTGTCACAGCCCCAGTGGGTGCCGGTGAGGCGCAGTTGGTCGCGCAGGAAGTGGACCAGCAGCATTCGCGGTTCCACGTCGGCGCTGACCTGCTCGCCGTTGACGCTCATGTTGACCTGCATCAGGTGCCCTTTCTTTCAGGCGTGTCGGTTAGGAGGTGCCGAGTACCCGCGCGACCGAGGTGCGCAGGGTTCGGATGGTCAGTTCGGCGGCCAGGTGCCTCTTGTACTCGGCGGTGCCGCGCTGGTCGGTGACCGGTTCGCAGGCGGCGGCGGCCAACCGGCCGATCTCGGCGAAGGTCTCCTCGTTGGCCGGCTTGCCGACCAGCGCCTCGCGGACCGCGGCCAGCGCGTCGTGGTCGGCGCCGACGGCGGTCAGCCCCACTCGCCCGCCCACGATGGTGTTCCCGTCCAGCGTCACCTCGGCGCCGACGGCCGCGACCGCCCAGTCCCCGACCCGTCGCTCGACTTTCGCGTAGGCACTGGAACTGTTGGGCCGCAACGGGATCCGGACTTCGGTGAGGATCTCGTTGGGTTCGCGAGAGGTCTCGTACGGGCCCACCTCGAAGTCGTCGATGGCGATCTCCCGCTCGCCGGACGGCCCGCGCACCACGCAGACGGCGTCGAGCACCTGACACACGGTGGACAGGTCCTCGGCCGGATCGGCCTGACACAGCGAACCGCCGACGGTCCCCCGGTTGCGCACCACCGGGTCGGCGATCACCCATTCGGCGTCGGCGAAGATCGGGAACAGCCGGTTCAGATCGGCCGAATCCAGGACCTCGCAGTGCCGCACCATGGCGCCGATCCGCACGCGGCTGGGCTCCACGGTGATGAAGCCCAACTCGTCGTGCAGATCGTTGATGTCGATCAGGTACTCGGGATTGGCGATCCGCAGTTTCATCATCGGCAGCAGGCTGTGTCCTCCCGCAACGATGAACGCGCCCTCACCGAGCCGGTCCAGCAGGCCGATCGCGTGGTCCACGCTGGTGGCTCGCTCGTATTCGAAAGGACTCGGAACTTGCATAGGACACCCTCACCCTCGCCGTGGAACTCGTAGTTTCGGGCCGGCGACCGACCGGGTCAATAGCCAGTTAAGCGATCACTGAATTAACCTGCGGCACCGGGTTAGCGTCGTCATCGTGGTGGATCCGGCCGGCCGTACTCGTGAGGGGCAGGCCTGCGCCGCCCCACCGCCGGGCGATGATTTCGGCCGCGATCGACACCGCCGTCTCCTCCGGTGTGCGGGCGCCGAGATCGAGCCCGATCGGACTGGACAGCCGACTCAATTCGACGTCGGTGAGGCCGGCCTCGCGCAGCCGGGCCAGCCGGGTGTCATGCGTGCGCCGCGACCCCATCGCACCGACGTAGGCGACGTCGAGCCGCAGCGCAACCTCGAGCAGTGGCACGTCGAACTTCGGATCATGGGTGAGCACGCACAGCACCGAGCGGCAGTCCAGCGCACCGGATTCGATCTGCGCTGCCAAGTATCGGTGCGGCCACTCCACCACCACTTCGTGGGCGTTGGGGAAGCGCGCCGGGGTGGCGAACACGCTGCGGGCGTCGCACACGGTCACCCGGTAGCCGAGAAAGGCGCCTTGCTGGGCGACGGCGGCGGCGAAGTCGATGGCGCCGAAGACCAGCATCCGCGGCGGCGGGGCGTGGCTTGCTACGAACACCGCCATCCCCTCGCCGCGGCGCTGACCGTCGGGGCCGTAGGTGATGGTTTCGGTCCGCCCCGCGGCGAGCAGGCCGCGCACATCGTCGGCGACCGCGGAGTCGGCCTGCTCGCTGCCCAACGTTCCCTCCACCGACGCGGGGCGGACGATCAGCCGCCGACCGACATTGGCACCGTCGGGATGGTCCACGACGGTGGCGATCGCGACGGGCCGCCGCGCGGTGATGTCGGCGGCCACCGCGTCGAGTTGAGGAAAGGTCGCACGCGAGACGGGTTCGACGAAGACGTCCAGGATGCCGCCGCAGGTCAGTCCCACCGCAAACGCGTCGTCGTCGCTGACGCCGTAGCGTTCCAGCCGCGCGACACCGCTGCCGGCGACCTCGGCGGCGGATTCGTAGACGGCCGCCTCGACACAGCCGCCGGACACCGAGCCGCTGACCGTGCCGTCCGGATCGACGACCATCGCGGCACCGGCCGGGCGGGGTGCGGAGCGGAAGGTGCGAACCACCGTGGCCAGGCCCGCCGTGGCTCCGGTGCGCCAGATGGCGACCAATTCCGCAAGGACATCCTGCACGCGAACAACCGTAGGCTGATTTCGTGACACCGGCTCAGCTTCGGGCCTACTCCGCGGTGGTGCGCACGGGTTCTGTCCACTCCGCCGCCGCGGAGCTCGGAATGTCGGATGCCGGTGTCTCCATGCACATTGCGCAGTTACGCAAGGAACTCGACGATCAGCTGTTCACCCGGACCGCCGGCGGCCTGGCGTTCACCCCCGGCGGCTTGCTCCTGGCCAGCCGGGCGGTGGAGATCCTCGGCCTGCAGCAGCAGACCGCGATCGAGGTCACCGAGGCCGCACGCGGGCGCCGCCTGTTGCGGATCGCGGCGTCGACGATGTTCGCCGAGCACGCCGCCCCCGGGGTGATCGAGTTGTTCTCCTCTCGCGCAGACGATCTGGCCGTCGAGCTGAGCGTGCATCCGACGAGCCGATTCCGCGATCTGATCGCCTCCCGCAACGTCGATATCGCGTTGGGTCCGCCGGTGGAGGGCGACACCAGCATGCTGGCGGTGCGGCCGTTTCTGCGATATCAGATCCTGACGGTGGCCTCCGCGAGCAGCCCGCTGGCCGGCGGCTCCGCGACCCTGTCCATGCTTCGCGATCAGCCCTGGATGCTTGGCCCGGCGGCGGGCAGCGTCGACGGCGAGATCGCGAAACTGCTTGCTCAACTTGAGATTCCGGACGAGCGTCAGCGGATCTTCCCCAGCGATGCCGCCGCGCTGGACGAGGCCCAGCGGGTGGGCGGCCTGACGCTGATGCCCGGATTCGCGGTGGCGCGACACCTAAGGTCCGGCCGCGTGGTCGCGGTCAAGGGGACGCACCTGCAGCACTCCGGCGAATGGTGCGCCACCACCCTGCCCGCCTCAGCGCGGCAGCCGGTGGTGAACGAGTTGCTGAACTTCATCACCACGCCACGTTGCACCCAGGCGATGATCAAAGGCAGCGGTGTCGGTGTCGCCCGGTTCCGGCCGAAAATCCATGTGACGCTGTGGAGTTGACCGGAAAACCAAGAAGGCCCCCGTTGACACCGCGCCGTTAGCCGGCTTCCGGAATGAAGCTGGCGTAGAACAGCCGGCCCTGCGGATCGACGTAGGCGTTGATCCGCTGTCCGGTCACGATGTCCTCGACGGCCACTCCCAGCAGTGTGCCGATCGGCTGGCCGGTGACGGGGTCGCGCTGCACTGAGCCGTCGACTTCGACGAAGGTCACGACCTGATTGCCGGCGAGATCGTTGGTGATCGCAATGGTGTGGTCGGTGCTGGGCCGACACCAAGCGCAAAGGCCAATCCACCGACTCGTCCGATGGAGCCCGCACACCCCGGCATGGCCGCTCCTCACAAGTGAATGATGATCCGCTCGGCGATCGCGGTCATGCTATGCGCGGTGTCCTCCGAAAACGACACGGTCGCCGCAACCTCTCACATCGAGAGTGTTGCGACGACCGTGTGAACCCGCGCAATGTCGGGGGCCTCCTCGGTGCTGACTGCCGCTCAGCCCTTCCGGGCCTTGACCGCGTCGGTCAGCTGCGGGGTGACGGCGAACAGGTCACCGACGATGCCGAGGTCGGAGATCTCGAAGATCGGCGCTTCCTCGTCCTTGTTGACCGCGACGATGGTCTTCGAGGTCTGCATTCCGGCGCGGTGCTGGATGGCGCCGGAGATGCCCAGGGCGATGTAGAGGCGCGGCGCGACCGTCTTGCCGGTCTGGCCGACCTGGAACTGGCCCTCGTAGAAGCCGGAGTCCACCGCCGCGCGCGAGGCGCCCACCGCGGCACCGAGCGCGTCGGCGAGGTCCTCGACCACCTTGAAGTTGTCGGCGCTGCCCACGCCGCGGCCACCGGCCACCACGACCGCGGCCTCGGTGAGTTCCGGGCGGGCGCTCTTCTGCGCGGGCTGGCGGCCGGTGATCCGGACGGCGTTCTCGGCCGGCGCCGGCACCTCGACCGCCACCTGCTCGCCGGCACCGGCGGTGGCCTGCGGCTCGACGGCGCCGGGGCGAACGGTGATCACCGGGGTGTCGGCGGCCACCTTGGCCTCGACGGTGTAGGCGCCACCGAACACCGAGTGCACCGCGGTGCCGTCGGACTTGACGTCGATGACGTCGCCGAGGATGCCCGAGCCGATCCGGGCCGCCAGGCGGCCGGCGATCTCCTTGCCTTCGGCCGTGGCGGCCAGCAGAACCGCCGCCGGGGCGGCCGAGTCGACCAGGTTGGCAAGCACGTCGACGAACGGGGTGATGAGGAAATTCTCCGCGTCGGCGGACTCGGCGACGTAGATCTTGTCCGCACCGGCAGCCGCCAGCGCAGCGGCCAGCGGGGCCGCCGTGCCGGAGGCGCCCACCACCACTGCCGAGGGCGAACCGAGGGCACGCGCCACGGTCAGCAGTTCGGTGGTGACCTTCTTGACCGCACCCGCAGAGTGCTCAACGAGCACAAGTACTTCAGCCATTGATGTTCTCTTTCGTGAAAATCTTTGTGGGAGTGGAAGTTAGACGATCAGCTCTAAACGATTTTCTGAGCAACCAGGTACTCGGCGATCTTCGCGCCACCGTCACCCTCGTCGGTGAACTTCTCGCCGGCAGCCTTGGGCGGCTTCGGGGTCGAAGACGACACCCGGGAGATAGCGGTGCCGAGGCCGACCTCGTCGGCTTCCACGCCGATGTCGGCGAGAGTCAGGGTCTGAACTTCCTTCTTCTTGGCGGCCATGATGCCCTTGAAGGACGGGAAGCGCGGCTCGTTGATCTTCTCGTGGACGCTGACGACGGCGGGCAGCGTGGCCTCGACGGTGAAGACGCCGTCGTCGGTCTCGCGCTCGCCGGTGATCCGGCCACCCTCGATGGAGATCGAGCGCATGTGCGTCAACTGGGGCAGCCCGAGGTACTCGGCGATGATCGCCGGGATCGCCCCACCGGTGCCGTCGCTGGCCGCGTTGCCGGCGATCACCAGGTCAGCGCCTTCGACCTGGCCCAGTGCGCGGGCCAGGGCCCAGCCGGTCTGCACCATGTCGGAGCCGTGCATGCCCGCGTCGAGCAGGTGGATGCCCTTGTCGGCGCCCATCGACAGCGCCTTGCGGATGGCCTCGCCGGCCTTTGCCGGACCAGCGGTGAGGACGGTGACCGTGCTGTCCCCGCCCTCGCGCTCCTTGATCTGCAGGGCCTCTTCGACGGCCTTCTCGTTGATCTCGTCGAGAACGGCGTCGGAGCCCTCACGATCGAGGGTGAAATCGCCGTCCGACAGTCTGCGGTCTCCGTAGTCCGGGACCTGTTTGATCAGCACCACGATGTTGGTCATGGCTTATCTACATCCTCCTGGGCAGGCGTCGTGCGCCCCGGGACTGGGACGCACGTCGAATTTCACTTCCGCTGACCGCTCCATGTTACTCACCGGTAACTTTTAGGTCGATCGCTCCATAACGATAGCGCCACGGAACCGGTGTTCCCGCAGCCGCAATCGGACCTGACGGCGCCACGCGGCGTTCCGGCCGCCCGTCGCGACACCGGAATCGGCGACGGTTCGCCAATGACGGGCGACGAGGTTAGCCTGCCTTGCGATGAGCGCGAACGTGACCGATCACGCCGACGGCGGTCTGCCGCTGACCGGCGAGCGCACCGTGCCCGGCTTGGCGGTGGAGAACTACTGGTTCCGCCGCCATGAGGTCGCCTACCGGCATTGCGAACCGCTTTGGGCAGGTCAGGACGTGTTGGAGGCCGGTTGCGGCGAGGGCTACGGAGCTGATCTGATCGCCTCGGTCGCGCGCCGGGTGGTGGCCGTCGACTACGACCCGGCAACGGTGTCACATGTGCGCCGCCGGTACCCGCGCGTGGGGGTCGTGGCGGCCAATCTGGCGGCGCTTCCCATCCCGGACGCCTCCGTCGACGTGGTGGTGAACTTCCAGGTGATCGAACATTTGTGGGATCAGCCACAGTTCATTACGGAATGCTTACGGGTGCTGCGCCCCGGTGGGCTGCTGGCGATGTCGACGCCGAACCGGATCACGTTCACCCCGGGCAGCGACGTGCCGCTCAACCCCTTCCACACCCGTGAACTCAACGCCGCCGAACTGCGCGAACTTCTCGAAGACGGCGGTTTCGAGGTGCGGTCGATGAGCGGGGTGTTCCACGGTCCGCGCCTGATCGAGATGGACGCCCGGCACGGCGGATCGATCATCGAGGCGCAGATCGCCCGCGCCGTCGCCGATGCCCCGTGGTCGCCGGATCTGCTGGCCGACGTCACCGACGTGCGCTGCGAGGATTTCGACATCATTGGCGAGCAGGAGCGCAGCGACCCGAGAATCGATTCCGACAACTCCCGGCGTGACATCGACGAGAGCCTCGATCTGCTGGCGATCGCGGTGCACCCGTGAGCGCCCTGTCCTCCCCCGAGTCGCTGCGCTCCAGCCCCCGAGGAGGGCAGGCCGTTCCGGGTCAGTTCAGCCTGGTGCTGCACACCCACCTGCCCTGGCTTGCCCACCACGGTCGCTGGCCGGTGGGCGAGGAATGGCTCTACCAGTCGTGGGCGGCGGCCTACCTACCGCTGATGCGGGTGCTGCGGACGCTGGCCGCCGAGGGCCGTCGTGGCGTGCTCACCCTGGGTATGACGCCGGTGGTCACCGCCCAACTCGATGACCCCTACTGCCTCGACGGCATGCACCGCTGGCTGGCCAACTGGCAGCTTCGCGCGTTGGAGGCCGCCAATGTGCACACCCCGACCGGCGCGACTCCGGGGACAGCAACGAGCCCGGAAGCATTGCGGCGCTTCGGGATTCGCGAATACGACGAAGCCGGACTGGCGCTGAGCGACTTCACCGAGCTGTGGCGGCACGGCGCCAGCCCGCTGCTGCGCGAGTTGATCGACGCCGGCACAGTGGAGCTTCTCGGCGGACCGCTGGCGCACCCGTTCCAGCCGCTGCTGCAACCGCGGCTGCGCGAGTTCGCGCTGCGGGAGGGTCTGGCCGATGCCGGGCAGCGACTGGGCCACACCCCAACCGGCATCTGGGCGCCGGAGTGCGCCTACGCGCCGGGCATGGAGTACGACTACGCCGCCGCCGGCGTCGGACACTTCATGGTCGACGGTCCGTCACTGCACGGCGACACCGCACTCGGCCGTCCCGTCGGCGACACCGATGTGGTGGCCTTCGGCCGCGACCTGCAGGTCTCCTACCGGGTCTGGTCGCCGAAGTCCGGCTATCCCGGTCACGCCGCCTACCGCGACTTCCACACCTACGACCACCTCACCGGGCTCAAGCCGGCCCGGGTCACCGGCCGCGGCGTCGACTCCGAGCACAAGGCGCCGTACGACCCGGAGCGCGCCGACCGGGCGGTCGACGTCCACGTCGCCGACTTCGTCGACCTGGTCCGCCAACGGCTCATCTCAGAGTCCGAGCGCATCGGCCGGCCGGCACATGTGGTCGCCGCCTTCGACACCGAACTGTTCGGGCACTGGTGGTACGAGGGCCCGGTCTGGCTGGAGCGGCTGCTGCGCGCGTTGCCCGAAGCCGGTATCCGGGTGGGCACCCTGAGCGACGCCCGCGACAACGGTTTCGTCGGCGCTAGCGTCGAATTGCCGCCCAGCTCATGGGGATCCGGCAAGGACTGGCAGGTGTGGGCCGGCGAAAAGGTGTCCGACCTGGTGCAGCTCAACGCCGAAGTGGTCGACACCGCCCTGGCGTGCGTCGACAAGGCGCTGGCACAGACCGACACCGCGCCGGCACGGGACTTCGTCGCCGACCAGATCCTGCGTGAGACCCTGCTGACGGTGTCCAGCGATTGGCCGTTCATGGTCAGCAAGGACTCCGCCGCCGAGTACGCGCGCTACCGGGCGCATCTGCACGCACACGCCACCCGGGAGATCGCCGACGCGCTGGCCGCCGGGCGCCGGGACGCGGCGGTGCGCCTCGCGGAGGGCTGGAACCGGGCCGACGGGCTGTTCGGCGCGTTGGACGCCCGTCGGCTGCCCCGGTGAGTCGCGCCGAGCCGCCTTTGGCGGAGCCGTGAAAATCCTCATCGTGTCGTGGGAGTACCCGCCGGTGATCGTCGGCGGGCTCGGTCGCCACGTCTACCAGCTGGCCACCGCGCTGGCCGCCGACGGCCACGAGGTCGTGGTGCTGTGCCGTCATCCGTTCGACACCGACCCGGCCAGCCACCCCACCACCGACGAGACCCGGGAGGGCGTGCGCCTCATCACCGCGGCGCATGATCCGCACGAATTCGAGTTCGGCCCGGACATGATGGCCTGGACCCTGGCGATGGGGCACGCGATGCTGCGGGCGGGCCTTCGCCTGTGCCGCAACTGGATTCCCGATGTGGTGCACGCACACGACTGGCTGGTGGCACACCCGGCGGTCGCGCTGGCCGAATTCTTCGACGTGCCGATGGTTTCCACCATGCATGCGACGGAGGCGGGGCGGCACTCCGGCTGGGTGTACGGGCCGATCAGCCGGCAGGTGCACGCCGTCGAGTCGTGGCTGGCCCGCGAGTCCGATTCGCTCATCGCCTGTTCGGCGTCGATGGCCGACGAGATCTCCGAGTTGTTCGGGCCAGGCCTGGCCGAGATCAGCGTCATCCCGAACGGAATCGATTCCAGCCTTTGGTCGTTCGCGCCACGACGTCGCCGTGACGGGCCGGCGGAGTTGCTGTTCTTCGGCCGGCTGGAATACGAGAAAGGCGTGCACGACGCGATCGCTGCGCTGCCGCGCATCCGTCGCAGTCACCCCGGCACCACGCTGACCATCGCCGGCGACGGCACCCAGCAGGACTGGCTGACGGAGGTTGCCCGAAAGCACAAGGTGCTCAAGGCGGTTCGGTTCGTCGGCCGGACCGACCACGACGAGTTACTGGCCCTGCTGCATCGCGCCGACGCCGCCGTGCTGCCCAGCCGCTACGAGCCGTTCGGCATCGTGGCACTGGAGGCCATCGCGGCCGGCACTCCCCTGGTGACCACCAACGTCGGCGGCCTGGGTGAGGCGGTGATCGATGGAAAGACCGGGTTGTCCTGTCCGCCAAGAGATCCCGGCGCACTCGCGCAGGCGGTGCGCGCCGTGCTAGACGACCCCGACGCGGCGCAGCGCCGCGCCCTGGCCGCCCGGCAGCGCCTCACCGCCGACTTCGACTGGCACACCGTGGCCACCCGAACCGCACAGGTGTACCTGGCCGCCAAACGTGGCGAGCGCCAACCGCTGGCCCGTCGGCCGATCGTCGAGCAGGCCCTCCCGGACCGCTGAGGAACGAAGCGAAGAGACCTCAGCGCTTCTTGGGAGTCAGCGCAGCCTCGGTGGCAGACGCCTGATCTACTTTGGCGTTCTTGGCCGCGCGTTTCTCTTTCAGAGACTTACCGGACTTTTTCGTCATGGATTGACGGGGTGACTTATCAGCCATCGTTGGCCCTCTGCCCATAAGGGGGCCTGGACGGTCCCGATCTTGTCGACCCTACGCCCATAACGACCCGACGCGCCGCCTTCGTGGCGATGGGCGGCCTACTTGGCTGCCTTCTTGCGCTCGATGTCGGCCAGGTGCGCGGCCAACTCCGCACGCTGGGCGGCGGAGGTCTCCCAGGCCAGTTTGCGATTCTTGACCACCTTGGCCGGCGACCCGACGGCGATCGAGTAATCCGGGATGTCGCCCTTGACCACCGCGTGCGCCCCCAGCACGGAGCCCCGGCCGATCGTGGTGCCGCGCAGGACGGTGACCTTGGCGGCGATCCAGACGTCGGGACCGATGCGCACCGGGGTCTTGACGATGCCCTGGTCCTTGATCGGCAGCTCGATGTTATCCATCTTGTGGTCGAAGTCGCAGACGTAGCACCAGTCCGCCATCAGGGCCGACTCGCCGAACTCGATGTCGATGTAGCAGTTGATGACGTTGTCGCGGCCGAAGACGACCTTGTCACCGAGCCGCAACGAGCCTTCGTGCGCCCGGATGGTGTTCTTGTCGCCGATGTGGACCCAGCGGCCGATCTCCAGCTGGGCCAGTTCCGGGGTGGCATGGATCTCGACGTTCTTGCCGAGGAAGACCATGCCGCGGGTGATGATGTGCGGGTTGGCCAGCTTGAACTTCAGCAGCCGCCAGTAACGCACCAGGTACCAGGGGGTGTAGGCGCGGTTGGCGATCACCCAGCGCAGCGAATCCCGGGTGAGGAACTTGGCCTGACGGGGGTCGCGCAGACGCTGCCCGCGCCAGCGCTTGTGGATCGGCGCGCCCCACATGCTCGTCATGGCGGCAGAGCCTACCCAACCGGCCTGCCCAATCATCGAGGCGCGACCCGTTAGTCTCGCCTGGATGGTCAGGACACCGGTGCTGCGACGCGCGTTCGCGTTGGCGTCGGCGATGCTGCTGAGCGGCTCGCTGGCGGGCTGCGGTACCACCGACTCATGGGTGGAGCCGATAGCCGCCCGCGGCTGGTCGGCCCAGTACGCCGACGCCGAGAACAGCAGCTATACCGCCACCGAGGGCGCCTCGACGCTCGCAGCGGGCTGGAGCCGCTCGGTCAAAGGCGACCTCGGCGCCGCCGCGGCACTCGGCGGTGACGGCTACCTGGCCGTCAATGGCCAGACATCGGGCGGATGCTCGCTGATGGTGTGGGAGAACGACGGCAAGGGCCGTCAGCGCTGGTGCACCCGGATGGTGCTCGGCGGGGGTTTCGCCAGCCCGCTGTTCGACGGTTTCGACAACCTCTACATCGGCCAGCCCGGCCTGATGATCGCCTACCCGCCGACGCAGTGGGTGCGCTGGCGCACCAACGTCATCGGAATGCCCACCACCACAAGGTTTCTCGACCCCGGCCGCCTGCTGGTGGTGACCCACCTCGGCCAGGTGCTGGTGTTCGACGCCCACCGCGGCGAGGTGACCGGCACCCCACTGGACCTCGTCGACGGCATCGACCCGACCGACCCCTTCCGGGGGCTGGCCGACTGCCAGCAGTCCCAGCCGGCCTGCCCGGTGGCTACCGCGCCGGCCTATTCCGCGGCCGGACGGATCGTGGTTCTCGGGCTGTGGCAGCCCGGCGCGAAGTCGTCCGTGCTCACCGCACTGCGCTACCAGCCCGACCAGTCCGCCCTGGTCACGCCGGAGTGGACCAGCGACGCGGTGGCGGCCGGGGTGCTCGGCAGTCCGGTGCTGTCCCGCGACGGACAGACCGTCTACGTCAACGGTCGTGACCGCCAGCTCTGGGCGCTGGACGCCGCCGACGGCAAGCCGAAATGGTCTGTCCCGCTGGGCTTTCAGCCGCAGACCCCGCCGTCGCTGGCACCCGGCGGGCTCATCGTCGCCGGCGGCGGCCCGGACACCCGACTGGTGGCCATCCAGGATTCCGGCGACCGGGCCGACATCGTCTGGCGGCGCGACGACGTCACACCGCTGACCACCGCCAGCCAGGCCGGCGCCCGGGTGGCCTACACCGTCGTCGCCGACAGGCCGGGGCGGCTGTCTCTGCTGGTGTTCAACCCGGCCGACGGCGGGCGCACGCTGAACACCTATCCCCTGCCGGACGCCGCAGGGTTCCCGGTCGGGGTGTCGGTCGGCTTCGACCGCCGGGTGGTGGTGGCCACCAGTGGCGGCCAGGTCTACAGCTTCGATCCGGCCTGAGCATGACCGAGTCCAAGCCGCCGACGTCCAAGCCGCCGACATCTAAGCCGCCGACATCTAAGCCGCCGACCCAATTGCCCCCGGGCCGCTACCCCGCGTCGGGCATGACGATCTGGCTGGTGACGATGCTGGTGGTCGTCACATGCGCCATCCTGGCGCTGGGTGTCCCGAGCCGATGACGAGCCAGGAGCGCACCCCGGCCTTCACCATGCCACCGCCCGCGGCGATCAGCTCCCGGAACTCCGTCCTGCCGCTGTGGGCGGTCTACATCGTGGCCGTGCTCACCGGAGCGGTGATCCTGGTCGCGTCGATGGCCGCCGCGATCGCACAGTTACCCGTGCTGGCCGGCGCGAGCGTCGTCCTGTTCGCGGTCTTCGGTGTGGCGTGCGCGTGGCTGCTGGCCAAAGTCCCCTATTTCTGGCCGGTCAGCCGGGAGACCCGCAGCCTGGCATTGCTGTGGGGCGCCACCGCGGCCACCGGATACGCGTTGCCGGCCAATCTCGCCATCTACGAGCACCTCGCCGAGCGGCCGGACGGGCCGGCATGGTCGCTGTTCGCCCCCTTCACCGAGGAGCCGATCAAGGATCTGGGCATCGTCGTGGTCCTGCTGCTGGCGGCGACGCGGCCCAGGGGTCCCCTGGACGGACTCGTGGTCGGCTCCTTCGTGGGACTGGGATTCGAGGTCGTCGAGAACGTCGTGCAGTCGGTGACCAACGCGATCACCTCGGCCCCGCCGGGTCATCCGGGCCAGTGGGCGTCACTGGCCACCGACGTCGTTCACGAAGTGCTGCGCCGCAGTTGGACCGGCCACATCGTGATCACCGGGATCGCCGGATTCGGTATCGGCTATGCCATGACCGCCCGCCGCCGGCCGATGCCGCACCGCGTCGGTGTCGCCGCCAGCCTGGTGCTGCTGGCCTTCGCGGGGCACCTGCTGTGGAACTCGCACCGGTTCGGGCTGTTCTATGTGCTGGGGCAGTTCGGGATTCTGGCGGTCTACCTCTGGCTGGTCCGGGCGGGCCGGCAGCAGGAGGCCCGGCTGTACCTGCCTTACCTCAGCTACGTCGAGCCATCGCTGCTCGATCCAGCGCTGGCCCAATCGCTGCAGTCCGGCGCAGCGCGGCGGGCCTACCGCAAGGCCTCAGGTACCGGGGCCGGTCAGCGGCAGCGAGCGGCGGCCCGGCTCGCCGCGGCGATCGGCAACGGCGAGGCGGGTCGGGCCCACGCATACGCGGACGCCTTGACGGCAGCCTGAATCAGAGCTGGAGCGGCGGCAGGTCGGTGCGCGGGATCGTCACCGAACGCTCCCCCGCGTACGACGGCAGCAGTTCGGCGCGGCCGAAGTAGAAGATCACCGCGTCGTCGGTGACGGCGAAGTTCTGGTAGAGCGTCGGATCCATGCCGTCGCCGGGCGAAATGCTGCCCGCCAGGAGGGTGTCGAAGGTGACGGGCGCGCCGCGCACGGTGTCGAAGGTGAACGACTTGAACCAGGACGTCGGATGCGCGCCGCCCGCGTCCTGGAACAGCTTGAGCACGACACTGCGGGTCTGGGCGGAGGCCAGTGACTCCGAGACGATGTCCATCTCGAAGGGATGGTTGCGCGGTTCGGGCGTCGAGGCGACGTTGACGAAGCCGTCCCGGGTCTGGCCGATGTAGTCCAGGATCGCCTGCTCGTCGGGATAGTCCAGCGGGAAGGTGATGTCCATCAGGTAGGCCGGTTCGCTGGCCTGCACCCGGCAGTCGCCCCCGGCCTGCACGACGCCACCCACGTCGGCGCAGGACTGCGGGGCGCCGGCCGCCGGTCCGGCGGCTGCGATCGCCCCGGCCAGCAGCACGGCGGTCACACGCAGGGTCCGCATGCCGGTGAGCCTACCCGTCGGCGAGGTGCGTCCCGGCCGTCGCTCCGCGGCACATGAACGCATGCGCACGCGAACCCGACCCGGCTCCGATGCGCATGACCACGACCGTCAGCGGAGTGCTTCCGGCGGGGCGCAGCCGTTTGCGCAACGCATCGGGGTCGACGTCGACGCCGCGCACCAGGATCTCCAGCGCTCCGCAATCGTGTGCCGAAAGGGCTTGCCGCAGAGCCTTTTCCCGCATCGGCAGCGCTTCGATGATCTCGAAGCCGCGCACTCCGGCGGGCAGCAGGTCTCCGGTCAGGTAGGCGATGTCGGGATCAAGCTGCCACAGTCCGTACCGGGCCGCGTAGTGGCGCACCAAGCCGGCCCGCACCACCGCACCGTCCGGGTCGACGATCCAGCGCCCCGGTGCGCCACTGCCGCAGTCGTCCGGGTCGGCGTCGGTGAGCATCTCGTCCGGGGCGCCACCGCGGTCCAGCACACTGGCGCGCCGCCGCACCCCGGGCTGCGCGAGCGGAGCCGCCCACAGGCACGCCTCCCGCACCGAACCGCCCGCCGAGACCACCTCGACCTCGCCGTCGAAACCCAACCGGCGCACCGCCTCGAAGTCGATGCCCGGAGCGCACTTCACCACCGTGGCACGGCCCCGGTATGCCTGCGCCACGGCGTCCAGGGGCGGGCGGTAGGCGTGCGGGTCGAACCGCCGCCGACCGCCGGACCGCCGGCCGGGGTCGAGCACGACGACGGTGTCGCGGCTCACCGGGTGCAGCGCATCGGCACGGCACAGCGCAACGGCGGGACCGAGGTTGTGCCGGGCCATGGCCAGCCGCACCGGGTCCAGATCGCTGCCCAGCAGGTAGGCCGCGGCGCCGCGCAGGGCGGCCAGTTCGGTGCCGACCGAGCACGTCGCATCGTGGACCTGCTGTCCGGCCAGCCGCTGGGCGCGGTGCCGGGCTACGACGGCCGTGGTGGCCTGCTGCAGGGCCTCGTCGGTGAACAGCCAGTCCGACACGTCGATGCCGGCGAATTTCGTCACCGCCTTGCGGCGCAGCTGGACGGTTTCCACCAGCACGGCGGTCCGCTCACCGAAACGGGCGCGGACGGCCGCGACATCGGCCAGCAGGTGCGCGTCGGTCAGCGGCAGGCGGGCGACCTCGGCGAGCGCGGCGACGCCCGCCTCGCCGGTCAGGTACGCGACGTCGTCGCAGGTGAAGCTCAGGAGGGTTTGACCCCGGTGATCATCACGTTGTAGAACCAGCCCTTGGGCACCACCCGGCGCCACACATTGGCGTCGACCCAGGACAGCGTCGTCCAGCCGCCGAAGGCGAATTTGGCCCAGCCCCAACCCAGTTTGCCGGGCGGCACCGTCGACTCGAAGGTCCGCACCGGCCAGCCGAGCATCGCCGCGGTGAACTCCTCGCTGGCGGTGTGCACGTCGACGGCGCCGGCGTTGACGGCCATCCGCTCCAGGTCGGCGGGCTCGAAGGTGTGCAGGTCGACGATCCACTCCAGCGCCGCGGCCCGGGAGTTCTCATCGAGTTCGGCCTGCGGCCGCCGCCAGGAGCCCAGGCCGGGAAGCTTCATCGCCGTGACGGTCGTCTTCCAGGTGAGGTCGGCCAGGCGGCGGGCGTAGGCGTTGCCCACGGTGGTCGGCTCGCCGGCGAACACGAAGCGCCCGCCAGGCTTGAGCACCCGGACCACCTCGCGCAGCGACTTCTCCACGTCGGGGATGTGGTGCAGCACGGCATGGCCAACCACCAGATCAAAGGTGTTGTCCTCGTAGGGAATTCCCTCGGCGTCGGCGACGCGTCCGTCGATGTCCAGACCCAGCGACTGCCCGTTGCGGGTGGCGACCTTGACCATTCCCGGAGACAGATCCGTCACCGATCCGCGGCGCGCCACCCCGGACTGGATCAGGTTCAGCAGGAAGAAGCCGGTGCCGCAGCCGAGTTCGAGGGCGCGGTCGTACGGCAGCTTGCGGTACTCGTCGTCGGGCACGATGGCGTCGAACCGGCCGCGGGCGTAGTCGACGCAGCGCTGGTCGTAGGAGATCGACCACTTCTCGTCGTAGGACTCCGCCTCCCAGTCGTGATACAGAATCTGGGCGAGTTTGGTGTCGTGGCGCGCCGCCTCCACCTGCTCGGCCGTGGCGTGCGGAACCGGCGCCGGGTCGCGCGTCTCGGCATCCTTCATATCCGTCATGCAGGGCAGCCTAACCGTCAACGGCCCGGGTAAAAACTTCGCCGTAGCGCTGCACCTGGGTCTCGGCGTCGCCCGGCCCGTCGATCAGGGCCTTCGCGGCGGCCAGTGCGGCCGGGGGCGTATCGATGAACCGGTTAGCCCAGGCCAGGGCCGCGTCGTAGACATTGTCGGGGGCCACGAGTTCGTCGACCAGTCGTAGCGCCAGGGCCTCCTCCGGGCCGACGAAGCGGCCGCTGAACACCAGTTCCTTGGCCCGGGCGTGACCGACGGTCCGGGCCAGCCGGGCGCAGCCGCCGCCACCGGGAACCAGGCCGGCGAGGATCTCCGTTGCGCCGACCCGGACGTTGTCGCCGGCCACCCGCCAGTCGGCGGCCAGCGCCAGGCTCAGCCCGGCGCCCAGCGCGTAGCCGGTGACGGCCGCGACCGTCGGCTTGCCGATGGCGGCCACCGCGTCGAGGGCGAGGCGGCGCACCCGGTCAGCCGCCTCGGCGCCGGCGCGGTCGAGGGTGTGCAGTTCGGGGACGTCGTCCCCGGCGCAGAAGGTGCCGTGGCCACCGAACAGGATCACCGCGGCGATGTCGTCGCGGCGTGACACCTCCTCGGCGGCGTCGGCCAGTTCGCGATAGGCCTGCCGGGTGAGCGCGTTGATCGGCTCGCGGTCGATCACCAGCGTCCCGATACCGGGCTGCTGCTCGCCGCTGTCGAGACGTGGGACGTGCACGTGGACGAACTCGCGCACGATCAGAAGTTGCCCTTCAATCGGCCGCCGCGATGACGAGCCTCGTTGTAGCGGTCGGCGTCGAAGAACTCGATCTCCCAATTGTCTTTGTGCACAGTCAGTTTCGGCTGCACTTTGTCGATCCGGCGGTCCAGTGCGAGCACTTCGCCGACGCTGTGTCCGGTCAACGAGTCCAGCTGGCTCCAGGTCGGCGGGAGCAGCAGCGCCCGGCCTGTCGCGAAGTCGTCGATGGCGGCCTCGGGCCGGGCCCAGCCGGCGTGATCGGATTCGGTGTTCTCGCCGTCGGCCCGCTGGCCCTCCGGGAGCGCCCCGACGAAGAAGTAGGTGTCGTAGCGACGGGTGCGCTCCTCTTCCGGGGTGACCCAGTTCGACCAGGGCCGCAGCAGATCGGCCCGCAGGACCAGCCGCTCCGAGCGCAGGAAGTCGGCGAAGGACAGACTGCGGTCCTCCAGCGCAACGCGCTCGCTGCGGTAGACCGAGGCGTCTCGGACGATCCCGTCGGGGTCGTCGGCGGTTCCGGCGAACAGCACCCCGGACTCCTCGAAGGTCTCCCGGGCGGCCGCACACACCAGCGCCTCGGCCAGGTCGGCTTCGATGCCGAAACGCTCTGCCCACCAATCGGGTTCGGGTCCGTACCAGGCGCCGTTGCGGGACAGGTCGGCGTCGCGGTCGCGGTCGTCGACGCCGCCGCCGGGAAACACCGTCATCCCCGCGGCGAACTCCATGGCGGCGTGGCGTCGCATCAGGAACACCTCAAGGCCGGCGCGCTCGACAACAGTGTCGCGGACCAGCATCACGGTCGCCGCCGGGCGGACCGCAAGCGGCTCGGTCATGCGCGCCTCCGGTGGGCCGCCGCGCTGCGAGCGCGGCGAGCGAAGTAGCGGCCGTCGATTCTGTCGACGACGATGGACTGCCGGAACGCCTCCGAGAGGGTCTCCGCGGTGAGGACGTCGGCGAGCAGACCTGCGGCGACCACCTCGCCCTCAGAGAGCACCAGGCAGTGGCTGAACCCGGGCGGGATCTCCTCGACGTGATGGGTGACCAGAACCAGCGCCGGGGAATCCGGGTCAGCGGCAAGGTCAGCCAGCCGGGCGACCAGTTCCTCGCGGCCGCCGAGGTCCAGGCCGGCTGCGGGCTCGTCGAGCAGCAGCAGTTCCGGGTCGGTCATCAGCGCGCGGGCGATCAGCACCCGCTTGCGCTCGCCTTCCGACAGCGTGCCGTAGACCCGGTCGGCGAGGTGTTCGGCGCCCAGGCTCTCCAGGGTGTCCAGTGCGCGGACCTCGTCGACGTCGTCGTAGGTCTCGCGCCACCGGCCCAGTACCGCATACCCGGCGGAGATCACCAGGTCGCGCACCACTTCACTGTCCGGGATCCGTTGCGCCAGAGCCGAACTGCTCAGCCCGACCCGCTGGCGCAACTCACTCATGTCGACCCGGCCCAACCGCTCGCCCAGCACGGTGGCCGTGCCGCTGGACGGGTACTCCATCGCCGCCGCCATTCGCAGCAGCGAGGTCTTGCCGGCGCCGTTGGGGCCGATGATCACCCAGCGTTCGTCGAGCTCCACCTGCCAGTCGATCGGGCCCACCAGCAACCGGCCGTCACGGCTGAGGGTGACGCCGCGAAAGTCGATCAGCAGGTCACCATCGATATGGTCAGACACCGAATCGGCGGTCACCGCTCCATCGTGCCGTATGCGTACTGAGAATCGGTGCCCGGTACCCGGTTTGGCTGCGCTGGACGGTGGAGTTCCTGAGAGGACGAACAGCGATCAGGTTGTCCAGGTGGTGATTTCGCTCACCGGCCTGCGCTTGGTCGGCGGCCGGGACACGTCATCCCCGGGGGGGAGCCCGAGCCGGATCAGCGTTTGCGGATGGGCCTGACCGTCGAACACCTCGCAGGCCAATCCCAGACGGCTGCGCATGTCGTTCAACGGTTCGGTGAGTGGGCAGCTGGCCAGACCCATCGCGGTAGCCGTCAAAGTGATGTGACTGAGCGCCTCCCCGGCCCGCAGTCGCATGTCGTCGTTGTCCTCGGGGGTGCCGAGCACCAGTAGCACCGCGTCGTCGTCGGACTCCCCCGCAACCTCGGAAAAGCGCAACGCGACGCTGCCGTCCTCATGCCGAACCCAGCGCGATCGGGGAACGACGGCCAATGCCACGCCTAACCGCGCCGCGCGAACGTACAACAACTCCAACGTGGCAGGCGGGATCGGGCGCGCCGGGTAACGGCGCGGGTCGGCCCGGCGCCGAGAAATGGCGTCGGCCAATTCCAGGTGCACAGCGTTGGGCGGCTGTTCTACGACTTCCAGGATCGCCAGATGGCTGCGATCACCGCCGTCGGGGAGTCGTCGCACCCGCGGGGACCAGCCCGCGGCGGCAAGCGCCACCACGCAGTGGTCCAGAACCGCCCCGCAGCCGAGCAATACATCGCGCCGATCTGTCGGTGATCCGCCGGCTTGTCGCCCCCAATCGGCATAGAGATGCACCGCGCCGCCGTCGACCCGCCACCGCCAGGGCTGCAGGTTGCCCAATGACGGGGCACGGGCGGCGACGTCGAGCACGCTCTTCAGCGTCGCCCGGTCAGGGAAGGGATTCGCCAA
Organism: uncultured Actinomycetes bacterium; assembly: GCA_903877095.1. GTDB lineage: Bacteria > Actinomycetota > Actinomycetes > Mycobacteriales > Mycobacteriaceae > Mycobacterium. The sequence continues at coordinate 5,464 of CAIRCP010000057.1, read as the reverse complement.
CGGTCTCACCTCCGTCGTTGCGCAGTGTTTCGATTATGCATCGCGACGTCAGTTGGCGGGGATCTCCACCCGCCGTTGGTTCACTCCGTCAAGGGCGTCAGCGGCCTCGATCTCCGCCCGGGTCACCCCGAGGAGGAACAGCACGGTGTCCAGGTACGGGTGGCTCAGTGAAGCGTCGGCCACCTCCCGCAGCGCCGGTTTGGCGTTGAACGCCACTCCGAGACCGGCGGCGTTGAGCATGTCGATGTCGTTGGCGCCGTCGCCGACGGCCACCGTCTGCTCCATCGGCACGCCGGCCTGCATGGCGAAGTCCCGCAGCGCCTTTGCCTTACCGGCGCGGTCGACGATCGGCCCGACCACCCGGCCGGTGAGGTGTCCGTCGACCACCTCCAACTCGTTGGCCGCCACGAAATCCAACATCAGATCGTGCGCCAGCGGCTCGATCACCTGCCGGAAGCCGCCGGAGACCACGCCGCAGTAGAAACCCAGGCGCCGCAGCGTGCGGATGGTGGTGCGCGCGCCCTTGGTGAGCTCGACCTGCTCGCAGACCTCATCGATCACCGAGGCGGGCAGGCCCGCCAGCGTTGCGACGCGCTGGTGCAGCGACTCGGCGAAGTCGATCTCCCCGCGCATGGCGGACTCAGTGATCGCGGCGACCTTCTCGCCGGCCCCGGCGTGATCGGCCAGCATCTCGATGACCTCACCGGTGATCAGGGTGGAATCGACGTCGAAGACGATGAGCCGCTTGTTGCGCCGTTCCAGCGTGAAGTCCTCCACTGCGATGTCGACGCCCTGTTCGGCGCCCACCCTGGCGAGGTTGGCCTGCAGCACCCCGGACAAGCCGGGGGGCACGGTAACCCGCAGTTCCAGGCCGGTGACCGGGTAATCGGAGACTCCCCGGATGACGTCGATGTTCACCCCCAGCGCGGCGGCCTCCCGGGCCACCGCGCCGAACGCCGCCGCGGTGATGGGCCGGCCGAGAACGACGATGGTGTGGGTCGGCGGCTGGACGATGACGGGTTCGTCGTCGCTGCGCTCGATGGTGGAGTCCAGGCCGAGCCGCCCGACGGTCTCGGTGACCTCGGCCCGCAGCCCGGACCCGTCGGCCACCTCCGGCGCCCCGGAGACCAGGACACCGAGAGTGAGACGGTCGCGGATCACGACCTGCTCGACGTTCAGCAACTCCACCGGGTACCGGGCGAGCACCTCGAACAGCGCGGAGGTGACACCCGGCCGATCAACCCCGGTCACGGTGATCAGCACCGAAACCTTATCTGCGGTCATCGCCGTCGCAGTCGAACGGTGGACCGCTGGGATGCGGCTTAGTGCGAGCGCCCGACGTGGGCCTCGCTACGCATGCGCTCCACCATGTGCGGGTAGTGCAGCTCGAACGCGGGACGCTCCGAACGGACGTTGGGCAGCTCGGTGAAGTTGTGCCGAGGCGGCGGGCAGGAGGTGGCCCACTCCAGCGAGTTGCCGTAGCCCCACGGGTCGTCGACGGTGACGACCTCACCGTAGCGCCAGCTCTTGAAGACGTTCCAGAAGAACGGCAACATCGAGACACCTAAGGTGGCGGCGCCGATGGTCGAAACGATGTTGAGGGTGGTGAAGCCGTCGGTGGGCAGGTAGTCGGCGTAGCGGCGCGGCATGCCCGTGTCGCCCAGCCAGTGCTGCACCAGGAATGTCAGGTTGAAGCCGATCATGGTCAGCCAGAAGTGCACCTTGGCCAGCCGCTCGTCGAGCAAGCGACCGGTCATCTTCGGGAACCAGAAATAGACGCCGGAGTAGGTGGCGAACACGATCACGCCGAACAGCACGTAGTGGAAGTGCGCGACCACGAAGTAGCTGTCGGAGACGTGGAAGTCCAGCGGCGGGCTGGCCAGCAGCACACCGGACAGTCCGCCGCACAAGAAGGTCACCAGGAAGCCGAAGGCGAACAGCATCGGCGACTCGAAGGTGAGGCGGCCCTTCCACATGGTGCCGATCCAGTTGAAGAACTTGATGCCCGTGGGCACCGCGATCAGGAACGTCATGAAGGAGAAAAAGGGAAGGAGTACGGCACCCGTCACGTACATGTGGTGCGCCCACACCGCCATTGACAGTGCGGCGATGCTGATCGTGGCGTAGACCAGGGTGGAGTAGCCGAAGATCGGCTTCCGGGAGAACACCGGGAAAACCTCGGAGACGATGCCGAAGAACGGCAGCGCCAGAATGTAAACCTCAGGGTGCCCGAAGTACCAGAACAAATGCTGGAACAACGTTGCGCCACCGTTGGCGGGGTCGTAGATGTGCGCGCCGAGGCGGCGGTCGGCGGCCAGGCCGAACAGCGCGGCGGTCAGCAGCGGGAACACCAGGATGACCAGCAGGCTGGTGACAAAGATGTTCCAGGTGAAGATGGGCATCCGGAACATGGTCATTCCCGGGCAGCGCATGCAGACCACGGTGGTGATCATGTTGACGCCGCCGAGGATGGTGCCCAGGCCGCCCACGGCCAAGCCCAGAATCCACAGGTCAGCACCGGCGCCGGGCGAGTGCACCGCGTCGTTCAACGGGGCGTAGACGGTCCAGCCGAAGTCGGCCGCACCGCCGGGGGTGATGAAGCCGGCCAGCGCGATGGTCGCACCGAAGATGAAGAGCCACAGCGAGAGCGCGTTCAGGCGCGGGAAGGCGACGTCGGGTGCGCCGATCTGCAGCGGGAGCACCAGGTTGGCGAAACCGAAGACCACCGGGGTCGCGTAGAAGAGCAGCATCGCCGTGCCGTGCATGGTGAAGAGCTGGTTGTACTGCTCGTTGGAGAGAAACTGTAGGCCGGGCACGGTCAGTTCGGCGCGGATGAACAACGCCATGAGCCCCCCCAGCGCGAAGAAGGTGAAGCAGGCGACCATGTACATGATCCCGATCAGTTTGTGATCGGTGGTGGTGATGATCTTGTAGAGCAGGTTGCCTTTGGGGCCCATTGCGGGCGGTGCGGGGCGACGGGCCTCTAGTTCCCCACGTTGTGGCACTACGGCTGTCACAGCTTCCTCCAACCATCCATTGGGACGTGTCCCAAAGAAACCTAGGCCGCATCCTATCCCCAAAACAGCCCCCGTGGGCGCCGGGTCCTACATTCTGTCGTAATTCGCGCCACGGCCCTGGTTGGTAGCGGTCTAAGGCCAGGTCACGCGATGTTTTCCGGGTGCGGGTGCTACCGTCTCGTCGTGCTTCTCCCGACCGTGCGCCCGGCCCTGGCCGCCGTGCTGGCGGCGGCGCTGGCGGTGAGCGGTTGTTCGGGTTCCGCTCCGTCGAGCCAGGGCCCCGCCACCAGCAGCGTGGTGACCAGTACCACCAAGATCGCCTCGGCCGGTGTGCTGGGCAATCAGCGCCGGCCCGACGAATCCTGCGCCCCCGGGCCGGCCCCGCTGGACGGGCCGCCGCCGGGCCCGATCCGGCATGCCGCGGGGCAGACGGCGGTGCGGCCCGACCCGATGCGAATCGTGGTGCTGGCCGGCGACGAACTCGACGCGCTGTGCGCCCTGGGTTTGCAATCGCGCATCGTCGCCGCCGCCCTGCCGGACGGATCCGACACTCAGCCCTGGTACCTGGGGACCGTCGTGCACGACGTTGCGGGTGCGGGAACCCGCAGCGCGCCGGACCTGGGCGCCATCGCGGCGGCCAAACCGGACCTGATCCTGGGCTCGCAGTCGCTGACGCCGGACACCTACGGCGCCTTGACGGCGATCGCGCCGACGGTCTTCAGCGCCGCGCCGGGCACGCTGTGGCGGGAGAACCTGCGGATGGTGGGGGCGGCCACCGGCCGCCTGCGCGCCGCCGACGCGCTGATCGACGGTTTCGCCGAGCGGGCCAAGAAAGCCGGGGAGGCCAACGACGCCGCGCACTATCAGGCATCGGTGGTGCAACTCACCGAGTCGACGTTGCGGGTGTTCGGCACGGACAGCTTCCCGGGCAGCGTTCTGACGGCCGTCGGCGTGGACCGCCCAGCGGCGCAACGGTTCACCGACAAGCCGTTCCTGGAGATCCCGGTCGGTGACGCTGACCTCAAAGACTCCCCCGATCTGTCGGCCGCCGACGGCGACATCGTGTACGTGTCGTTCTCCTCGCCGGCGGCCAAAGATCGCGCGCCGGCACTGCTGGAGAGCGCCGCCTGGCGCAAGCTCTCGGCCAATCGGGACAACCGGGTGTTCGTGGTCAACAACGAGGTGTGGCAGACCGGCCAGGGCCTGATCGCAGCCCGCGGGATCGTCGACGACCTGCGCTGGCTCAACGCACCGATCAACTGACCATCGACCCTGCGCCCAGATCGCCCGACGGCGACAAACGGCGATCTGGGCACAGAGTGGATGGCCGCCTAGTGTCTCAGGCATGACCACCGTGACCGCCTACGCCGCCACCTCCCCCACCGGGCCGCTGACCAAGACCACCATCACCCGCCGCGACGTCGGCCAGCACGACGTCCGTTTCGACATCCACTTCGCCGGCATCTGCCACTCCGACATCCACACCGTCCGTGCGGAGTGGGGACAGCCGAACTACCCGGTGGTGCCGGGCCACGAGATCGCCGGCGTGGTGACCGAAATCGGTTCGGATGTAACGAAATACAAGGTCGGCGATCGGGTCGGGGTGGGCTGCTTCGTCGACTCCTGCCGGGACTGCGACAACTGCGTCGACGGTCTGCACCAGTACTGCGTCGGGCGTGGCGGAATGGTGGGCACCTACAACGCGGTCGGCCGCGACGGACAGCCCACGCACGGCGGCTACAGCGGCAGCATCGTCGTCGATGAGGACTATGTGCTGCGCATCCCCGACTCCATGGGATTGGACGTCGCCGCGCCGCTCCTGTGCGCCGGGATCACCACCTACTCGCCGCTTCGGCACTGGAAGGCCGGCCCGGGCAAGCGTGTCGGGGTGATCGGTCTCGGCGGACTGGGGCACATGGCCGTCAAAATCGCGGCCGCGATGGGAGCCGAGGTGACGGTGCTGTCGCAATCGCTGAAGAAGATGGAGGACGGCCTGCGCCTGGGTGCGGGCAAGTACTACGCCACCAGCGACCCGGATACCTTCAAGGTGCTGCGCAACTCCTTCGACATCATCATCAACACCGTCTCGGCCAACCTGGACCTGGGCAAGTTCCTGGAACTGCTCGACCTCGACGGCGTTTTCGTCGAACTGGGCGCGCCCGAGCACCCCCTGGTGGTGCCGCCGTTCTCCATCATCGGGATGCGGCGCTCGGTATCCGGGTCGATGATCGGCGGCATCCCGGAGACCCAGGAGATGTTGGACTTCTGTGCCGAGCACGGGATCGCCGCCGAGGTCGAGGTGATCGATCCCGACTACATCAACGAGGCCTACGAGCGGGTGCTGGCCAGCGACGTGCGCTACCGCTTTGTGATCGACACCTCAAGCTTGTGAGGCAGTCTCCGCGGCTTCCCCATAGTCGTCATCGGGTCCAACGCTGACGACGGCT
>CAIRCP010000056.1 GCA_903877095.1 uncultured Actinomycetes bacterium | reverse complement strand
TCGCCTCGATCCCCTCAGCCCTGCCCGACATCCGACGCGGCATCCGGGTCAAGGCCCGCTGAATCCCCGTCCTGGTTTCGCGGGCATTTCTAACTGAGGCACCGACCCCGTTTCGCGGGCATCTTGACGTGAGGCACTACGACACCCGCGACGGGAATCAGCACCCCCGGGCACGGGGAAGTCGTCACCTGAGGGGAATTCGCTGATTCAGAGTCTGGTGAGCGTGGCGGCGATGTCCTCGGACGGCAGATAGAGGTTCACCAGAACCCGCTCGAATACCGGCCGCCCAGCCTCGGCCGTGGATCGACCGCCTGGTAGCATCAATTAGCGCATCAAATGATGCCATGGGAGGTGCGGCATGCGGACTACGGTCACGATCGACGACGAGCTGCTCACCAAGGCCGCCGAGCTGACCGGAGTTCATGAGAACGCCGCGCTGTTGCGTCAAGGGCTACAGACGTTGATTCGTGTCGAGAGTGCCCGACGGCTCGCCGCGCTGGGCGGGACGGATAAGTCCGCGACACCGGCCGCTCGTCGGCGCCCGGCAACACGCTGAGCGACGAATGATCCTGGTCGACACCGCAATATGGATTGACCACCTGCACAAGACCGAGCCTCAACTCGTCGACCTGCTGGGAATGGATCGGGTCGGCTGTCACCCGCTGGTCGTGGAGGAGATCGCGCTGGGCTCGATCCGGCAACGCGACATCGTGCTGGGACTTCTCTCCAACCTGTACCAATTTCCGACTGTCGGACACGACGAGGTCCTGCACCTCGTCGACCAGCGGCAGCTCTGGGGTCGAGGGCTGAGCGGCGTCGACGTACATCTGATGGCCGCGGTCACTTTGGTGCCCGGTGCCCAGTTGTGGACCCGTGACAAGCGCCTGACGTCCGCGTGCTCCCAGGCGGGGGTGGCGTTGTTCGAGGCGCGTTGAACTGCCCGGCCCGGACGCGGCCCGGCGCCACACCAGGCTCATCCGCACCACTTCGCCGTGGCGCGCCATGGGGCTGGAGGGAACTGTCGGGGTCTGGGCTTATCGTGCCTCTGTGCAGGGCTTGACTTACCCGAATATCGCGCTGGAGCGTGCGGCTGTCCGGCTGGGCTGGGATACGTTTCGTCGTGGCACCGAGTACGCCCGTGCTGGGCGCGTCGTGAAGTGCCAGTGGAGTCCAGAGTCCTGCACTTTGTTAGGCGCGGTCCGCGACAATCACGCCCGCGCCTACACCACCTACGTTCGCCTTGTCAGCGGCCCGGCAGGCACCTTGGCATTCGCGGGCGGACGGTGCACGTGCCCGATGGGGGTGGACTGCAAACACGTGGCGGCCCTGCTGGTAGCGGCCTGCACCCGCGAGATATCCCCACCGCGTGTCACCTGGCAGCAGTCGCTGGAGGCGCTCCTGCCCGAGCCCGGCCCGGTCGGCCGGGCAACCGTGGCTGCGCCGGCCGCCATTGCGCTGGGCATCGAGCTGGACCTGATCGCCGCTGGCGACTCGGCGACACTGCAGGCGCGCCTCGTTCGCCCG
>CAIRCP010000055.1 GCA_903877095.1 uncultured Actinomycetes bacterium | reverse complement strand
CCCGCCCTGGCCAAAGCCCGCACCGCGACCATCCGCCGGACCCTGATCGGCGTGCCGGCCCGCATCGCCTCCTCCGCCCGCCGCCTGACGTTGCACCTGCCGCGGGACTGGCCCTGGGACCCAGCCTGGAACACCCTGTTCGACAGCACTTTTGGCCGCAACACTCCACTGCTGGCCTAACACCGGCACCACCACCGGCCCCCGACCCGAAAGACCAACAGGAACAACCCTATTACCGAGATCGGACGATCAACCACACCCACAACCGACTCCAAGGCCCACAACGAGATTCAACCCCGCACCGCTACCGCATCGGTGCATCCAGGCTAAGGCGGCCAGGTTGACCCGCGTCACCTTCCACCCCTCCTTTTCCTATGAGGATTTCATCGAGGGGTTCCGGCCTCAGCAAGCGGATAACGGCATGCAACTCGTCTTGACACCCGGCGTGTTCAAACGGGTCTGCGACACCGCACGCAACGACCCGAAGCACCGCTACATCGTTCTGATTGACGAGATCAATCGCGGCAACATCCCGAAGATCTTTGGTGAACTGATCACCCTCATCGAGTGGGACAAGCGCGGTTCAAACTGGCAACTACCGCAGAGCGGGGCAGCATTCTCCGTTCCGGAGAATGTGCTCATCATCGGGACGATGAACACCGCCGACCGGAGCATCCACCTGCTCGACACCGCACTGCGTCGCCGATTCCAATTCATCGAACTTATGCCCGACAGCGAACTGCTGCAAGGGCGCGTAGTCGGTTCCCTGGCACTGGGGGACTTCTTGGACGGACTGAACACCGAAGTTCGGCAGCGGTTCGGGCGCGACAAACAAGTCGGTCATGCGCTGTTCTACACCGGTGGGGACATCATCGACACAACAGGGGAATTCGCGGCGGTGTTCCGTTACGACATCCTGCCGCTGCTGCAGGAGTACTGCTACGACGACTACAAAAGCCTTGCCGAGATACTTGGAGGTTTGATCGACGTTCAAGCTCAACGGCTCTCAGACGTCGCCGATGACCCTGATGCCCTTTGCGACGAATTGGCCAGCAAGTTCGGCACCGCCTCCGCCTGATGGCCCAGCTCATCGAACTCGGCGAATACCAGGCGAGGTGCCTGCCGTCGGCAAGCCCCACAGCAGCCGACAGAGCCCTAGTGCTCTGTCGGTGAATTAGTGCGGTAGTTTGTACTATGCCGGTTATGACAGCTGCCGCGATGCCGGTCAGCGATTCTCAGCGTGCGGAATTGGAGCGGATGGCGGCCTCGACGTCGTTGCCGCATCGGCAGGTGGTGCAGGCCCGAGGCCTGTTGTGGGCCAGTGACGGGGCGGCCAACGAGGAAATCGCGCGACGCTGCGGCGTGGACTCGGACACGGTGCGGCGCTGGCGGTCTCGGTTCGCCGAGCAAGGGGTCAGCGGAGTCGGGCGCATCGCCAAGGGCCGCGGACGCAAACCGGGCCTGCCTGCGGGCACCGTTGAAGAAGTGCTGCGGCTGACCCACAAGGAACGCCCAGCCGATGGGTCGACGCACTGGAGCACCCGGACGTTGGCCGCCCATGTCGGAATCGGCAAGGACGCCGTCGCCAAGATCTGGGCCGATCACAACCTCAAGCCGTGGAAGGTCGAGACATTCAAGGTCAGCAACGATCCGCACTTCGAAGACAAACTCGTCGATGTTGTTGGGCTGTATCTGAATCCACCCGCTCGCGCGGTGGTGTTCAGCTTCGACGAGAAGACCCAGTGCCAGGCGCTGGACCGAACCCAGCCATCGCTGCCGATGAAGCCCGGACGTGCCGGCACGATGACCCACGACTACAAACGCAACGGCACCATCGACTTGTTCGCCGCGATGAACATCGCCACCGGCGAGGTCCTGACCGATCTGCGCAAGGGTCACACCGGCGCTGACGTGTTGAGGTTCTTCAAACAGATCGACGCCAGCGTCCCGCGCGGGCTGGGCGTGCACGTCGTGCTGGATAACCTCTCGGCGCATTCCACCCCCGAGATCGCCAAATGGCTTGCCCACAAGGACCGCCGCCGCTGGCATATGCATTACACCCCGACCTCGAGCTCGTGGCTGAATCTGATCGAACGATGGTTTAAGGAACTCACCGACAAACGGCTGCGTCGCGGAACCTTCACCAGCGTCGCAGAACTCACCGAAGCCATCACCGCCTGGGCCGCCCACTGGAACACCGACCCCAAACCCTTCATCTGGAAAGCCACCGCCGAGGACATCATCGCTAAAGTCCAACGAGGCCGCGCCACCCTCCACCAGATCAAAACGCAGACGGACCACTAGCTGCCCAACTTGCTGCGGCCGGGGATATCGAGGCGCGCCTGGACGTTCGGTGGCTATCTGACGGCACGATCGATGTTCGCGCGTCGTCGTGGATTGGGGTGGTGCGGTTCTCCGGGGTAGAGATCCGCGTGCTGCCCAAACTGGTCGGTGGCGACCTCAAAGTGCTTCAGATGATCGAGTACACCGATGGGCTCAGCCTGCTTAAGCGTCTGCCTCGTGAACAGCAGTTGGCGGCCGGCGGTGACAGCCTATTTGAGCTCATCGTGCGATTGCTTGTGGTGGAAGTCAGACAATTGCTGCGGGACGGGCTGGTCCGTGACTACCGTCCGGCGCAGGACACGTTGACAGTCTTGCGCGGCCGGTTGCGCCTACGAGATCAATTCCTTCGCCGGTACGGCTCGCTGCACCAATTGGATTGTTCCTTCGACGAATACGACGGCGACATAGGGACTTGACCCCATGTGTTGGACACGCTCAATCCCAGGATGTTCTTGGGGGAAGCGAGATGATCCAACGCGATGGCAAGGAAAAACTATCCAGACGAGTTCAAGCGTGACGCGGTCGCGCTGTACCGGGACACCGAGGGT
>CAIRCP010000054.1 GCA_903877095.1 uncultured Actinomycetes bacterium | reverse complement strand
GTCACCCTCGAACCACTTGCAGATACTGCCTGAGAACCCAAAAAGCAAACTGCGCAGCGTATCTCGCCTCGACCGAAGTGGCGGCGAGTCGCCTGATGCTGCACTCACCGGCGTGGGGTCACCTTCATTTTCATGTCAGTGCCTGCCGCGACCACCGCGCCACCGCGGACTACGCAGGTGCGAGGCCGCGCTCCCGGGCCGCCTGCGCCATCCAGGGCGGGTCGATCCCGTCGGCGAGTCGGCCGTCGGCCTTCGCGTCCAGATAGCGGAAGTACAGCACGCAGAAGACCACGATCAGCATCAGCGACCAGCCGTAGGTGATCTTCATGTATTCCAGGAAACGTCCCGTCGTGGGCCACCGCCACATCAGCCAGCGATCCAGCGTGAGGAAGCCGTAGGTCGCCAGCCAGGCAGGCCAGTTTCGGATCACCGAGCTGGGCAGCACCACCGTCATGAGGAACGGGAACAGCATCATCGAGTAGTAGCCCTGTGCCAGCGACAGCGCCAGCCACGAGGCGATGAGCAGCACGCCTGAGGAGGTCAGCACCCAGAAGAAGGTGTCCCGCTGGCGGTAGTAGCGGTAGAGCAGCCACAGACTGCCGGCGGCGAGAGCCACGAAGAGCACTCTCAGCAGCGTGATCAGCCACATCGGCAGCCCGTAGTAGATGCCGTTGCCGAGTACCGAGGAGTTGAAGTAGTCCCGGGTGGACAGGATGTAGGGAATCGTTCCCTTCAGGAAGGCACGGCGGTCGCTCACCATCCGCCAGGCGACGATGTTGAGCGCCAACGGCACCGCAACCGCCATCGCCAGCACTCGCCACTGCCGATTCAGCAGGGGGATCAGCAGCAGCGGTGCCAGGACCGGCTTCACGGTCAGCGACAACCCGATGGCGAAGCCGGACAACCACTCCCGACTCTGCCGCCCGTCGAGCAGCCAGCGCAGGAACAGCACTTCGCACAGCAGGACGCAGCCGTTGATGTTGGTGAACACCAGCGTGTTCGTCACCGATTCGGTGACGAATGCGGCGGCGAGCAGGGCCGGCAGGGCGGGGGAGCTGAGCTTGAACTTGAACAGCCGTACCAGGAACACGCAGGCGAGGATGATCGCCACCGTGTTGAGGACGATGAACCAGTTCCGTGCGGCGAAAATGCTTTCGATATAGGCGAACGGCGACATCAGCAGGGTGCCGCCGGGCGGGTAAAGGTAGTGCGGATCGACCTCGACGAAGACGTCGTTGTAAACCGGCTCGTGGTGCCGGAAACGGCGCAGCGCCCAGTAGACCGGCGCCCAGTCGTCGGTGATATAGCCGTTGGTGGTCAACACATAACTGCGGTGGATGATCGACATGATCGCGATCGGCCACAGCGCTGTGCGAACGACGTCCTGTGTGCTCGGCGGGCTGGTGCGGGGACGAAAGGCGTTGCGCAAGGCGGACGGCAGGGAAGCAATCCGGGTCACGACGGCACCGTACACCGGTTCGGTGCGCGCATCCCTCAGGCGGGGCACAAGAAGTGGCGCCCCGGCGTCAGGCGGGGCAGAAGGTATCCGTCGGGGAAATGGAGCCCTCGGCAAGGTAACCGAGGATCGGCGGCAGCGCGCACGGCGTGTAGATGCTGGCGCCGTGGCCGGTGCCCTGCCACATCACCCGCCTGCTGCTGGAGCCGGCGTTGATGACGGTCGCCGCCAGTGCGGGCACCCCCTGGCTGCCGGCGATGGGATCGTTCTGAACGCCCAGCAGCAGCACGTGGACTTTCAGATCCTTGGGGTCTTTGGGAGCCGTGCCGCTGGGCCAGTTCAGGCACTTCACCAGATTCAGGGCCGCGACGGTACCGAACTGCGGATAAGTCTTTCCCCACGCGACCACCAGTTCGCGGACCCGATCGGGGGTGGGCCGGTTCAGGGCGTCGCTGCAGTTGTTGACGAATTGGCCGTCGGTGCCGCGCAGGGCTTCGGCCTGGTTGACCAGGCTGTTGAGCTGGTTGGTGTCGCCGGTGCGGGCCGAGGCCAGCGCCTTGGCGAGCTTGTCGGCGTTGGCGATGCGGTCGCCGGTGGGAAAGCCCAGGGCGGTGACGATGGCGTTGGCCAGCACCGCCACCGACATGCCGCCCGGCCCCTTGCCGCCGCGGGCGGCGGCCAGCAATTGGTCCACCGCACCCTTCGGGTCCGGCCCGAGCGGACAGTTGACGGCCACGCACTGCGCAGCGAAGGCGTCCAGCGCCGCCTGCTGGCCCTTGACCTGGTCCTCAGCTGCGGCTTCAGCGGAAACGCCAGGCGGTACGGGGGAGTCCAGCACCAGACGCGCCACCTTCTCGGGGTGGGAGCCCGCGTAGGCCAGCGCGACCTGGGCGCCGTTGCCGACCCCGATCAGCGCCAGGGCGGGCACGTCCCATGTGCTGCGCAGGCGTTCCAGGTCCTCGGCTGCGCGGGCGCTGTCGTACGCCGAGTCGCCCGGCGCGATGACGTCGGTGCAGCCCGTGGTCGCGGTCCGGGTGATCGTGCCCAGATTGGCGACCGGATCATCGCCGGCGTCGAATTGGGCCTGCTCGCGCATCTGCTGGCGGTCGAATTCGTCGCGGCAGTTGATCGGGCTGGACATCCCCATGCCCCGGCGGTCGACGGCGACGACGGGGTGGTGGGCCAGGACGTCGACCCCGGCCCGGGAAATCCACACCGGCAACTGCAACGACGACGGGAGGTCCGTCCCGGTGCTGAACACCAGCGGGCCGGCCTCGGGTGGCGTCTGCACCGAACGGGCCCGCATCACCCCGATGTTCACGTTGCCCGGCGCCCCGGCGATCGGGTCCAGATCGGCCTCGTAGTCGGCGCACTCCAACTTCACGCCCGGAGTCGGTGCCGCGCCGGCGTCACCGAAGCCTTTGGCGGTGCAGTCCTTCCAGGCCAGGTCGTTTTTGGGAACGGCGATCGCCGGCGGGCCGCCGGGGGCGGCGCTGGTGGCTGGGCCGGCACCCGGGTTGCTGGCTGAGTCGGTGGCGAATCGCGGGTTGGCGGCCAGCCACGGAGCGCAGCCGGTGAGCAATGTCGTGGCTACCGTGCCCACCGCGACCGCTGCCGCTGCCGCTGCCCGACCCTGCCCACGCATGCCCACCACAGTAGCGACCGGGCCCGGCTGTGATCGCGGTCAGCCGACGCGCACCGGCTGCGGGCTTGCGCCGCCGCGGCGGCGCAGGTCAGCACCAGCGGAGCCACCTCGCTTCCAGTCAGCACCCCGAGGTCGTGCTCAATCACCCCCGATCGTGTGACCAGGGCGGTCGGCGGGACTTCGGTCTGACCGCGGCGCGTGCGGCGCTGCCGCTGGGCCGCCGTCATGCGGGCACCCCCGTAGTTCTCCGCCCGGGCGGTGCCGGCTCCCACCACGATGACGTCGGCCGGGGTAGGCGTAGAGGCGGCCCAGATCGTCGTCGCCGACCGGCGTGTCGCCGCCGAGCAGGCTGAACCGCACGGTGTGGTCGGGAGTGCCGCCGGCGTCCATCACGACGATTGCACCACGTCGGCGCCGGGGACGTCGATACAGTTCCGTCATGGCCGGGCATCTGGTGGACCGTCATCCCACCGTCTCGCCGCAGCGGCTCATCGCCCAACTGATACCCCCGCCCACCTTCGCCGACGTGAGCTTCGAGAGCTACCGTCCCGATCCCGCCGAGCCGACCCAGGCGGCGGCGGTGGGCGCCTGCCTGAGCTTCTGCGACGAGGCCGTCCGCCGCCGCGCCGGCCGCCGCACTTTGTTCGGCAAGCGGGCGCCGCTGCCCGGGGTGGGTCTGTACCTCGACGGCGGATTCGGTGTCGGCAAAACCCATCTGCTGGCCTCGGCCTACTGGCGGCTGCCCGATTCCGCCGAGCACCCCAAAGCGTTCGCCACCTTCGGTGAGCTCACCCAGTTGGCCGGGGTGTTCGGGTTCACCGAATGCATCGAGTTGCTCGGCGCCTACACCGTGGTGTGCATCGACGAGTTTGAACTCGACGACCCGGGCAACACCACGCTGGTCTCGCGGATGCTGTCCCAACTGGTCGAGCGGGGCGTCTCGGTGGCCGCGACATCGAACACCCTGCCTGAGCAACTCGGTGAGGGCCGCTTCGCGGCACAGGACTTTCTCCGTGAAATCAACACGCTGGCAAGCATTTTCACCACCGTCCGGATCGAGGGGCCGGACTACCGGCATCGTGGCCTGCCGCCGGCCCCCGAGCCGTTGTCCGACGACGATGTCCGCGAGCGCGCCGAGCGCACCCCCGGTGCCACCCTCGACGATTTCGACGCGCTCTGCGCGCATCTGGCCACCATGCACCCGTCGCGGTACCTGACGCTCATCGAAGGTGTTGCGGCGGTGTGCATTACCGGCGTGCACCCACTCGAAGACCAGAGCGTCGCGCTGCGCCTGGTGGCACTGACCGACCGGTTGTACGACGCCGGGATCCCGGTGCTGGCGTCCGGAGTCAAACTCGACAGCATCTTCTCCCCGGATATGCTCGACGGCGGCTACCGCAAGAAGTATCTGCGCGCCACCTCCCGGTTGCTGGCGCTGTCCCGGCTCGGCAACACCGACCGTGGGGTCTAAAGGGGCCGCACCATGACGAAGTCGGATTGGTCTGAGGATCCCAGCCGGAAGGTCCGCGTGCCGGCGACCCGGAATCCGGTTTTCCGGTAAAAGTGTTGCGCACGTTCGTTTTTACGGTTAACGCCCAGCCACACGAAGGTGGCCGCGCACTGCGCCGCCCAGTCGATCCCGCTTCGCATCAGCGCCGCTGCCGCTCCGGTCCGGTGATGGCCGGCCAGTACATACATCTTGGACAGCTCGACGGCCGGGCCGGCCGGGACAGCGGCCGCGACGTCCGGGTCGTCCCCGATGCCGCGAATCAGCATGCTGTAGCCGACGATTCGGGCCCCGTCGGTGGCCACCAGCACCACCCGGTCCGGGTCGGCGAGGTAGTCGGCGAAACGCGGCGCCGACAGGTTGGCGGCAATGGCCGCCTCGATATCGCCGGCATAGGCCGTTGTCGGACAGGCCAGCGGGAAGGTCTCAGCCGCCACGGCGGCCAGTTCGGTGGCGTCCTGGGGACCCGCGGCCCGCACTGAGATAGCCATTTCAGCCATGGTGACACGCCGGCCCATTGGGTGGCGGCGAACAGCCGAGTGGCGCTCTTTGACCATCTGTGCACCGATCACCCGGGGCGTTTCATAGACTCGGTCCATGGCAGGCCTGCATAAATCAGAAGAGCGCGTCGACATCGGCAAGATCGAGACCCGCGCGGAGTCGGTACCCAGGATGTTCCGGAACCGCGTCGCGGCCACGCCGAACACCGAGGCGTTCCGCTACCCCAAGGGCGGCGAGTGGGTCAGTGTGACCTGGCGTGAGGTCGGTGACCGGGTGGACGACATCGCGGCCGGCCTCATCTCGCTCGGTATCAACCCCGAGGACAGGGTGGCACTGGCGTCAGGCACCCGCTACGACTGGGTGATCGCCGACTTCGCGATACTGGCCGCCGGTGCGGCCACCACGACCGTTTATCCGACCACCAATGCCGAAGATGTCGGCTACATCGTCGCCGACTCGGGCAGTCGGATCGTCATCGCCGAGGATCAGACCCAGGTCGACAAGTTGCGCGCCCGCCGCGAGGACATCCCCGCGGTCGAGAAGGTCGTGATCATCGACGGTGAGGGCGACGGAGAGTGGGTGATGACCCTCGACGAACTCGAAGAGCAGGGCCGGCAACTCCTCGCCGAGGCTCCCAACACCGTCAACGAACGCATCGACGCCATCCGATCCGACCAATTGGCCACCCTGATTTACACCTCCGGCACCACCGGCAAGCCCAAGGGCGTTCGGCTGACGCAATCGTCGTGGACCTATACCGCCGCCGCCATGGACTCTCTCGGCGTGCTCTCCGACAAGGACCTCAACTACCTTTGGCTGCCGCTCTCGCACGCCTTCGGCAAGGTGATGCTGGCGCTGCCGCTGGCCGTCGGATTCCCCACCGTGGTCGACGGTCGGGTTGACAAGATCATCGAGAACCTCGCCGTGATCAGGCCCACCATCATGGGCGCGGTGCCGCGAATCTTCGAGAAGGTGCACGGCCGGATCAGCGAGATGATGGCCAACGAGGGCGGCGTGAAGAAGACCATGTTCGACTGGGCCGTCGGGGTGGGCGTTCACGCCTCGCGGGTCAAGCAGACGGGGGCGGCCGTCAACCCCCTGCTGGGCGCGCAGTACAAACTGGCCGACAAGCTGGTGCTGTCGAAGATCCGGGACCGCTTCGGCGGCCGGCTGCGGTTCTTCATCTCCGGGTCGGCCGCGCTGGACCGGGATATCGCGCAGTGGTTCGACGCCATCGGCGTCGTCGTGCTGGAGGGCTACGGCCTGACCGAGACCTCAGCCGCTTCCTCGCTCAACCGGCCCAGCGCCTACCGGTTCGGAACCGTCGGCTGGACACTGCCGCAGACCGACGTCAAGATCGCCGACGACGGGGAGATCCTGCTCAAGGGTCCCGGCATCATGGACGGCTACCACAACATGCCCGAGGCCACGACCGAGACAATCGAACCCGACGGCTGGTTCCACACCGGCGACATCGGCGAACTCGACGCCGAAGGTTTCCTGCGGATCACCGACCGCAAGAAGGACATGTTCAAGACCTCGCAGGGCAAATACGTTGCGCCCTCGGCGATTTCGGCTCAGTTCAAGGGTATCTGCCCGTTCGCCAGCGAGATCATCGTCTACGGCGAGAGTAAGCCGTACTGCGTCGCGCTGGTCAGCCTCGACGCAGACGGTCTGCGAGATTGGGCAGCGGGCCACGGCATGGCGGGCAAATCCTTCTCCGAGATCGCCCACGCCCCCGAGGCATACGCCGCTGTGGAGGGCTACGTCGCGGAACTCAACAAGCACTTGAACCGCTGGGAGCAGGTCAAGAAGTTCTCCATCATCGATCGGGAGCTGACGGTGGAGGCCGGCGACCTGACGCCGAGCCTCAAGCTCAAGCGCAAGGTCGTGGTGGACAACTTCCACGACAAGATCGACGGCCTCTACGGCTAGGCGGGCGGGCTCGTCGGCGGGCTTCGGTGTGAACCGCCCTGAGGGCGATCACGAACCGGCCCCGCCCACGCAGGTCGGCCGGTGGGATTCTGGACTGACCCGCCATGTCGTTGACCTGTTGCGGCCGCTCGTCAAGGTGTACCACCGCTCGGAAGTGCATGGGCTGGAGCGCATTCCGCCCGGCCGGTGTCTGTTGGTGGGCAATCACTCCGGTGGTCTGACGACGCCCGACTTCGCGATCTTCGCGGTGGACTACTACCAGCGGTTCGGCTACGAGCGCCCGCTGTACGTGCTCGGCCATGACTCGCTGTTCCACGGTCCGGCCGCCGATCTGTTGCCGCACCTGGGCATCATCCGGGCCAGTCCGGACAACGCCGCGGCAGCGCTGGCGACCGATACCGCCGTGCTGGTCTTCCCGGGTGGGGACATGGAGGTCTACCGGCCCACCGTGGTGGAAAACGTCATCGACTTCGCCGGGCACACCGGATATGTCGCGACGGCGGTGGCGGCAAGGGCGCCTATCGTTCCGGTGGTGTCGATCGGTGGCCAGGAGACCCAGATGTTCCTCAGTCGGGGGACCTGGCTGGCCCGCGTGCTGCGACTGGACAGGTGGGAGCGCCGGGTGCTGCGCACCGACATCCTGCCGGTGTCATTCGGCTTCCCATTCGGGCTCAGCGTGCTGGTGCCGGTGAACATGCCGCTGCCGTCGAAGATCGTCTGCGAGGTGCTCGATCCGATCGACGTGCTCGCGCAGTGGGGTCCGGACCCGGATCCCGAGAAGGTCGACGGGCGCATCCGACGGCTGATGCAGGTGACGTTGGATCGCCTGGCCCGCAGGCGGCGCCTGCCGATCATCGGATGAGTGGAGGTTGGTATGACGAACAAGGACCCCAGGCCGATGATCCGGGTAATCCTGGCCGTGCTGCTGGCGGGGTCGGCGGCACTGGCGCCGGCGGCCGTCGCCGAGGCCGATGAGACTGTGCCGCAGGCGGATTCGCCGTGCTCGGCCGACCTGGCCGGCGTCATGACGCTGCTGCCCGACGAGACCACCTACGTCGTATGCGGGCAATCCGGCACCGGCTACACGTGGACGCCGACTGCGACGCCGTTCCCGCCGAATGACCGGTGGCTCAGCTACGGGCCGCCGATCACCCTGCACGGACAGGGCATGCGCAACCCGAATCTGTCGTCGGGTCAGTGGACGGCGACGCCGCGTGATCCGCTGACCCGCTGCCGGGTCACCCAGACCACCGTGGTCGAGGCCGGCGTGCTTGCGGCACCGGAGGTCACCGAGGGGGAGCAGGGCGCGCCGCTGCCGGTCGAGATGAAGCCCAGCCTGTTCTACGTCGAACTCGCCGGAGACTGCCTGTGGGCCAAGGACTAAGTGGTCAACGCTGCCGGGCGAGGGCGGATTCGGCGATAACGCGGAAGGCGTCGTCGGCGGTGACCCAGCGGACCACGCGACCTTCGCCGTAGATGGCGCAAAGCCCGCCCGCGTCCGATTCGCTGACCGAATCGTCGGGCGCGGCCCATCCGAAGGAATATTTGTCCAGCACCGCGCCGAGAAAGACGAATTCCCGTCCGCCCAGGGCCGACTGTCCGCCCGCAAATTCGGGATAGTCGACCCGTGCGTCGAAGAGTCGGCCAGTGGGGAAACGTGTTGATTCACTGCGGCTGTAATTCCACAGCCGACCATCTGGCAGCAGGATTTTAAGACTGACCTGATCGAGAACGTAGCCCTCCGGAGACTGCCGGCGAGCAAACTTGCCGAGGCGGCCGGGCCCGTAGGGCACCCGGCGAGGTGTCGCAATCGGGGCCAACGTCTCGGCCAGTGCCTTCAGACGAGAGGCGAGTTCGTCCGCGGCCTGCTGGACGGCGGTCTGCCGATCTTCGTTCTGCTGGACGTTGCCGACGTCGCTCACGCTATTCCTCCCCGGGGGGGTCGATCTAATTCCGACCCCCAGTTCGGATGTAAATCTACTTCATCTGCGGTCATTCGGCATTTTCCGACGACGGTGCCCCCTCATGTTGCACAGCGGATTATCAGACGGGCCTTGCCCCCATGTAGTGGACACGGGATTTGTGGTTAGGCGGCTTCGGGCAGCGTAGCGGTCGTGAGGCTCCTTTCGAAGGTTGCGGGTCTGGAATGGCGGCACCGGGAGTGCCTGCGTTTGGTGTTGTAGCGGGCCAGCCATCGGAACACCTCGCGGCGGCAGGTCGCCGCGTCAGGCCAGCAGGAACGGTCTTGCAGGACCTCGCGTTTGAGGGCGGCGTTGAACGATTCCGCCAGAGCGTTGTCGGCACTTGACCCCACGCCACCCATCGACTGGGTAACTCCAAGAAATTGGCAGAGTTGCGCGAGATCCCTTGAGGTGTATTGGGCAGGTTCAAGGGGTCGATGCAACACCGGCTTGTGTCAGTGAGGATAGCTGCTGTTGGTAGACCTCGGCAGGGGTACGCCATCGAAGTACTTTGCGGGGCCGGGAGTTGATTGCCG
>CAIRCP010000053.1 GCA_903877095.1 uncultured Actinomycetes bacterium | reverse complement strand
CCGCCACATCGATCTGGAAGCATTGCAACCGTCAATCAACCGATTGACCAAGACGAAGTAGCGCAAGCCCCCCACGCGCTCACCATGCGTGAGGCACCAGCCACTACTTCGCGCTCACTTTTAGGTGAGGCACCTCGGGCTGCCCTCCGGTGACCGATCCCGAAACATCGTCATACGGTCATCGCATGGCAGACCCCGGGCATTACCACGCTGTTCTTAAGGACCTGAACAGCAAGGACCGAGCCCTGCGCCTCCTGATGCACGGCGACCCGGCCACCGTCTACGGTGCCCGGGCCTATACCGCGTCCACGGAATTCGCCGCCGCGCCGGAGTCGCCTTAAAACTTGCGCTTCGGGCGGCGCAGTAGAAGCTTGCGCTTCGGTGGCGCAGTAGCGCCGTCCTGAGTTATTTGGCGGGTAGCGCCGCCACCATCGGGGTGTCGACCCCGACAGGCCCGAATTCGCAGGCGCCACCGGGGGTTCCGATCGGGGCGTCGCGGCCGGGCAGGACCTGGCTGAAGAAGGCGGCGTTATCATCGCGGAACTTCAACTCACCCTCGGGCACTTCGTAGTCCGGGTAGATCGCGTCGACCTCGCACAGCAACCGGCATGCGCCGCAATCGACGCACTCGTCCGGGTTGATGTACATGCTCCGCTCACCCTCGTAGATGCAGTCGACCGGGCATTCGGCGGCACATGCCTTGTGTTTGACGTCCACGCACGCACTGGTGATCACATTAAGCCATGCCAAGGATTCTATCTGTTACGAGCCGTACCAGACACGGCAAAGGTCCCGGCACGCCGGGGACTAAAGTCCCTGATTTCGTTCCGTCCTCAACCGATGGTCAGTTCCCTTGTCACGTCCATGAAGCCGCTCCCGTCGAGACGGTGGTCGGTCACGTCGCGGCACTCGCCGTAGACCCGCAGCACTCCCCGGCCGACCTGGTCGGGATCTCGGTAGTAGACCGCGGTGACCCCGTCCTTGGCCAGCGTCCAGCCGTCCGGGTGATGGCCGGGCGGCAGCCCTACCCGCCAGCCTTGCCTGGTCATGGTCTGGGCGATCTGGCGAAAGAGTGTCCGGGTCTGGACCACGTCGGGTACCTCGAATCCGACGTACACCGTGCCCTGATAGGGCGGCTGGTCCTCGGTCGTGCACGACTGCAGCAGATAGTTGGCGTCGGTGTGCCGAAGCGAGCCCGCGGCGATGATCTGCCGGGCCGATCCCAGCACCTGTTGCCGGGACTGCTCGTCGCTCTGCGGGGCGATGGTGGTGAGCCCCCGCAGGTCGTAAACCCGGTGCACGATCACGAAACCCACCGAGAGGGCCAGCGCGCACAGCAGAGCGGTCGCCAGGAGCAGCCGGCCCAGTCCCGACCGGAGTGCTTTGTCCACCCGGCGATGCTACCGACGGGGGCGGTCAACCGCGCTTGACCAGTGTTTCGGTCCCTGCTTCGTCTTCGCGAATCGCGCTCTGTGACGAAAATCTCGCTACAGCCACCCCCGTTTTGGCGGTGGCGCTGTCGAGGAAGGGCTGGTACGAATCATCACGCCCTGACCGCGGGTTTTCCCGGCTGAGCCGATTTCAGACACTTCGACCGGTTTCCTGTCGGCGAATGGCCTTTTACCCGGCTTTTCAGGCACAGTTGAGGTATGGATTTCACACGTCCGCGTTCCGGGCATCGCTGGGCCCGTCGCCTCCCCGGTGTGCTGGCGACCCTCGCGGTTGTCGCCGGCATGGTCGCCGCGCCGGCCACGGCTGCCCCCGCTGCCCCCGCCCCGGTCGGTCCGCTGGACCAATCGGCTCTGCTGAGCCAGGTCGTTCCCGGCCTGGTCGACATCAACACGACCCTGGGATACCAGGGTGCGGCCGGCTCGGGCACCGGGATCGTGCTCGACCCCAACGGCGAGGTGCTGACCAACAACCACGTCATCGAGGGCGCCACCGACATCACCGCGATCAGCCTGGCCAATAGCCAGACCTACCCGGTGGACGTCATCGGTTTCGACCGCGCCAATGACATCGCGCTGGTTCGGCTGCGTGGCGCTTTCGGGCTGCCCACCGCGAACGTGGGCACCTCGTCGACGCTCGGTGTCGGCCAGCCCATCGCGGCCATCGGCAACTCCAACGGAACCGGTGGGCCTCCGAGTTTCGCGCCCGGTTCGGTGACCCAACTGGGAGCATCGGTACGGGCGTCGGACGAGTCCGGCGGCGGATCACGCGAGTTGTACGACCTCATCCGGGTGGCCGCCGACATCCGTCCGGGCGATTCCGGCGGTCCCCTGGTCAACAGCGGCGGACAGGTTGTCGGCGTCACGGTGGCCGCGACGCTGACCTACCGGATGGGCGGCGTGACGGGCGGCGAGGGGTTCGCGATTCCGATCGACCGGGCCGTCGCCATCGCCAATCAGATCCGCGCCGGAGCACCGGCGCCGGGGATTCATATCGGCGACACCGCGTTCATTGGGGTCGCCATCTCCGATGCGGCGCCGCTGGGGGGTCCCGCCGGCGCGGTTGTGCGCCAGGTGCTGCCGGACACTCCGGCCGGTCAGGTCGGTCTGCGTGGCGGTGACCTCATCACCGCGGTGGACAACGTACCGGTCAACTCGGCCGCCGACCTGTCGAACATCGTCGACCGGCACCGTCCCGGCGACATGGTGATGCTCGCCTGGATCGATTGGACCGGCGCTGCGCGCATCGCACCGGTGGTGCTCGGCAAGGGGCCCGTCGGCTGAGCGCAGCGAAGACGACCATGGACCCCGTCGGCTGAGCGCCCGGGTCGCCGTCGCGGGTCTCTGCCTTGCCGTAGCCATCGGGTCGGTGGCCCCTGCGGCGGCCGACCCTTCCCCCGGACAGCCGCTCTACGACCTCGTTGACGCCGCCGCGCAGCGACTACAGACCGCCGATCCGGTCGCTGCCAGCAAGTGGCTCGGCGGCGGCCCGATCACCGACCCGGTCCGGGTTCAACAGGTCCTCGCTGCGGTATCGACTGATGCCGAATCGGCCGGTCTACCAACGGATTACGTGACTCGCGTCTTCTCCGACCAGATAGCCGCCACCGAGGCGATCCAGTACAGCCGGTTCTCGTGGTGGAAACTCGATCCGGCGGCTGCGCCGGCGTCAGCCCCGGACTTGTCGGCCTCCCGGCAGGCCATCGACGTCCTTAACCATCGAATCGTTGCCGAGATCGCCGAAGAGTGGCAGGTGTTGCGCTCGCCGGTGTGCTCCGCCACATTGGCTGCCACGAAATCGGCGGTCGCCGCCGACCGCGCACTCGACCCGCTCTACGTGCAGGCACTCGACGCCGCAACCCGGTCCTACTGCGGCTGATCCTGAGCGAGCCGCTCGATCCGGACCAGGCCGGCCGCGCACACCGGAAGGTACGCGGCCGCCCACCACGGGACGTCGAAGCGGACCCGACAGCCGCCCGGCACCGCGGTCACCTCGTGGCCGGTGGCGGCGACACCGGCCACCTTCCAGTCCCACCGGCGGCCGGGATCGAAGTTGGTGACCTCGAATCGAACTGGAACACCGACGGCGGTCCAGACCGTTCCCCGGGCACCCGCGCTGATCTGGCTCGATCCGTCGTCGAGCACCGCGCGGCGCACCGAAGGGCCCCAGTGCGGCCACTGTTCGACGTCGACAAGCAGCCGCCATGCCACCTCGGGCGGCACCGGCATCGGCCGGTCGACGCTGCGCAGGCCGATACCCATCACCGAGACGCTACGCGCCCGGCCTACGATCGTTGCCTATGGAAGGTTCCGTGACGGTCCACATGACCGCGCCGGCCGACAAGATCTGGAATCTGGTCGCCGACGTACGCAACACCGGCCGGTTCTCCCCCGAAGTCTTCGAATCCGAGTGGCTCGGCGGCGCCACCGGACCGGAACTCGGCGCGAAGTTCCGCGGGCATGTCCGCCGCAACGAGATCGGTCCGGTGTACTGGACCACCTGCCGGGTCACCGCCTGCGAGCCGGGTAAGGAGTTCGGGTTCGCCGTACTGGGACCGGGTGACGCCGCGGTCAACAACTGGCACTACCAGTTCACCCCGCGCGGTGACGGCACCGACGTCACCGAGTCGTTCCGGCTGAACGCCTCGCTCCCGATGCGGGTGTTCTGGATGTTCGCCGGGTATCTGCGTGGCCGGCGCAACGTCCGCGACATGCGCACCACGCTGGAGCGGATCAAGAAGGTCGTCGAAGAAGGCTAGTCGGCCGAGGATGGCCTTACTGTGGGAGGCATGGGCATCTCGACACGCGTCAACGGCGAGGCGCCGCCGGAGGTTCCCCTGGCGGACGTCAAACTCGGCAGTCTGAGGTTTTGGGGCAAGGATGACGCGTTCCGGGACGGCGCATTTGCCACCCTGCGGCGTGCGGCTCCGATCACGTTCTTCAACGAGATCAGGTTCGAGGGCTTCGAGCCCGGCCCCGGGCACTGGGCGCTGACCCGGTTCGACGACGTCCACTTCGCCAGCCGGCACCCGGATATCTTCAGCTCCTACCCCAACATCACCATCGCCGACCAGCAGCCGGAGGTGGCCGAGTACTTCGGATCGATGATCTCCCTCGACGATCCTCGCCACGCCCGGCTGCGCGGGATCGTCCGCAGTGCGTTCACCCCGAAAGTCGTTGCCCGCACTGAGGAATCGGTGCGCGAGCGGGCTCGGCGGCTGGTCGACGATCTGATCACCAACCACCCCGACGGGCAGGCCGAACTGGTCAACGAGTTGTCCGGGCCGCTGCCGCTTCAGGTGATCTGCGACATGATGGGCATTCCCGAAGCCGATCATCAGCAAATCTTCCACTGGACCAACATCATCCTCGGTTTCGGCGACCCCGATCTGACCACCGACTACGTCGAGTTCATGAAGGTGGCCATCGACATCGGCGCCTACGCGACCGCACTGGCGGAGGACCGCCGGGCCAACCCGCGCGACGATCTCACCACCGCACTGGTGGCCGCCGAGGTCGACGGTGAACGGCTGACGTCGGCGGAGATCGCGTCGTTCTTCATCCTGCTGGCGGCGGCCGGAAACGAGACCACCCGCAACGCCATCAGCCACGGAGTGCTGGCGCTGTCCCGCTACCCCGAGCAGCGCGAGATCTGGTGGAACGACTTCGACAAACACACCCAGACCGCCGTCGAGGAGATCGTTCGGTGGGCCTCCCCGGTGGTCTACATGCGCCGCACCGCCACCCGCGACGTCGAAGTCGGCGGCATGCAGATCAAGCAGGGCGACAAGGTCACCATGTGGTACGGCTCGGCAAACCGCGACGAGGAGCATTTCGACAACCCGTGGTTGTTCGATGTCACCCGAAACCCCAACCACCACATCGGATTCGGCGGCGGCGGAACGCATTTCTGCCTGGGGGCCAACCTCGCCCGCCGGGAGATCGCCGTGGTGTTCGAAGAGCTGCATCGGCGCATCCCCGACATCGTGGTCACCGA
Source organism: uncultured Actinomycetes bacterium (assembly GCA_903877095.1). Taxonomy (GTDB): domain Bacteria; phylum Actinomycetota; class Actinomycetes; order Mycobacteriales; family Mycobacteriaceae; genus Mycobacterium. The sequence continues at coordinate 1,750 of CAIRCP010000053.1, read as the reverse complement.
GGAGCCGTCGATGCTGTTGTCCGCCTTCATTCACGGCATCAAGCGGTTGCCGGTGAGCTGGACCCCGCCAGCCTGATGACGATCAAAGAGCGCCTGAATTGGCTGGCCATGCACGGCGTGGTCCGGGCCGGCGCGAACATCTCGGCACGTCGAGGCGACCCGCAGGCTCGCTTCGTCGCCGATCCCGGCGTTCGGGCCGACCCGGTGCCGTTCTTCGAGGAGTTGCGGGCGCAAGGCCCCCTGGTACGGGCGCGGGTGGCCTTCTTGACCGTGGATCACGCTCTGGCACACGAACTCCTGCGATCGGAAGACTTCCGGGTCATCAACGCGGGCGCCGGACTGCCGGCCCCGCTGCGCTGGCTGGAGGAGCGGACCCGCGCCGACCTGTTACACCCCCTGCTCCCGCCGTCGCTGCTGGCCGTCGAACCCCCCGAGCACACCCGCTACCGCAAGACGGTGTCGTCGGTGTTCACCTCACGTGCGGTGACGTCATTGCGGGACCGGGTCGAGGACACCGCCGAGACCCTTCTCGACGGCCTGTCCGAGGACGGGGTCGTCGACATCGTCGAGCGGTACTGCTCACAGCTTCCGGTCGCCATTATCAGCGAGATCCTCGGTGTGCCCGCCGAGGATCGGTCAAAAATTCTCGAGTATGGCGAATTAGCCGCTCCCAGTCTGGATTTCGGGTTGAGCTGGAGTCAGTTCCAGAGGGTCCAACACGGCTTGGTGGGGTTCAACGAGTGGCTCGCCATGCATCTGGACCGGCTACGCGATCACCCCAGTGACACCCTGATGAGCCAGCTGATCGAGGCATCCGAGGGCGGGATCAAACTTGATGAGACCGAACTGCGGGGTGTGGCAGGTCTGGTGCTGGCCGCCGGATTCGAGACCACGGTGAATCTGCTGGGCAACGGAATACGCATGCTGATCAACGCTCCGGATCAGCTGGCGATCCTCAAAGACGACCCGTCGCTGTGGCCGAGCGCGGTCGAGGAGATCCTGCGTCTGGACTCCCCCGTGCAACTCACCGGCCGGGTCGCCCGTAACGACACCGTGGTGGCCGGAATGCCGGTTAAGCGTGGCGATTTCGTGGTCATCTATCTCGCCGCGGCCAGCCGTGATCCCGCGGTGTTCGAGGATCCGCACCGCTTCGACGTGCGCCGGCCCAACGCGGGCAAGCATCTGGCGTTCTCCGGAGGCCGGCACTTCTGCCTGGGTGCCGCCCTGGCCCGCATGGAAGGCGAAGTGGGACTGCGGCAGTTCTTCACCCGCTTCCCAGACGCACAACTGGCTGGCGAAGGAAGCCGTCGCGACACCCGCGTCCTGCGGGGATGGGCGCGGCTGCCGGTCCGCCTGGGCGCTGTTGCGACCGTTCCCGGTTAGCCTTCGGCCGGGCGGGCACCGGCCGTGTCGAATCGCACCGGGACAGCGCTCATGAGCGGCATCCGGGTGACGCGGTCGAGGGTGTCGTCGGTACTCAGCAGATCGGCGACCGCAGCGTAACCGGAGGTGTCCTCGCCGCCGATCCGGCTGCCGAAGCCGTGCGATATCGAGACCACCCCGGGGCGCAGTCCGGCGTCCTGCGCGATCTGCACCTCGATCGAGCCGTGTGTTTAGTCGGCGCTTCTGGTAGCGCCTGTGTATCGATCTGGTAGCAGGGGTGCGGGGATCTGGTAGCGGCCCGGAGGATCGCTTTCATCCGTGACCGTTGGGGTCGCGGCGATGGAGAAGGATCCGTCCGCAGATGACT
>CAIRCP010000052.1 GCA_903877095.1 uncultured Actinomycetes bacterium | reverse complement strand
CTCATCTCCCGTGACCAATCCCGCGGCGGACGCCGCGGTGACGACCTCAGCCAGCCGCATCCGATCTGCCGGACCCGGTGCTGCCGCCAGCGACAGAGCCTCCCACGCCCGCAGCTCGGCAGCGGCCCGACGCAAGCCGGGCCGAGGCCGGCCGAGGTGTATGATGCTGTGCGCCAAGCGCTTTCGCGCTTGGCGTGGATTGTGTTGTGGAGCTTGTGTTTTGGGATGCAGCCGCTTCGCGTCTGGTGTTTGTCGTTTTGTGTTGCGGGGCAACGGTTTTCGGTGTAGCGGGTGTTCATGGCGCGCCGGGGCTGGGCTGCGCCCCGAGGCACACTGGGCCCGGCTACGCCGGCCTTCAGAGCCACCCCAGTATTGTTGTGCCACAATACTTTTCGTGGTTGCTAGTGAAATTGGGCTTCGCCCAACGGGTTTCGTCGTTTGACTGTTGTTCTCTAACAGTGCTTTTCGTGTATGGCTGTGATGCGCTGAGGCTACGCCTCCGCGGTGGCCATGCTCGACGGTGGGTGGTACCCACTCGGGCGCGCGCTCAATGATCCGAAATCGCCTGAAATCTGGTCATCCGAGCGGTGGTCTTGAAACGGCGCACGCACGTCATCGACCCTTGTGCCGGTGTGCAGATCAGCGCGTGAGGCAGGCGGCCCGCGACGCTGCCCCACCCATGCCCGCGCCCGGTGGGCAGCAGCGTCGGCTGAGGTCGCCGAACTGGAACGCAGCACCAGGGCCGCACCGACCGGCCAGCCGACGACGCCGGTCCCGACGCCGGCGGCCGTCCTCACCGCCGCCCACCATGAAGCACTGCGGCGGGCCGGTATCCGCACCGGCGGGCTGAGCAGCAGCGCCGATCACGCCGGCCGCGTCGGCGACCTCACGGCCTGGGGCTTCACCCACGACGCCGACGGCGTCCCCGCGGCAACCCCACTCACCGACTTCCTCGGGTTTCCCCTCGACCCGCGGACCCGCCATTTCATCGAAAGCCTCGATGAACCCCTCGTCGTCGCCAGCGTCCGCGCCTACTGCGGCCCTTGGTACGCGCACATCCACGACGCCGTTCTCGGGCTGCCCAACCCCCACCCGACAGCCCACACACACGCGCGGCGGATCAAACGAATCTTGCAGTGGTTCAACGAAATTCAGCATGAAAAGCCCACGCCGCCGTGGCCGTGCGCGACGGTGGTCCGGGTCGCCCAACAAGTCGACCTCGACGGGCAGGACTTCCTCAGCGCGGTTTTCCCCATCGGCGGGAGGATCGAGACGACCCGGATCACCAGCACCACAACAAACCTCGACGTCGCCCGCAGATTCGCCACCGGTGACGACGACTACGTGCTCGTCTTTCGAACCGCGGCGGTGCTACCGATCGCACTGATCGCCGGCCAACGCGAGGACGAAGCACTGATCGCACCCGGTACTGGGTTTCGGGTCGTGCACACCGACACCAGCGGCATCGACGGACGGCCGACCGTCTACTTGGTCTCCGACGACGACATTGCGGCGTCGGCGGCGGTGTAGAGGGCGTCCGCGGGCTGCCCGCCCTCATGGAGTGTTTCGGCCGCCGCGAGGATGGCTGCACATTGGTCCGGGGTGCGGTCGGTGACCCGGGCAATCCAGCCCGCCACATCACCCGGAGCCATGCCCGCATCCAACTTCGCGCGGATCAGGTCGAGTTGAGAACGATTCAGCTGCAACGCAATTACCCCTTTATGTCAGTCGATGGTGATGCTCGTGATCTCACGGACCACGAACGTTCGATCAGCGTCGCCGGCCCGCGCACCGCAGCCGGCGCAGGCGCGGCCGGGGCGGCAGGTTCGGGGCTGACGGCCTGGGCGCCGTCGCCACCCTCGGCGGGCTCCGGCTCCGGCTCGACGTCAGGCATCGCCGTTGCCGCCGCGGCTTGAGCCGCTTCCCACGCGGCCACGGTGATGTCGAGCCAGCCGCGCATCCCCCGGCCGGACTGGCCGATCACCACGTCGGCGGCCGGGAAGTCCGGCGGCAGCACCGACGCCCCGAGGCGTGCGAGGACGTCCTGCACCGACAGGCACACCACCGACGCCTTGGTCTCCGCGCCATACCGTTCGCGGAGCCAGTCCATGATGTCGTGGTCCTCGTCCTCGGTGAGCCGCCAAGCGGCCCCGCCCGTGAACACCAGGTGTTCCCTCATGCCAACCTCCCCGACGAGCGTACCGCCATATCGACATATCTGCGTCCATATGGACGTGTAGCAATCGGCTTCTCCTGGCGCGGTCGGGCCGGAACATTCGCGATGGCGCACGCATCGCACAGGGCAGCGATGCGGCGCGCCCGGCCAGGTCGACGTGGCGCATCCGGCGCACCGCACAGACAGCAGTCGCCGGCGTCATCGAGAGGTTCCGGCCTGACCGGCTCCGGTGCGGGTGCGGGCGCTGGTGTGGCAGCGGCCCGCTTCGTCTCGCGGATCACGGCCGCGACGCTCGCCATCGCGGCGGCGCGGAACTCAGGGCTGGCCGGAGCCGACGCGCCAGGCTGGCCCCCCGCCCCATCCTCCAGGCCGGTGGCGGCGCAGCCGCCACCCGATGCGGAGGCTGCCGCCGCGTTCAGCCGCGGCGCGACCCGCCGGAGCCGCGCGGCCAGGAACGCGACAGGATCGCGCACACCCGGCCACCACGGCTGCTCGTTGATCGCTCGACACACGTCGACGATGTTCACCCGCTCCCAGTCCAGTCCGGATGCGGTGATCGCGTCGCAGATCCGGCCGGGGTGAACTCCGGCGAGGCCACTGCCCCGCCGATGGTGCGATCCGGACGGAGACGCCTCTGGCAGTAGCTTGGCAGCCATCCGCTGCAAGCGCAGGGCGCGCGGCGGGCGCTCTGGCGCCCGCCGTCGCGTCTTGGCCGCAGGTTCCGCGTTTCCGATTGGCAAATTTCCGCGCGCTCGCGCGCTTGGTGATCTGTACATAGCGGTAGATGACCTCCTACCCCTACGGGGTGGAGGTAGGTCGCAAACGCCGATGGCGGGTCGACTGATCAGGTGCCACACGGGTACGCGGTTGGGCCGGCCCCCGCCACCGCTGCCCTGCCGGGCGAGCACAGCCCAGCCCGACTCAGCGAGGATGGCCCGCCAGGTCGTGATTGTCCTCCCCGAGAATGATTTGTCCCGGCCCAGCAGGTCGGCCGCGCGTCGGGCCAGCACCGCGGCGGTCGCGGCCATGTTCCGGCCCGAGGCGCTATCGGCATAGCCGGCCGCTACCGCGCAGATCGCATAGAACACGTCCGGGCGCATCCGGCCAGCCAGCATCTCGGGGCCGTCGACATGCAGCCATGCCTGCACGTCGGCGAGCCAGTGCTCGGCGGACAGCCACGCCGGCGTGGTCGCCGGAACAGCACCAGCAGACTCGATGTAGGCCCGTCGCCGCTGGCGATAGCGGGCTGATGCCAGGCCGGCCCCGGACACCGAGGCACAACCGCCACGGTGGGTCTCAGTGTTATTGCGGTAGGCGCGCGTCCCCTTCACCTGGAGACGCGTATGCGCTACCGTCGTTACGTCCGGCAAAAGACGTACCTTTCGGTTTCGATGCGAAAGGCCCCCCCGGTACTGAGCGCCAACTCAGCACCTCCGACAGGGCCCCCGAATTTCGGGGGCTTTTGTCATGTCTGGAGCTTTTCGCGAACTATTCAGATGTCCCATGTGCCCGGCGCGCCGGGGCCGCGCACTAGATCGCTAGCGGAAACCTCCCCTGGTTAGGCCACACCACGTCGTCGTGGTTGAGGTCGATGCCGTGACCAACCATGTGGGTCACGAGATTGGCCACGATGCGCCGCCGCGAGACCCCAGTCTTGGCCGCAAGGTCTTCGAGGACCGGGAGCAGTTCGGTGGCCACCAGCGTCGTCACCGCCGGCCACCCCCGCGGATCGGGACGACGGCTGGCGATCTGCCCGACCTCGGCCGGCGTGAGGACCGGCCCTCTGGGTGCGGGCAGGCGCAGCGCGAGATCCCCGCGCCCGAGGGCTTGGGCAATCAAATCGGCCACCGCCACGATCCGGCTTACGCCCGCGGTCGTCGCGACGACGTCGACCGCGTCACGGACGTCGAGCGGCAGCGAGGTGCAGATCTGAAACCTCGAGATTCCGTAGGAGGGCCGGCCGCGCTTGCGGCGCGGCCCCATCGCTGTAGGTGCCATGGGGGCTAGCGAACCATTGATAACCAGATAACGGCCCGCTGACACGCCGCCGAGGGCGTCACTGTTTTCGGTCGCGGGGGCGACCACACGATCCACACGCATGACGCTCACGCTAGGCAGACGATCCCCGGAAATTCCAGACCACCCAGAACCGCCTTCTTGCGCGACACGCGGCCCGACCTGCGGGTAATACCCTCCCTCGCCAGGTAGGCTCACGGCACGCGGAGCTGCCGTGAGCCTTCCCGTCAGTTCGGGTTAGAGATGCGATTCCGCGGTAATAGCTCACCGGTCCCGCTATCCCCTGCCGATGCTGCTGGCGCTCGCAATTCGTGTCGAGTGCGGCTTTGAGAGCACCCGTCGCGGTTGCTGCACCGAGCAGCTCGGTCCGCCACAGCACCGAGCAGCTCGGTCCGCCACAGCGCGGCCCGCAGGCTTAGGGCCGCGGTTCTGGCGACCGCGACCTGCGCGGATAACCCCGACAGCCCCGGTTACCGCGCCTATCGCGCCTATCGGCCCCGTTTATCCGGCGCAGCGGGTAATAGCCGCGATTGGAATTGCAGCGTGAGGGAACAGGGAAATTCCGCGCCGCGCCGCGGTCTCATCGGCGCTGCTGGCGGGCACCGCGGTAAGCGCGGCGCGGTTACCGCGGGGTGTTACCGCGGCCATTTTCTCGGGCCGCGATGAATTCGGCGCTCGCGTAATAGCCGCGACCGCACTCAGTGGATCGGAGACATGCGCGTCCAGACGCGCATCCGCCCGTCCAGATGCGCGCAACTATGTACAGATGTATGGACGCGCGTCTCTGTTGAAATATGTCTTTATGGAGGTATGCTCGCGGGGTGATCTGGTCGATGGTGCACACGAAGGGCGGCGTCGGGAAGACGACGACCGCGGTCTACCTGGCCTCCGCCGCGGCGCGCCGCGGCTGGCGCGCCCGCGTCATCGACGCCGACCCCCAGGGCTCCGCGTCATCGTGGGCTGACCGCGCCGCCGCCGCCGGCACCCCCTTGCCGGTCACCGTGACGGCGATGACCGCGGCTGAACTCCGCGGCCTGACCGCGGACCCCGACGAGCTGGTCGTGATCGACACCCCACCCGGGACCGCGGCGGCGATCGACGCCGCGATCGCACTGGCGGATCTGGTGATCATCCCGACAGGCACCCGCGCCGCTGATGTGGACCGGGTTTTCCCGACCCTCGATATCACTGCGCACAGGCCGACGACGGTGCTGCTGACGATGGTGGACATGCGGACCGTGGAGGCCACGGAGATGCCCGCGGCCCTGGCCGCAGCAGATGTGCCGGTCCTGCGCACCGTTGTGCGCGATCGCACCGCAATCCAGCGGGCATTCGGCCATGCCCTGCCCCGCTACCTGGCCGATTACAACGACGTGTTCGACGAGCTGGCTCAAGCGGTCGGCCTGCTGCCCAACGGCGCACAGAAAGAGGGCTAACCGTGACCACCAATCCCAAGCCGACGACGGCGGACGCAGTGCGGAATGCGGTGATCCGCCGGCCGACCGGAGCCGCCACCCCGCCCCCCGCCGCGACCGCATTCCAAGGCAGCGACGCAGCCGCCGCCGACGAAGCCATGATGCGGACCACCCTGCAAATGGCCCCGGCGCTGCGCGTCGCCCTCAAGCGCCAGGCGCTCGACGCCGGGACCACCATGTCGGGGGTGATCCGCGCCGCGATCGACGCCGGCCTCACCCGACCCGACACCCTGGTCGCCGCCTCGATGCCCCACCGCCGCGTCGCCGGCGGCGCCCGCACCACCCTGGATCTGCCGCGCGACGTCCACAAGCGCCTCAAGCGGCTGGCCGCCGACGCCGACACCACCACCCAGGCGCTCGTCCTGGCCGCGATCGGCTTGGCCCACCCCGGCCTCTGACACAATCGGCGAGACGTCCGGAACCCCAGAATCAACCGCCAGCGCTCGCGCCGCATAGACGGTGGTCGGCGGCGGGAACGTCAACATTCGGGACCTGGACTTTGATGGTTGCGGTCGTTTCGGCGGCCCGCCACTTCATTGAGGGCAGATTGTTATGGCCGCCGCGTATCGCGGCTGGACGCCGCGGGTGTCCTGACGGCCAACATGCGCGTCCATAAAGATAGACATAAAGACATGCATATGGTTATATGTCGGGTATGGACATCGGAATCATCAGCGGCAACGGCGTGATCGACGTGCACGCGATCCGCGCAGCAGCGACCATGACGGTCATGTGGGCTGCCCGCCGCGGTCAGCTCGCCGCGGACTGGCGCGGCGCGCTCCGCGCCGAGTTCCTGCGGCCTGAGGAGTCGGAATCCACGCACGGCGCACCCTCGACGCGGCAGTCCCTCGACGTGATCGTGGCGCGGATGCGTGCGACCACCGAGGCGGTTGCCGGGTTAGTGGCTGTCCTCCAGCTGACCGATCCGGCGCAACCGGTGGCCGCCTGGGAGCCGGGCTCTGGCGCGACCTGGCGGGCGGCGCTGGGCGCGTGGCGCACCGCTGCTGTGGTCGCTCACCGCGACCTTGCCCGGATCGCGCGCGGGACCACGCGCCGCGCGGTGCGGCGGTCGCCCACCGACCCGGTGGTGTTCGCGCACTGCGGGTTCGATGTCCAGGGGGAGAAAGATCGCATCGAGCTGGCGTGGCGGCTGGGGCACGCCGCGGCCGGTCACCCGGCCGGCGACGACTGGCAGCCGTGGCTCGCGGCGCGGCTACCCCGGTGGCAGGACCGGACCGTCGCTGACGCGCACCACCTGGCGCTTCTCGACCCGGACGGCCCCTGGTGGGCAACCGACGCCGACCCGGCTGGTGTCTATGCTGCCGCGGGCATCGGGCACGGTGGTCTGCCCGCCTACTGGACGGTCACGCCCGCCCGCCCCGTAAAATCATGTACATAGACGCAGCCATATAGATGCACATCCAGATGGAGGTAAAGATGGCGGTGCGTCACCACCACGACGCCACACTGCTGCGGCTGCGCGGCCAGGTGCTCGCCGACGCCCGCGCCGGCAGGCTCAACCCCGACTGGCGCGCCGCGATGGTCGCCCGGACGCTGGCCAGCCCGCCGCGCACGCCGGCTCCCGGGGCGTCGCCCGACCCGTACGCCACTGTCCCGGTTCACGACGGCGGCGTCGGGATCTTCGCGCCGGCTCCGCCGCGTCCTACGCCCGCGGCCTCCGTGCTCGACGCGGTGGTGCGGAGCTGCATCCGCCACTGGACCGCAGCCGAGGCCGCCGAGGCAATCGCAGCCGCCGGCGATGTGGACATCGCCGCGACCTGCGCCGCGCTCGACGTCGCCGGCCGCGGCCGTCCGGTCGCCGCCTGGGAGCCCGGTGCCGGGGTCGGCTGGCGCGCCGCTCTCGACGCCTGGCGTGATGCCGCGCTCGCCGTGCACCGCCAGCGTGCCCGTATCGCTCGCCGCGCCGCCCGCCGTTGGGCCGGCCAGAGCACCGACCCGGCGTCGGTGCTCGCCGCCACCGGCATGGACATCGTGGGGGAGCGCGACCGCATCGAGCTCATGACCGTGCTGCTCGACCACCCGCGCGGTGGTCTCGAAACCGGCGGTCGGCGCGCATACGCTGGGCAGATGCAGCCGAACCATCTGCCGCCTCCGTGGTTGGCTCCCCAATCGCTACCCGAGGCCCGACAACCTCGACAACCTCGACAACGCTGGCTCGCCGTGGTGACCCTGGTCGTCGGCCTGGGTGCCGGTGCACTCGCTGGCGGGCTGGTCGCTGGCTCACGTCAGCATGCACCAGCGTCCCAGTCGGCACCGGCGGCTGCGCCGGCCGGTCCTGTCTCCATCGCGGTCCCGGCTGTCCCGGACCCTGTGTGCGCAGAGTGGGCCGCGCTGGCGAACCGCTACGCGGACCGGGAGTCAGAGTGGTCGGCGTCAGACCCGTCGATTCCAGGGGCGCAGTGGTCGCCGGAGCAGGCGGCGCTCACCGCCCGGAGTGTCCCGATCCTGCGGGCAGACGCCGCCGACATGCGGCGGCTCGGACAGCAAGCCCGAGACCCGCTCATGTCCTCGCTCCTGCTCGCTGAGGCGGCCTATGCGGACGAGTTCATAGACCGACTCGGACCGGGCTACCGGCCGACCGACCACTCCCTGTGGCAGGCCAGCACAGATCTCGGCCGGGCTGTCCGTGCGGTCTGTGCGGCTACGAAATGACGGCCATGTGGCCGCCGGTCCCGGAGCCGTCCTCACCCAATGCGCTGATCCCTCCGGGGTGCTGGCCAGCCGTGAATCCGTCGGGTCTCGCTGCGGCAGCGGAGGAATGCGCGGTGGCGGCTGCCGAGGCAGCCGCGGCGGGAACGCAGTTGCGTTCTGACGCTTCGCATTACGCAGGTGTCCTGCCCTCGGGTTTCGACGGCCAGATTGACGCCGCGTTGCGCGTCGCGACGATGCACAACGAGTGGGGGGAATGGAGCACCCGCGCGGGAGCCCAACTTGCTCTGCTCGCGGGCGATGTGGCGCGAGCGCAGAGCGCGATCCATGTGTCGGTGGCGGCAGCCGAGGCGACGATTGCCGTGGCGCGCATCGAACTTCACCTGCTGGAGGCGTTCCCTCCGTCGCCGGTTATCGCGGCCGATATCCAGGTCCTACGACTGAGGATTGAGGACGAGATCTCCCGGACGCGGGCCGATGTCGCTGCGACGTTCGCTGGTGTGCACATGCCGGCGATGCCTCCGCCCCCTGCTCTCCAGCCGTTGACCTGGCACGGTGGCATAGGAGCGCCACCGCCAAAGAGCCCGGCTAACCTGCCGGCCACAGGCATGGGAGGACGTCCGGCCGCTGGTGACCTCATCGTGACCCCTCCGGCTACTCAGGGTGCACGTCCAGCGGCTGTTGAGTCTCCGAGCGTGCAAGGTTCACGCCCTGCCGCTGCATCTCCCGGCACCGAGCCTGCTAACGCGCCGGTCCAGGGCGCTCGCCCGACCGCCTCCGACGCACAACCCACGACTCAGGGAGCAAGACCCACCTCCGCCGCGCCAGATAGCAGCGCCCCCGCGGCCTCGACGCAGGGTGCCAGACCCGCTGGCACCCCGCCTCCCACGACCGCTGCGCCGCCGGCAGGTGTGCCGTCATCCGCGTCGGCGTCGGTTGGATCGAGCGCAGCATCGGGTCTCGGTGGCAGTGGTAGTGGCGCCAGTGGCGCACCGAGTTCTTTGGGCTCGTCGTCGGCGGTGTCGCCGTCAGGGGCATCGAGTTCGTCTGCTGTTCCGCGTCCGGGTGCGAGCGCGGCCGGCGGGACGGGTGTGAGTGGTGCTGGTGCTGGTGCGTCGGCGTCGTCGCCGGTGGGTCAGCCTGCGGGGCAGTCGGGTGCTGCGGCGGCGGGTTCGGGCGGTGGGCAGTCGCCGCCGGCTGCGGTGTCGGCTGCGCCGGTCGGTAGTGCGGTGTCTCCGGTGTCGTCGGCGGTGTCGTCTGTGGCTGCTGCGGCGGGGTCTCCGCCGCCGGCGGTTCCGCCGGCCGCTTCGGCTGGGCCAGCTGCGGTGCCGTCGACGTCGGTGCCGGGGACGACGGTAGCCGGGTCAGGGGTGCCGGCGGTGGCGTCGGCTCCGCCGGTGGCGGCGGGTCCGGTCGCGGCTGCGTCGGCGTCTGCTGCTGGTGGGGTGGCGGCGGGGTCGGTTGTGGCTGCTGCTGGCGCGTCGCCGTTGGCTCCGGCTCCGCCGGCGGGTGTGCCGGGGTCGGTGGGTTCGCCGGTGTTGCCGGGGTCGCCGGCGGGTGTGCCGGGTGGGTCGGTGGGGTCGCCGATGGTGCCGCCGTCGCCGCCGGTGGTGACGGCGTTTGGTCGCGGTCCGGGGGAGCGGGCGCGGCTGGCGCGTCTGGTGGAGATGGGCGCGGTGGCGGCGGAGGGGTTGAGTGTGACCCCGGAGTATGCGGCGGCGGTGGCGTTGGCTGCGGCGCTGCACGATCCGGCGTTTCTGTCGACGGCGACGTGGGCGGTTGCGTGGCATCAGCGACCGGGTGAAATGCCGGAATTTGTCGCGGCGTCCAGCGACGGTTCGTGGCTGCCGCAGGGAGTGTGGCTGCCGGTCGGCGTGACCCTGGCTCACCATGATCCGGCGATTGATCCGGCGGTCCGCGCGAGCTGGGAGTTCCTGCCGCCGGAGCGGGTGTTGGCCTCCCATGCCCGACTGCTGGGCTCGGTGCCGCATGTGGTTGTGGTGCGGTCGGTGACACCGGGCACGGCGGCGCGCTGGCCGCGGTCGACGGTCGTCGTGGCGGTGGGTGCTGAGCCTCCACCGTCGCCGAATCCGTTGGCGGACCACACGATTGGCAGGAGGCATCGCCTGGCGGTGTTGTCGCCGGATGCGTGGTGGCCGGTGGTGTGTGCGCTGCCGGAGGATCAGGTGGCCGGTGCGGTGCGTCAGGTCGCGGCGGCGGTGGCGTCGGCGCAGGCCGGCGCTGGTGGTGCGGATGCGGATCGGCTGCGTGCCGCCGCGGTGGGCCAGGTCGGGCGGGCGCCGTCGCCGGATCTGGCGGCGGCGCTGGCCGAGGCGGTGGTGCAGGCCCGTGTCGCGGTGATGCTCGCCGCGCAGGGTGAGCCGCCGGCGACGCCGCCGCCGCATTGGAACGCCGGCTTGCGTCGGGCCGCTGCCGAGCTGCGGGCGTGGGAGGCTCTGTCGCTGGCGGCAGCACCGGGTCCGGCAGATCGGATGCGGCTGGCTGAGGTCGTCACCGCGGCGTCCGCCGCGGGATTGGTCACGGGAGATGAGGGAGCGGCGGCATGACGATTCGGGGCGACATGGAGGCTGGCGCGGCGATTGGGGCTGCGGCGGGTGTGGTGGTGCCGGCGCGGGTGTTGCCGGTGCTGTCGGGCGCTGATGGGGTGTCGGCTGCTGCGATCGCGCTGGTGGGTGCGACGTCGGCCGCCCACGCGGCCCTGGCCGCGGTCTGCAACGAGTCGGTGCAGACGTTGCGGACGGGCATGGAGGCCGCACCGCGGGCGGTCGCCGCTCGTGACGCCGAAGGGGCGGCGGCGGTCACGGCCTCCGCCCCCATCGCAACGTGAGAAGCCAGCGGAAATTCCAGCAAACACCGACAGCGCCAATCGGAAGCGGGCGCAGCCCGATTCCGACACAACGAAAAGCACTGTCAGACAACAACTCTCAAACAACGAAACCTATTGGGCGAAGCCCAATTTCAGCAATTAACAACGAAAACGCAACGGGCACAACAATACTCAATTACCCATTAAGGACCGGCGTAGCCGGTCGGCTCAGCCTCGGGGCGCAGCCCCGACCCCGACCCCGGCGAAGCCGGGCGCGGGG
>CAIRCP010000051.1 GCA_903877095.1 uncultured Actinomycetes bacterium | reverse complement strand
AGTCATCTGCGGACGGATCCTTCTCCATCGCCGCGACCCCAACGGTCACGGATGAAAGCGATCCTCCGGGCCGCTACCAGATCCCCGCACCCCTGCTACCAGATCGATACACAGGCGCTACCAGAAGCGCCGACTAAACACGCTGATCTACCTTGGTGTACGTGGAGTGTCTGCGCCCCTATCGCAGGCACTCTGCGCCGTCGGTGGGGTGTCCGCAGGAGGGACGCGGACACTCCACCCTTGGGCCCGTCCTGATGCACTGCCACCGTCCCTGTGGGTCCGGTCGTGCACGACACGCTGCCAACCCGTAATGTGGGCGCCGGCAGGGTGCCCCCAGCATCCCCCCCGCTGGCGCGGGCACTCTGCCCCTTACTTCCGGCCCGCTGACGCGGGCAATCCGGCCCCTGAGAGGGCGCGGCCAACTGCCCCTCAACCCATTGCGGTACGAAGCTAAGTAAAGTATTCCGGCATGGCGAAGATGAAGATCGGCGGGCGCTTACTGGCCGCCGCGTCATCGCTGGTGGTTGCCGCCGCCATGTTCTATGCGCAGGACAAGGAGCCGCGCTGCTGTGCGGGGCTGTCGCAGACGCCGTCATCGACGTCGGCCGCCACGGCCTCCCTCGCAGCGGCGGCGGTCAGCCCACTTCCGGGCCCGCCGCCGAACGGTGCCCCGTCCGTGGCCAATCTCGCCGAGGCGGAGCTGATGGCGGCAAACGCGCCGACCGCCGCCCAGGACTTTCACGTCGAGCTACCCCCTGGCCTGGCATCCGAGCAAGGTTTGCAGATCCACAGCATCTGGGTGGAACGTGCGATCAGCATGATGTTTCTCGACATCAAGACCATCGGCGGGTTTCGGCAAGACGCGCTGAGATGGCATCCCGAAGGCTTGGCCATCGATGTCATGATCCCCGACTACCACACGCCGGAGGGCATTGAACTTGGCAACCAGATCGCCGGCTTCGCCCTGGCCAACGCCAAGCGCTGGGGTGTGCTGCATGTGATCTGGCGGCAAGGCTTCTATCCCGGCATCGGGGCGCCGAGTTGGACCGCGGATTACGGCAACGAAACCGCCAACCACTTCGATCATGTGCACATCGCGACCGACGGGGGTGGTTACCCGACCGGACGGGAGAAGTACTACCTCGAGTCGATGGAAGTCGCGCCCGGGTAGGGGAGTCCGCCGTTGTATCGAGCACCCCGCAACAGCGGCATTAACGCCTGTCATCGCACCGACTCCGCCGAAACGTTGAAATGACAACAACAGTTCAAGCAAGATGGGCCCACGCATAATTTCGTTACGGACTTTGGGGTCTACGTTGAAACTAGAGATCATCAACGGTCCGGCAGCGCTTGAACAAATTCATGCCGCGCTGGAAGCCTTCTGGCGCAAGCATGAACAGGTGCCGCAGCACATTAGGAACGAAATCGGCGTCGCGACAGCGGAAATCGCCGCCAACATCCTCGAACACGCTCGCGCGGTGACGCTGTGGATGGAACTTCACGCCCGCCCGGACGCGGTCGAGGTCGAGTTCACCGACGCCGGTGAGCCGGCCAATCTCGACCTCGCGGCCGCGATTATGCCGGACGAGATGGCCGAGAGCGGTCGGGGACTGGCGTTGGCGCAAGGAGCCCTACGGTTGCTGTCTTACTTCCGTGATGAGTTCGGGAATCATTGGCGGCTGGTGAGTAACGCTTTCCTGCCCGGCCGGCTACGCGGTGACGCAGCCGAGGAGGCAGCCGGTGAGGCAGCCGAGGACATAGCCGGTGACGCAGCCGAGGACGTTGAGATGGGGGTTCCCTCGTGAAGGTAAGTGTGCTGTGCCTCGTCCCGGCCCTGGCGATCACGGCGACGGCAGTGGGCGTTGCGGTCGCACCGAGTGCCAGGGCCGACTGCAACACCGTCACCGGCAGCACCCTGTGTGCGAGCGGAACGGTGTCCGGCAGTTCGGGAGCGCCGACAAGCGTTCCGCAATACAGCCCCTATCCGTGCTCCGGGAACCCCGCCTGCGATTACTACGACATCTACGACCCGGGCATCTCGTGGGATCTTCCGGACTTCAATTTCGGCGGTAAGCGTCCCCGCCCTCAGCCGCGCTAGCCGTTTTCCGCACACCCGACCAGAGGAGCACCCCATGCCTGCCAGAGCTCTCGTCCGCCGGGCGGTGATCGGCGCGCTGAGCGTCGGCGCGCTGACGGCCGCCGTCTTCGCCGGAACTCCTGCCGCGCTGGCGGACCCGCCGAACTGCACGGTGGCCGACCTCGCCGGTGTGGCGGCCGGGGTGTCAGCGGCCACGTCGGCCTATCTTTTCACCCACCCCGACGTCAACGATTTCATGACCGGGCTCAAAGGGCAGCCGCGCGATCAGGTGCTCAACGACATTCAGCAGTACCTGGACGACCGCCCGCAGGTCAAGGACGAGGTCAGAGCAATTCGCGCGCCACTGGCCGAGATCCGCAACCGCTGTGGTGTCGGCGTCGACGTGCCGAACGACGTGGCAGCGCAATAGTTATCAGACCGCGATCCTGAGTTCGCGCGGGCCGGAGTCGAGGAATCTGATGAGCTCGGCCGGCGTGCGATGGTTCTTCACCAGCTTGACCGCCGGCAGGCAGGGCACCAGGTTCTCGATGACGTCCTCACCCCCGCGGGCCATCGGAGTCAGATGGTCGACCTCGAAGGCACCGCCCCGCGGCCAGCCGGTGTAGTAGCAACGGTCGGGATCGATACCCCGGACCTTCCAGAAGGCGATGAGTTCGGCGCGGGTCCACATGCCGAAGCGAGTACCCACTATGGGTTGGTATCAATCCGGGCCGAGCGACCGGCTCGCGGATCCGATCCGCCCTCAGGCGGTGCGGCGGCGCACCCCGTTGCGGATCAACAGTTCGCGTTCCGACTCGCTCAGGCCGCCCCAGATTCCATAGGGCTCACCCACGGTGAGTGCGTGCGTGCGGCACTGGGTGATCACCGGGCACTGGCGGCACAACTGCTTGGCCCGCGACTCACGTTGAGCGCGGGCACGTCCGCGTTCGCCGTCGGGGTGGAAGAACACCGCCGATTCGACGCCCCGGCAGGTGCCGTGCATCTGCCAATCCCACAGGTCGGCGTTCGGACCGGGGAGCTGCTGCGGCTGCAACATGTGTAATCCTCTCTCTCGGTGCGCATTTCGCACTTATTGAGGTGTGGACGGTTATCCAGCGCAGTCGCCAATGACCACTTACCGACCCAACGCTATGAGGGACGGCGAAACCACGTCAATAGTCCGGACCCATGGGTATGGGGGTCGTTGCAGGCTGCGAATTTACGTCGCGTTCATCTTTAGGGGCGGCGTGTCATCGGATTACGCAGGACGGCCATCGCGTGTGCCGTCCGGGCACCGTCGGCCACCGCCGGAGTTGACGTGGCGTTAACAAGCCGACCACAAACTCTTAACCCGAGGAATTGGTACCCTCGCGCCGGTGTCCGTGCCTCCGCCAGATGGCGCTTCCGGCTTGCTGGCCGACGTTGCCTTCGGCGCCGACCCAGGCCGCTGGCCGCTGCCCGCGGCGCGCGGCCCGGAGGAGTTGTGGTTACGCGCCGTCGGCGCCGGAGGGCAAGGGCGATACGCGGCGGCACGGGCCGACCTGGCCCTGCTGATGCGTGCCGAGCCCGACGGCCGATGGCGCTCACTGGCGCTCAGCACGCACGCATCCTTCCTGCGTCAGCTCGGCTGGCACTGGAGTTCCCACGATGTCGACGGACGGGCCTGGGCGGCAAGCGCCGGTGATCCGCAGGCCGGTGTCGACGCGCTGTCGGGTCTTGCGGCCGATGCGCTGGGGGTGGGCCGGTTGACGGCCTCGGCGGCACTGCTGGCCCGAGCGGAGCGGGTGGCCTGCGAGTTGAGCGGGGGAGGTGTGCCGGACCGGCAGTCGGTCCGGCTGGCCTGGGTGCACGCTGAACTGGCGATGGCCGGCGGGGACGGTGCGGCGGCGCTCCGGCATGCCCGGCGGTCGGTGGAGCTCGCCGCGAACACGCCGTCGGTGCCCCGGCGGCACCGGATCAAGAGCAACGTCGTGCTGGCGGCGGCGTTGTGCTGTGCCGGCGACCTGGCCGGCTCGCGCGCGGTGGCCGATGCAGCGCTGGAAGACACCGAAACCTACGGACTGGTCCCGTTGCGCTGGGCGCTTGCGTGTCTGCTGTCCGGCATCGGCAGCGAGGCGCACAGCCCGGCGGCGATCAAGGAGGTTCGCGACCTAAGTGCGCAGGTCGTGGCGCGGCGCGGCGGCCATTGGAAGATGCGCTAGGCGCCCGTGGTCAGCTTCGGCCGATATTGTCACTAGCTGGAGCCAAGCCGCCCGAACTGTCACATCCGTAACGTTGGAGAGCCCGTCGTCGATGACCATTCCAGGAGAGCGTCTCGACGCCGCCGTTGCGCAGGCAGCGGCCGGCAGCCGGGATGCCCTTCGGGAGGTAGTGGAGATCATTCGCCCCATCGTGGTCCGGTATGTACGTGCCAGGATCGGATCCGCGGAGCGCAGTGGCCTGTCCGCTGACGACGTTGCTCAGGAGGTTTGCTTGGCCGCCATCCAGGCGCTGCCGCGATATCAGGACCAGGGACGCCCGTTTCTGGCTTTCGTGTACGGCATCGCTTCGCACAAGGTCGCCGACGCGCATCGCGCGGCGGCCCGCAACCGCTCCGAGCCCACCGACGTTGTGCCGGAACGGTTCTCGCTGGAGGCGGGTCCCGAACAGATGGCGCTGCAGTCCGATTCCGCGGCCCGGATGAATCGATTGCTCGCTGTGCTCCCCGAGAAGCAACGCGAAATCCTCACCTTGCGGATCGTTGTGGGGCTGTCCGCCGAGGAAACCGCCGAGGCGGTCGGCAGCACCCCCGGCGCCGTACGGGTAGCCCAGCATCGCGCCCTTGCGCGGCTGAAGAACGAGATTGCTGGAGCGGGGTTCGACTATGCCTGACTTCGGACGACGTGATTTCCGTGGCGCCGCCCAGGGGCCTGGCGAGCCGTCGCTGGACGCGGTTCGCCGCACCGACAGCTTCATCGACGCGCTGGCCGGAGGCCGGCCGGTTACTCCCCAGGATCCGGCCGATGCCGAACTTGCCGCCCTGCTGGGCGGTTGGCGCGACGAGCTTCGCTGGCCGCCAGCGACGGGACTGCTCAGCGACGCCGACGTGACGGCGGCCTTCAACGCCGGACGAGCCCAGAAGCGTGCTGGACCGGACCCGCAACGGTGGACCGACACCCAGAAACGCAATCGCCGCAGCCTCGGCGTCATCGGCGCCTCTGCCGCCGCGGTGCTGTGCATCGGCGGTTTCGGCGCCGTCGTGGCCGGATCAGGCCCGGGTGACGCGCTGTACGGCGTGCGCACCATGATGTTCAGTGCGCCCAAGCAAGTGCGCGACGACCAGGTCGGGTTGGCCGCCAAGACCGAGCTCAACCAGGTGCAGACCCTCATCGCCCAGGGTGACTGGGAGCAGGCGCAGGACAAGCTGGTCGCCGTGAGCACGCAGGTCGCGACGATCGACGACCAGCAGCAGAAGCAGGAACTGCTCGACCAGTTCAACGACCTGTCGGCCAAGGTGGTCGAACGCGATCCGGCTGCCACCGCGCCGCCCGGCGTCGTCTACACCGTGCCGCCGTCGTCGGCCGCACTGGTCCCGGCGGTCGAACCGACCAGCACACCGAGCGCCCCGCCGTCACCGACCACGTCGACCACCACTGAGGCGCCGTCCAGTTCGTCGGCATCGAGTTCTTCGGCATCCAGCAGTTCGACGTCACCGGCCACGTCGGCCCCGCCGTCGTCGGCATCGACCTCGTCCGTTGCGCCGTCGAACCCGCCGTCGAGCTCGTCGCCGGCATCCTCGGCCGCAACGACGTCAGCGGCGCCGCAGAGCCAGCAGGCCACGACGCCGACCAGCGCGGCGCCGACGACCGCAACCGCACCGCCGTCATCGCCATCGGCCGATTCCAGCGTCACCCCGGCCGCTCCGACATCGGTGGCCACGTCGCCGGAAGCCCCCCCGCCGGCTCAAAACACCGCGAGTCAGTCCCCGGCCCCGGCTCCGAGCCCGGCACCCCAGAGCGCACCTGATTCGGCGGCGGAGCCGGTGCCGTCAGCGGCGGTCACCACGACGGTGCTGGTGCCGGTACCGGCCGGCCCGTAACGATTTCGAGGGGTTCAGCGAGAGCCGTCGTAGTAATCCGACGTTGCCTCATTCATCGAGGCGTCGGCGTACCCGCAGCAGTAGTCCCAGGTGACGTAGGCGTCCGGCTCGGGGTCGTACGCCGGCTCGTGCGGCCGCACGGTCCCGTCGATCAGAAGCTGAAGAAGGTTGGCGCGCAACATGTCCCAGTCGTGATAGTGGTCGGAGTTGCACTCGTCGCAACAGACCACCAGGCCGCGGATGCCCCGCTGCGCCAGCAGCGCCTCGTACACCGCCAGGTCGGCCAGGTCGGCCTCGACGGCGGCCCGCTCCTGGGCGTCGAGCGGCTGACCGGGTTCGAGCGCATCGAGCGCGGCCGCCGGGTCACACGGGTCATCGGCGAATGGATCCGGCGGCAGGCCTGGTGGCAGGTGGTCGCGCACGTCCCTACAGTACGCGAGTGAGACAAGTCCGGCCCCCGGAAACCCGCCGGGCAGCCGATAGGATGGGGCCACTTTCCCCTGCTGATGGAGGCCGCGCCGATGTCCATTGCCGAAGGCTCCCCGGTCCGAACCGGTGGGGACGATCCCGCCAAAATCGCCATGCTGGGGCTCACCTTCGACGACGTGCTGCTGCTGCCGGCCGCCTCGGACGTGGTGCCCGCCATGGCAGATACGTCGAGCCGGCTCACCCGCAAGATCCGCCTCAAGGTGCCGCTGGTCAGCTCAGCGATGGACACCGTGACCGAAGCCAGGATGGCGATCGCGATGGCGCGTGCGGGCGGTCTGGGCGTGTTGCACCGCAACCTGTCGATCACCGAGCAGGCCGGCCAGGTGGAGATGGTCAAGCGCTCCGAAGCAGGCATGGTGACTGACCCGGTGACCTGCTCACCGCAGAACACCCTCGCCGAGGTCGACGCCATGTGCGCCAAGTTCCACATCTCTGGCCTGCCGGTCGTCGACGGCGACGGTGCGCTGGTCGGCATCATCACCAATCGCGACATGCGCTTCGAAGTCGACATGAACAAGCGGGTCGCCGAGGTCATGACCAAAGCGCCGCTGATCACCGCGCAGGAGGGTGTGACCGCCGACGCCGCACTCGGGCTGTTGCGGCGCAACAAGATTGAGAAACTTCCGATCGTCGACGGCCACGGCAGACTGACCGGACTCATCACGGTCAAGGATTTCGTCAAGACCGAGAAGCACCCGCATGCCACCAAGGACAGCGACGGCCGCCTGCTGGTGGCCGCCGCCGTCGGTGTGGGGGCGGACTCATGGGACCGCGCCATGGCGCTGGTCGATGCCGGGGTGGACGTGCTGGTGGTCGACACCGCCCACGCCCACAACCGGATGGTCCTGGACATGGTGAGCAAGGTGAAGGGCGAGGTGGGGCACAAGGTCGAGGTGGTCGGCGGCAACGTCGCCACCCGCAGCGCGGCCGCCGCATTGGTCGAGGCCGGGGCCGACGCCGTCAAGGTCGGGGTCGGGCCGGGTTCGATCTGCACCACCCGCGTCGTCGCCGGGGTGGGCGCCCCCCAGATCACCGCGATCATGGAGGCCGTCGCCGCCTGTGCTCCGGCCGGGGTGCCGGTGATCGCCGACGGCGGCTTGCAGTACTCCGGTGACATCGCCAAGGCGCTGGCCGCCGGGGCGTCGACCGCGATGCTGGGATCGCTGCTGGCCGGCACCGCCGAGGCTCCCGGTGACCTGATCTTCGTCAACGGCAAGCAGTTCAAGAGCTACCGCGGGATGGGCTCGCTGGGCGCCATGCAGGGCCGGGGCGAGGGAGATGCCGTTCGCGCTTCCTATTCAAAGGACCGGTACTTCCAGGACGACGTGCTCTCCGAGGACAAGCTCGTCCCCGAGGGTATCGAAGGCCGGGTGCCGTTCCGCGGCCCGTTGGCCAGCGTGATCCACCAGCTCACCGGCGGTCTGCGCGCGGCGATGGGCTACACCGGTTCGGCCACCATCCCTGATCTGCAGCGGGCTCAGTTCGTCCAGATCACGGCAGCCGGGCTCAAAGAGAGTCATCCGCACGACGTCGCCATGACGGTCGAAGCCCCCAACTACTACGCGCGGTAAGGAGCCAACCGTGCGTGACATGGTTGAAATCGGAATGGGCCGGACGGCCCGTCGCACCTATGAACTCGGCGAGGTCAACATCGTGCCCTCGCGTCGTACCCGGTCATCGCTGGACGTCTCGACATCCTGGCAACTCGACGCATACCGGTTCGAGATCCCGGTGGTCGCCCATCCCACCGATGCCCTAGTCTCGCCCGGATTCGCCATCGAGTTGGGCCGGCTGGGCGGGCTGGGCGTCCTCAACGGCGAGGGACTGATCGGCCGACACGCCGACCTCGAGGACGTCATCGCGCGGGTCGTCGAGGTAGCCCGGACCGACGACGACCCGGCCGCACCGATTCGGCTGCTGCAGCAGTTGCACTCCGCGCCGCTGAATCTCGACCTGCTGGGCGAGGCGGTTTCCCGGGTGCGCGACGCCGGGGCAACGACTGCGGTGCGGGTCAGCCCGCAGAACGCCCGGGCGATCACTCCAACGCTGGTGTCGGCGGGCATCGACCTGCTCGTCATCCAGGGCACGATCATCTCCGCCGAACGGGTCGCTTCCAACGGAGAGCCGTTGAACCTCATGACGTTTATCTCCGAACTCGACGTTCCGGTGGTCGCCGGCGGCGTGGCCGACCACCGCACCGCACTGCACCTGATGCGCACCGGTGCTGCCGGGGTCATCGTCGGATACGGCTCGACCGCCGGGGTGACCACCAGCGACGAGGTGCTCGGCATCAGCGTGCCGATGGCGACCGC
Source organism: uncultured Actinomycetes bacterium (assembly GCA_903877095.1). Classification (GTDB taxonomy): domain Bacteria; phylum Actinomycetota; class Actinomycetes; order Mycobacteriales; family Mycobacteriaceae; genus Mycobacterium. The sequence continues at coordinate 86,903 of CAIRCP010000051.1, read as the reverse complement.
GATCGCCGACGCGGCGGCGGCGCGCCGCGAGTACCTCGACGAGACCGGCGGACGCTACGTCCACGTTCTTGCCGACGGTGATATCCACACCTCCGGCGACCTGGCCCGCGCGATCGCGTGTGGCGCCGACGCGGTGGTGCTGGGAACACCGTTGGCGGTAGCGGCCGAGGCGCCCGGCGATGGCTGGTTCTGGCCGGTCGCGGCCGCACACCCGTCGCTGCCCCGCGGGGCGCTGCTCGAAGTGGCCCCGGGTGAACGTCCCGCCCTGGACCGCGTGCTCAACGGGCCGTCCGATGATCCGTTCGGATCGCTGAATCTGGTCGGCGGCCTGCGCCGGTCGATGGCCAAAGCGGGTTACTGCGACCTCAAGGAATTCCAGAAGGTGGAGCTGACCGTCGGGCGGTGAGCGGTAGCTTGGAACCTATGAACATCGACGAACCCGACTATGACGTTCTCATCATCGGATCAGGCTTCGGGGGCAGCGTCAGCGCTCTGCGGCTGACCGAAAAGGGCTACCGGGTCGGTGTGCTGGAGGCGGGTCGCCGCTTCGCCGACCACGAGTTCGCCAAGACGTCCTGGCGGCTGCGGGAGTTTCTCTGGGCGCCGGCGCTCGGTTGCTACGGCATTCAGCGAATTCACTTGCTGCGCAACGTAATGATCCTGGCCGGAGCCGGTGTGGGCGGCGGCTCGCTGAACTACGCCAACACGCTCTACGTGCCGCCCGCGCCCTTCTTCGAGGACGGTCAGTGGTCGCACATCACCGACTGGCGTTCGGAGTTGATGCCGCACTACGACCAGGCCCAGCGCATGCTCGGGGTGGTCAAGAACCCGACCTTCACCGACGCCGACCGCCTCATGAAGGAGGTCGCCGACGAGATGGGTGTGGGGGACACCTTCACGCCCACCCCGGTCGGGGTGTTCTTCGGCGTCGACGGAAAGACGCCCGGCAAGACCGTGCCCGACCCGTACTTCGGCGGCGCCGGCCCGGACCGCACCGGCTGCATCGAGTGCGGCGAGTGTATGACCGGCTGCCGGCACGGGGCCAAGAACACCCTGGTCAAGAACTACCTTGGTCTGGCGGAAAAGGCTGGTGCGCAGGTACTTCCGATGACGACCGTGACCGCTGTGCGGCAGGTGGCCGACGGCACCTGGGAGGTCGACACCGTGCGCACCGGCCGCTGGATCCGAAAGAACACCGCCACCTTCACCGCCCGCAACGTCATCCTGGCCGCCGGAACGTGGGGCACTCAGGAACTGCTGTTCGCCATGCGCGACTCCGGCACGCTGCCCGGGCTCTCCGATCGGCTCGGGGTGCTCACCCGTACCAACTCGGAGTCGATCGTCGGAGCCGGGCGCTACCGCGCCACCGATGACCTCGACCTCACCCACGGCGTGGCCATCACCTCCTCGATCCACCCCACGCCGGACACCCACATCGAACCGTGCCGCTACGGCAAGGGTTCCAATGCGATGGGCCTGCTGCAGACGCTGATGACGAACGGCTCCGGGCCGGGCGGCACTGACGTGCCGCGCTGGCGGCAACTGCTGCGTACCGCCGTGACCGACCCGCGGGGCGCCCTGCGTGTGCTGTCGGTGCGCAGGTGGAGTGAGCGTTCGGTGATCTCGCTGGTCATGCAGCACCTGGACAATTCGATCACCACTTTCACGACCAAGGGCCTGTTCGGCCGCCGGATGACCAGCAAGCAAGGCCACGGCGAACCGAACCCCACCTGGATCCCGGTCGGCAATCAGGTGACCCGGCGCATCGCGGAGAAGATCGACGGCGTGGCCGCCGGAACCTGGGGTGAGATGTTCAACATCCCGCTGACCGCCCACTTCCTGGGCGGGGCGGCGATCGGGGATAGTCCGGAGAACGGCGTCATCGACCCCTACCACCGGGTGTACGGCTACCCGTCGTTGTATGTGGTTGACGGCGCGGCGATTTCGGCCAATCTCGGGGTCAACCCGTCGTTGTCGATCACCGCCCAGGCAGAGCGGGCCGCCGCGCTGTGGCCGAACAAGGGGGAGGCCGACGAGCGTCCCGCCCAGGGCGAGTACTACCGCCGGATGGACGCAATAGCCCCGGTGCGGCCGGTGGTCCCGGCACACGCATCCGGGGCGCTGCGGAATCTGCCGATCGTGCAGATCACGTCGGGCTGATCGGTCGTTCGGCCCGCCTTTAGACTGTCTCGGTGCACCCGGACCACTCCACATCCCCTCGCCCTGTCCTGGTGGTCGACTTCGGCGCGCAGTACGCGCAGTTGATCGCCCGGCGGGTGCGTGAGGCCCGGGTGTTCTCCGAAGTCATTCCGCACACCGCCGGCATCGCGGAGATCAAGGCCAAGGATCCGCAGGCCATCGTGTTGTCCGGCGGGCCGGCCAGTGTGTACGCCGAGGGCGCGCCGCAACTGGATCCCGGGCTGTTCGACCTCGGCGTTCCGGTGTTCGGCATCTGCTACGGCTTCCAGGCGATGGCCGCCGTGCTAGGCGGGACCGTGGCGCGGACCGGAACCAGTGAGTACGGCCGCACCGAACTGAATGTGCTTGGTGGGGAACTGCATTCGGGCCTGCCCGGCAACCAGCCGGTGTGGATGAGCCACGGCGACGCGGTGACCGCCGCGCCGGAGGGCTTCGAGGTGGTGGCCTCCAGCGTGGGCGCGCCGGTCGCGGCGTTCGAGGATCGCACCCGCCGGCTCGCGGGTGTTCAGTATCACCCCGAGGTGTTGCACAGCCCGCACGGTCAGCAGGTGCTCAGCCGGTTCCTGCACGATTTCGCCGGTATCGGAGCTACCTGGACCCCGGCCAACATCGCCGAGACGCTCATCGAGGCGGTGCGGGAGCAGATCGGTGACAGCCACGCCATCTGCGGATTGTCCGGCGGAGTGGATTCGGCGGTGGCGGCGGCGCTGGTGCAGCGGGCTATCGGTGACCGGCTGACGTGTGTGTTCGTCGACCACGGTCTGCTGCGGGCGGGCGAACGCGAACAGGTGCAACGGGATTTCGTCGCCGCGACCGGGGCGCGGCTGGTGACCGTCGACGCCGAGGCGAGATTTTTGGAGGCGTTGTCCGGGGTGAGCAATCCGGAGGGCAAGCGCAAGATCATCGGGCGGGAGTTCATCCGGGCGTTCGAGGGCGCGGTGCGGGATCTTTCGTCAGGCGAGCAGATCGACTTCCTGGTGCAGGGAACCCTGTATCCCGATGTCGTCGAATCCGGCGGCGGAAGCGGCACGGCGAACATCAAGAGCCATCACAACGTCGGCGGTCTGCCGCCTGATCTGAAGTTCAAACTTGTCGAGCCGCTGCGGCTGTTGTTCAAAGACGAGGTGCGCGCGGTGGGCCGCGAACTCGGCCTGCCTGAGGAAATCGTTGCGCGCCAACCGTTCCCGGGGCCGGGGCTGGGCATCCGGATCGTCGGCGAGGTCACCGCCCACCGGCTGGACATCCTGCGCCGGGCGGATCTGATCGCCCGTGAGGAACTCACCTACGCCGGGCTGGACAGCCAGATCTGGCAGTGTCCGGTGGTGCTGCTGGCCGACGTCCGCTCGGTCGGTGTTCAGGGTGACGGCCGCACCTACGGCCACCCGATCGTGCTGCGTCCGGTGTCCAGCGAGGACGCCATGACCGCCGACTGGGCCCGGGTGCCCTACGACGTGCTGGAGCGGATCTCCACCCGGATCACCAACGAGGTGCCCGAGGTCAACCGGGTGGTGCTTGACGTCACCAGCAAGCCGCCCGGCACCATCGAGTGGGAGTGACAAGAAACAGACGACAGCCTTGTTCTACGGGGCCCGAGGGTGTTAGCGTCGCATCAGACTGCGCAATTACTCGGCCCTTAGGGGACGCCCATGCGAACGGCGAAGACGGCTAGTCTCCTGACCTCAGTCGGTGCAGTTTTCGGGTTGTGCACCGTCATCGCGGCGGGTCCGGTAGGCGTGGCCGCCGCCGATTCCACCGAGCACTCGACGAACACGGCCGAGCCCGAGCAGTCGGCAGCCGGGTCCGCCCGTAGCGGCGGGTCGGCACTGGGCGGGGTGCGACGGCCGATGACCGGATCCACCCCTCCCGCGACCGCCCCCGTCGGGTCCAGAAGCCCGGTCGGCCGTCGTGTAGCGCCGGTCAGCGATTCCGGGCCGGCCCCAATCGACCGCCGCGCACGATTGCTCGACGATTCGCCACCGGTTCCGGCCGCCGCCGGGAGAACTCAGGTCGCACCGAAGCCGCCGGCCAGCACGCCGGAGCCGGAACCGCCTGCCCCCGCGCCGGAAACGCCCGCCCTCGGATTGACCCCTGCGCGCTCGGCGACTGCCATCCTCGCCCTGCCGGCGGCGGCCAGTCCGACCGTCAGACCTGTGGCGGCGGTCGCGGTCACACCCGGCCGGATTGCACCGCGGGCCGAAGTGCCATCCGCGGTCGAGGCGCCTGAAGTCGCGCCTGCGGCCGTCATGCGAGCCGCGCCCACCAACGACCTGTCGATACCTAAACCATTGGTGGGCAACGGCAATGGTCTGCCGGCGCTGGCGCCGGTTGCGTGGGTTGTGGCAGCGGCGGCGCGTCGGGAATGGGGTGGCCCCTCAGCTGCGACGGCAGTGCCCCCGGCCGCGCTGCTGACCACTGCGGCCGTTCTGCCGGCCGCGCTGCTGACCACTGCGGCCGTTGTGCCGGCCGCGGTCAACCGGGTACCGGTGATCTCCTCGGTTGTCGTCGGCCGGGGTGACCCCGCCACCGGGGTGGTGACCGCGGTGATCACTGCCAGAGACCCTGACAACGACCGGATCACGTTCCGGACGTCGAGCACCACGCGAGGCCGGGCGACTATCACCGCCGGTGGCGTGCTGACCTACACCCCGACGTCAGCGGCCCGGCACGCCGCCGCCATGGAGCAGGCCGCGCCGCAGGCCCTCAACGACACGGTCACCGTTACCGTCGCTGACACCAAGGGTGCCCAGGCCAGTACCGCGGTCACGGTTCCCATCGTCCCGCGGAACGCCGTGCCGGTCGCCCAGACCAGCGTCGGGACACCCAACGCGAGCACCGGTGTCGTCACCGGTCGGGTCGGCGCCACCGACTCCGATCGGGACGTTCTCACCTACACCGCACCTACTTCCACCGCGAAAGGCGCTGTGCGACTGGGAATCAGCGGCGATTTCACCTACACCCCGTCCAGCGCGGCCCGGCACGCCGCGGCGCGAACCGGTGCCGGCACGGCCGTGCAGACCGATACCTTCACCGTCACCGTGCGGGACGGCTACGGCGGCGTGGTCAACGTCCCGGTGACCGTGTCGATCGCGTCGAGGAACACCGCGCCGGTAGCTTCCGCCCCCACCGTCGGCGCCCCCGACTCGGTGACCGGGGTGGTGACCGGTTCGGTCCGCGCCACCGACGCCGACGGCGACCCTCTGACCTACAGCGCACCCGCAGCGACCCCCAAAGGCAACCTCACGGTCAGTCCCGGCAGCGGGGCGTTCAGATACACCCCGACGCCGGCGGCCCGCAACGCCGCGGCGGCACCGGGTGCCACCGATGCCGACCGGCGGGACGGCTTCACCGTCACCGTCACCGACGGCTACGGCGGCAGCACCCCGTTGGCGGTGAGCGTCCCGATCAGCCCGAAGGCGAGCACCCCGGGCGTGTTGCCGGCCTTCCCCGGTGCGGAGGGATTCGGCGCGTCGGCCACCGGAGGGCGGGGCGGCAGCGTGGTTTACGTGACCAACCTCAACGCCGACGGCCCGGGCTCGCTGCAGTGGGCGATCGACCAGCCCGGCGCCAAATACGTTCTGTTCAAAGTCAGCGGGGTCATCGACAGCCAGATCCACCTGACCAACGGCGACGTGACCATCGCCGGGCAGACCTCGCCGGGCGGCATCACCGTGCGCGGGTTCGTCACCGACGAAACCCCTTACCAGGACCAGGACGTTCGCGCCCCGAGCGATTTCGCCGAGAACTGGATCCTGCAGCACATCCGGATCCGGCCCGGCGCGGACGGCCCCAGCGACGACGGGCTGCGGCTGCGCTACACCCGTAACGCGATCGTTGACCACGTCTCGATCGGCAACGCCACCGACGAGGCGATCGAGATCTCCTACTCCAACAACGTCACCGTGCAGAACACCCTGCTGGCCGAAACCCTGGGATCCCACGCCGAATACGGCGGCATTCTGATGAACTACTCGAATCCGGCCTACGGATTCGGGCTGGACAACGTCTCACTGCACCACAACGTGTTCAACCGGATCTGGGGCAGGCTGCCCGAGGGCAGCCGGGAATCGCTGGCGGCGGCCAATTCCACGATGAACCTGGAAATGTCGAACAACCTCTACTGGGACCCGCGGTTCTTCGTCGCGCTCGGCCAGAACACCGGGGTGGTCACCAACACCGCCGGAGACCCGTACCCGATCTACTGGAAGATCAACGCGGTCAACAACTATTTCCGCACCGGCACGTCGTTCCCCTACGGCATGTTCGATGACCAGATCATGCGGGTTCCGGCCAACCAGCTGTTCGTCAGCGGCAACAAGATGAGCCTGTACCCGACCCGCTCGGATTACGAACTGTTCTTCTGCTGCAACGACTACGCAACGTTGACCAGCGCTGACATCGCCTCCCTCGTCGCCGAGCAGCAGGCGCAGAAGCGCACGACCCGCCATCCGTTCCCGGCGATCACCTACACGCCCACCGACCAGTTGCGCACCATTCTGCTGGCCACCGCCGGCGCGTGGCCGCGCGATCCGATGGACACCCGGCTCATGCAGAGCGTCGCTGCCAACACCATCGCGACGGCTCCGATCGAGACCAATCCGGCGGGCGATGCGCTGCGTCCGTCGTACACCGGCACTGCCCCGGCCGCCCCGGCCGACGCCGACAACGACGGAATGCCCGACTCCTGGGAGGCCGCCAAGGGCCTCAACCCGGCAGTGGCCAACAGCAACGCCACCACGCTGTCCACCCTGGGTTACACCGACCTGGAGGTCTACCTGCACGAGCTGTCCGCCCGCCGGATCGGCGCAACCGCTCTGTGACGCCGGGCTGACGGGTGTGTAGCCCGGGTTCAGCTCGCACCTCTTGACGGTTGTCAGTGGGTCGGTGTTTACTCATTTATCGAACATACATTCGAACTCAGCAGATTCCGGTTAGGCCTGGAGGTGGGCGATGGCAGCGGCAATTGCCCTGGAGAAACGCCAGGAAAATCGCGCTGATCAGCTAGAACGGCTACGCCACCAGATGGCGGCGGTCTCCGGGAAGGTGGGTGTGCACTGGCGCCCAGCCGAGCATCCGGCTGAGGTCCTGCCCGAGTCTGAATCTTTGCTGCCGGTGCCGGATTCGCTGGCTGCGCAGCTGCCGTCCGGGTTGCCCAGGGGCACGGTGGCGGTCCTCTCGGGGGCTCGTTCGCTGCCGGTGAGCATGGTCGCCGCGGTGACGGGCGGCGGCGGGCACGTAGCCGTCGTCGGACTCCCGGACTTCGGTCTGCTGGCTGCTGCCGAGATGGGAGCGGACCTGAGCCGGCTGGCCATGATTCCCCATCCGGGAACCGACCCGGTCGAGGTGGCCGCGGTGCTGATGGACGGGATGGACATGGTGGTGCTCGGCCTGGCCGGCCGGTCGGTGCCGGCCACCCGGGCCCGCGCGGTGGTGGCCCGCGCCCGTCAGCGTGGGTGCACGCTCCTGGTCGCCGACGGGCAGTGGCAGGGCGCGTCGATGCGGATGGACGCCCGGGTGTCCGGATACGAGATCACCGGGAGCCGCAGCGGTCGCCCGGTGGCGGGCTGCGGGCGGATCAGCGGGGTGCGGTTGTCGGTGCGGGCTGGGGGCCGGCCGTGAGTACTCGGGTCCTGGCCATCTGGTGCATGGACTGGCCGGCCGTGGCCGCCGCGGCAGCCGCCGGACTGCCCTCCACCACGCCGATCGCCGTCACGCTGGCCAACCGGGTGGTCGCCTGTTCGGCCGCGGCCCGGGAAGCCGGGGTCCGACGCGGCCTGCGCCGTCGGGAGGCCCAGGCCCGCTGCCCCCAGGTGCACGTCGCAGCCGCCGACCCGGCGCGCGATGCCCGGTTCTTCGAGTGCGTGATCGTGGCGGTCGACGATGTGGTGCCCCGCGCCGAGGTGCTGCGGCCGGGGCTGCTGGTGCTGCCGGTTCGTGGTGCGGCCCGCTACTTCGGCTCCGAACAGGTGGCGGCCGAACGGCTGGTCGACGCCGTCGCCGCCGCCGGCGCCGAATGCCAGGTGGGAATCGCCGACGAGTTGCCCACCGCCGTCTTCGCGGCCCGGGCCGGCCGGATCGTGGAGTCCGGTGGGGACGCCGAGTTCCTGTCCGGATTGTCGATCAGGCAGTTGGCCACGGAGCCCAGCTTATCCGGGTCCGGTCGGGTTGAACTGGCTGATCTGTTGTGGCGCTTGGGAATCCGGACGCTGGGTCAGTTCGCGGCGTTGCCCCGTTCGGATGTCGCCTCCCGGTTCGGCAGTGATGCGGTGCAGGCCCACCGTTTCGCACGGGGCGAGCCCGGGCGCGGGCCGTCCGGCCGTGAGCTTCCCCCCGAACTCGATGCGGCGCTGCACTGCGACCCGCCGATCGACCGGGTCGACGCCGCGGCCTTCGCCGGCCGCACCCTGGCCGCTGCCCTGCACCGCAGCCTGGAGGGAGCCGGGGTCGGGTGCACCCGGCTGGCCATCCATGCCGTGACCGCCCCCGGCGGGATAAGTCCCGGAGCCGAACTGACCCGGGTCTGGCGCTGCGCCGAACCGCTGACCGAGGATGCCACCGCCGACCGGGTGCGCTGGCAGCTCGACGGGTGGCTGACTTCCCGGCGACTCGCAGGAGGCGGCGGACTTGCCGGCCCGGTCGTCATGCTGCGGCTGCAACCCGTGGAAGTGGTGTCCGCAGAAGCGCTTCAGCTGCCGCTGTGGGGCGGCCTCGGCGAGGAGGACCGGCTGCGGGCCCGCCGGGCTCTGGTCCGGGTGCAGGGCCTGCTGGGTCAGGAGGCGGTCCAGGTGCCCGTGCTCGGCGGCGGACGCGGGCCGGCGGAGCGGATCACCCTGACCCCGCTGGGCGACGAGGCGGTGCCCCGGGGAACGCCGGACCAGCCATGGCCCGGCCGGCTGCCGCAACCCGCGCCGACGGTGGTCCTCGACGATCCCGGCGGCTTCGGGGCAGCTGACGCCGGCGTGGGGGACGCGGGAACGTCAGCCGTGGAACTGGTTGATTCTCAAGGTAATCCGGTGCGGGTGACGGTCCGCGGGATGTTCACCGCCGAGCCGGCCCGGCTCGACGGTCCCGGCTCGCCCTACCGGGGTGAGCTGAGTTGGTGGGCCGGGCCATGGCTGGTGGATGAGCGGTGGTGGGACTCCGGGAACGGCGGCGTGAGGCCGGGACGCTGCGCCCGGGCCCAGGTTCTGGTGGCCGATACCGCGCTGCTGCTGTGCTACCGCGAGCGACGCTGGCATCTGGAAGGGGTTTACGAATGAACCTATGACGCCGCCGAACCTACGACGCCGCCCCGGCGCTGACGGCTAACTGCTCGCGGAACCAGTCCGGCCACGGCGTTTTCTCGAAGCTCACCGCATCCACGCAAACATGGGTCACGGTGGCCTCGGCGATCAGTTCGGCGCCCCGGTCGATGCGGTAGCGGCTGCGCAGCGAGGTGCGCCCCGGCGGTTCGATCGCGACGTTGACCACCAGTTCGTCATCGAACCGCGCAGGCCGGCGAAACTGCACCTCGGCCGCTGCCACCACAACGTCGATGCCGCGTTCGGTCAGGATCTGGTAACCGCCGAAGATGTCGCGCAACGCCTCGGTGTGGGCCATGTCGACCCAGGTCAGGTAGTGGCTGTTGAACGCCCGGCCCTGCATGTCGCACTCCACGTAGCGGACCCGCAGGGGCATCGCGCAGTGGGCGTCGCGGTTGGCCGCGAATTGGGCACCGCTGCTCATCGGAAGTAGGCAGCGCGGCTCACGCAGCGGCGACGGTGAAGTTCGTGATTCCGTCCCACTCCTGCAGCGTCCAGCCGATGATGGGATTGCCGGTCAGGACCACCTTGGCGCCATTGGGCAACGGGTGATCGGTCAGCAGGTTCTGATTTCCGTTGCGGGCGTTCATCAATGTCCACATCATGATGGCGAACCCACTGGAGACCGCGATCGGCTTCTCCTGGCCGCTGTCGAAGATCTTCTGCACCGCGTCGGTGAACGCTTCATTGAACTGGTCGCCGTTGACCGACCCCGGGATGCCGAAGCGACGGTCGCCCTTGAGCCAGTTCAGCGGACCCAGCATGTAGGTGCCGGAGGTGTCCGACATCGACATGCCCTCGAACCAGCCCGCCGAGATCTCGTTGAGTCCAGACAGCACGGTGACCTGCTCGCCCAGCGCCTTGGCCAGCGGAGCGGCGGTCTGCTGGGTGCGCAACATCTGCGAGGCGTAGATGCCGTCGTACTGCATCGCGGACAACTCATTTGCCATCTTCTCGGCCTGCGCGACGCCATCCGGGGTCAGCGGTGGGCCGGGCACGGTCGTCGATGCGATGTCATTGGCGTTGGCCTCGGACTGTGCGTGCCGGACCAGGGTGAGTGTCATCGTGCGGACATCCGGCTTGGACTGACTGCCGCAGGCGGCGAGCAGCATCGCCGACATCAGCACTGCCAGCACGGACAACAGTCTGCGAACACGGAAAACATGCATACCGACAGCCTGCCCCCTCGATCGCTTCGGCGGGAGAGAATTCGGCCAGTGCAACCATCGAGATTCCCGGCAGACAGGAGCGGCAATGGCAATCGACCCCTCGGCGATCGGCAAGGTGGCCGAGCCCAAGCTCTATGAGTGGACCGAACGGGACACCCTGCTCTACGCGCTCGGGGTGGGTGCCGGCGTCGACGATCTGGCCTTCACCACCGAGAACAGCCACGACATCCCGCAGCAGGTGCTGCCGACGTTCGCGGTGATCTGTTGCATGGGGTTCGGGGCGGCTCCGCTGGTCGGGACCTTCAACTGGGGCAAGCTCCTGCACGGCTCGCAGGAGATCCGGCTGCTCGCCCCGCTGCCGCCGTCGGGTGCGCTGTCGGTGGTCGCCGAAGTGGCCGACATCCAGGACAAGGGCGAGGGTAAGAACGCCATCATCGTGCTGCGTGCCCGCGGCAGCGATCCCGCCACCGGCCAGCCGATCGCCGAGACGCTGACCACCCTGGTGATCCGCGGTGACGGCGGGTTCGGCGGACAGCCGGGCCAGCGTCCGGAGCCCCCGCAATTCCCCGACAGCGAGCCCGACGCGCGCATCGCGCTGCCGACCCGCGAGGACCAGGCACTCATCTACCGGCTCTCCGGTGACCGCAACCCACTGCACAGCGATCCCTGGTTCGCGAGCACGCTGGCGGGCTTCCCGAAGCCGATCCTGCACGGGTTGTGCACCTATGGGTTCGCCGGACGGGCCCTGCTGGCCGAATTGGCCGGTGGGGACGCCGCGAAGCTGACGGCGATCGGGGCCCGGTTCTCCTCACCCGTCTTCCCGGGGGAGACGTTGACGACATCCATCTGGCGGACCGCCGCCGGCCGGGCGGTCTACCGCACCGAAGCCAGCGGCCCGGACGGCTCGAACACCCGCGTCGTACTCGACGACGGGGTCGCCGAATACGTCGAGTGACTCAGGCGACCACGCCGCCGAACAGGTAACCGATCAGATAGGTGATGGCCATCGCGATCGCCCCTCCGACGACCACCCTGCCGACGGCCCGCTTCGGGTCGGCCCCGCCCAGGCGGGCGCTGACCAAGCCGGTGATCGCCAGCGCGATGAGCACCGCGAAGAAGGTCACCGGGATTCGGGTCGACGGCGGAAGCAACAGGATGGTCAGCAGCGGCAGCAGCGCGCCTACGGTGAACGCAATCATCGACGAGAACGCGGCATGCCACGGGTTGGTCAGTTCGTCGGGGTCGATGCCCAGTTCGATGTCGATGTGCGCGGCGAAGGCGTCGTGGTCGGTCAGTTCTTGGGCGACCGTTTGTGCGGTCTCCGGGGACAGCCCCTTGGCGCGGTAGAGGCCGACCAATTCGGCGAATTCCTCGTCGGGCTGCTCTGTGAGTTCCCGGCGTTCCTTGGCCAGCAGTGCCATCTCGGTGTCGCGCTGGGTGCTCACCGAGACGTACTCGCCAACCGCCATCGACAGCGCGCCGGCGGCCAGACCGGCCAGGCCGGCGGTGAAGATCGGTCCGCGTTCGATCGTGGCGGCGGCCACGCCCACCACGATGCCGGCCGTTGACACGATGCCGTCGTTGGCGCCGAGCACTCCGGCGCGCAGCCAGTTCAGCTTGGTGTTGATCGCGCCGACGTGCGGCTCGGCGGGATGAGTTTCGGCAGTCACTCGTCGAGCCTAGAACCCTCGCCGTAATGCCGCGCAATTTCCTCCGCGCCCGCCCAGCCGGTGAAGGTGGGTCGCTGCGGCCAGTCGGCCGGGGAGTCCTGGCATTTCTCCTGCCGGCCCCAGGGCAGCACGTACCAGTCCAGCCAGTCCAGCTTGCTGCCGACCCGGGCCTGGTAGGCCAGCGCCTTGCCGCCCTCGGCCGCATCGCCGACTCCACTAGTCATTAGAACGTATGTTCGATAAACTGCCTCGGGTGGGCTGGAACGAAGGACCGCCGACTTGGTCGGAGATGGAGCGGGTGCTCAACAGCCGGCCGCCTTCGGAGCCTCCCGGCCGACGTCAGGGCCTCGCCGAGCCGGCGGCCGACGGCAGTGACAGCCCGGCCTGGTCCCGCAAGCGGTCCGCCTACCTGGCGCCCGACGACGACTTCCCGCGCCGGACAGCCGCGACGCCCTACGCCGAGTTGCACGCCCACTCGGCGTTCAGCTTCCTCGACGGCGCCAGCACCCCCGAGGAACTCGTCGAGGAGGCCGCCCGGCTGGGCCTGCGCGCGATGGCGATCACCGACCACGACGGTCTGTACGGGGTGGTGCGTTTCGCCGAGGCGGCGCGGGAACTGTCCATGCCGACGGTGTTCGGCGCGGAGTTGTCGCTGTCCAACACCGCCCGAACCGACGTTCCCGACCCGCCGGGGCCGCACCTGCTGGTGCTGGCCCGCGGGCCGGAGGGGTACCGGCGGCTTTCCCGCCAACTGGCCGCCGCGCATCTGGCCGGCGGCGAGAAGGGCAAGCCGCGCTACGACTACGACGCCCTGACCGAGGCCGCCGGCGGTCACTGGCACATCCTGACCGGATGCCGCAAAGGCCATGTCCGCCAAGCGCTGTCGAGTGGTGGTCCGCAGGCGGCGGCCCAGGCGCTGGCTGATCTGGTGGACCGTTTCGGGCGCGAGCGGGTCAGCATCGAACTGACCCACCACGGGCATCCCGTCGACGATGAACGCAATGCCGAGTTGGCGGCTCTGGCAATGCGGTTCGGTGTCGGGGTGGTCGCGACCACCGCCGCGCACATCGCCGGGCCGAGCCGGGCCCGGCTGGCGGCGGCCATGGCGGCGATCCGGTCCCGCAACTCCCTGGACTCCGCGGCCGGTTGGCTGGCCCCGCAGGGCGCGGCGCACCTTCGCTCGGGTGAGGAGATGCGCCGGCTGTTCGCCCAGCACCCGCAGGCCGTCACAGCGGCCGCCGAACTGGGGGAGCAGTGCGCATTCGAATTGGCTTTGATCGCACCGCAACTGCCGCCTTTCGACGTCCCCGACGGGCATACCGAGGTGAGCTGGCTGCGGGAGCTGACGATGGCCGGCGCCGCCCGGCGCTATGGTCCACGGGCCGGCGCCGCGCGGGCCTACACCCAGATCGAGCACGAGCTGGCCATCATCGATCAGCTGAACTTCCCGGGCTATTTCCTGGTGGTGCACGACATCACCCAGTTCTGCCGGAACAACAACATCCTCTGCCAGGGCCGGGGCTCGGCGGCCAACTCCGCGGTCTGTTACGCCCTGGGCGTGACGGCCGTGGATCCGGTGGCCAATGAGCTTCTCTTCGAACGGTTTTTATCCCCGGCCCGCGACGGCCCACCGGACATCGACATCGACATCGAGTCCGATCTGCGTGAGCAGGCCATCCAGTACGTCTACGAACGCTACGGGCGTCAGTACGCCGCGCAGGTCGCCAACGTGATCACCTACCGCGGCCGCAGCGCGGTCCGCGACATGGCCCGGGCGCTGGGGTTCTCCCAGGGCCAGCAGGACGCCTGGAGCAAGCAGGTGAGCCGCTGGGGTTCGCTGCGGTCAGATGTCGCGACCGATCTGGACGGTATCCCCGAACAGGTGGTGGATCTGGCGGTGCAGATCAAGGATCTTCCCCGGCACATGGGCATCCACTCCGGCGGGATGGTGATCTGCGACCGACCGATCGCCGACGTCTGCCCGGTGGAGTGGGCCCGGATGCCCGGCCGCAGTGTGTTGCAGTGGGACAAAGACGACTGTGCCGCAATCGGTTTGGTGAAGTTCGACCTGCTGGGTCTGGGCATGCTGTCGGCGCTGCACTACGCCATCGACCTGGTGGCCGAGCACAAGGGCATCGAGGTCGACCTGGCCAAGCTCGACCTGTCCGAAGCGGCGGTGTACGAGATGCTGCAGCGCGCCGACTCCGTCGGTGTCTTCCAGGTGGAATCCCGCGCGCAGATGGCCACGCTGCCGCGGCTGAAGCCCCGGACGTTCTACGACCTGGTGGTCGAGGTCGCGCTGATCCGTCCCGGGCCGATCCAGGGCGGCTCGGTGCATCCTTACATCAAGCGGCGCAACGGCCTGGAGCCGGTGATCTACGACCATCCGTCGATGGAGCCGGCGCTGCGAAAGACGCTGGGAGTGCCGCTGTTCCAGGAACAGCTCATGCAACTGGCGGTGGACTGCGCCGGGTTCTCGCCGGCGGAGGCCGACCAACTCCGCCGTGCCATGGGCGCCAAAAGGTCGACCGAGAAGATGCGGCGGCTGCGTGAGCGCTTCTATTCCGGGATGGCACAGCTGCACGGCATCACCGGGGAGGTGGCCGACCGGATCTACGAGAAGCTGGAGGCGTTCGCGAATTTCGGCTTCCCGGAGAGTCATTCGCTGTCCTTCGCCTCGCTGGTGTTCTACTCCTCGTGGTTCAAGCTGCACCACCCGGCGGCGTTCTGCGCGGCCCTGCTGCGTGCCCAGCCGATGGGCTTCTATTCGCCGCAGTCGCTGGTGGCCGATGCCCGCCGGCACGGGGTGGCCGTGCACGGTCCCGACGTCAACGCCAGCCTGGCCCACGCCACACTCGAGAACCACGGCCTGGACGTCCGGCTGGGGCTGGGTGCGGTGCGGTGCATCGGCGCCGATCCGGCCCGGCGCATCGTCGACGAGCGGCAGTCGGCCGGGCTGTATGGCTCGCTGCTGGACCTCACCGGCCGGGTCCAGTTGTCGGTGCCCCAGACCGAATCGCTGGCCACCGCCGGGGCGCTGGGCTGCTTCGGCGTCACCCGGCGGGAGGCGTTGTGGGCGGCTGGTGCGGCCGCCGCCGAGCGGCCGGACCGGCTGCCCGGGGTGGGGTCGTCGTCGACCGTCCCGGCCCTGCCCGGGATGAGCGAGGTGGAATTGGCCGCGGCCGACGTCTGGGCCACCGGTGTCTCGCCGGACAGCTTCCCGACCCAGTTCCTGCGGTCGCATCTTGACGAAATGGGCGTCCTGGCGGCCGAGCGGCTGATCTCGGTGCCCGATGGCACCCGGGTTCTGATTGCCGGTGCGGTGACCCACCGGCAGCGTCCGGCGACGGCCCGCGGGGTGACGTTCGTGAACATCGAAGACGAGACCGGCATGGTCAACGTGCTGTGCACGCCGGGGATGTGGGCACGGCACCGCCGACTCGCCCAGACCGCACCGGCGTTGCTGATTCGCGGCCAGGTGCAGAACGCCAGCGGGGCGGTGACGGTGGTGGCCGAGCGGATGCAACGGCTGACGATGACGGTGCCGTCACGCTCCCGGGATTTCCGTTAGCTGATTTCCAGATCGGCAAACATGTGCGCCCGATGTAAGCATTCACTGAGGAGAAGCTGATGCGAAGCCAAGTTTTTCGCCGCTGAACTGGTGATTATCGAGGGTGTAGGAAGTCGGAACCTTCAGGCGCTACCGGCGGTACTGAATACTGGATACATTGACCGACACGCATTTGCGCCGCGCCAGCAACCGTCTGGGGGATTGTCCGATGATGACTGAGTCCGAGATCCAGATGCTCAGCTACGTCGAGGGGATCCTGCGCGCTCGCGGATACCCCGACCTGGCCAAAGATCTGGCCGGGGTGATCTGTACCCAGGTGGACCGTCGGACCCGGTGGCTGGCTCCGCCGCCACCGGTCCAGTGGAGTGCTGCGGGCTGACCCCTGGTCACCGCGGGAACACTCGCCGTAGTCTCCCAGCCATGAGACTCAACCTCACCGCCGACGAAGTCCTGACCACCACCCGTTCGGTACGCAAGCGCCTCGACTTCGACAAGCCGGTTCCCCGCGAGGTGCTGATGGAGTGTCTCGACATCGCCCTGCAGGCCCCGACCGGCTCCAATGCGCAGGGCTGGCAGTGGATGTTCGTCGAGGATCCGGCTAAGAAGGAGGCGCTGGCCGAGATCTACCGGGCCAACGCCACGCCCTATCTGGACATGCCCAAGCCGGAGCGTGGGGACATTCGCGATCAGCAGATCGATGCGGTGATGAACTCCGCGAAGTACCTCAACGAGAACATGCAACACGCGCCGGTGATGTTGATTCCGATCCTGGAGGGCCGGCCGGCCACCGCGCCGATCGGGGTGCAGGCGTCGTACTGGGGTTCGATCCTGCCCGCGGTGTGGAGTTTCATGCTGGCACTGCGCGAGCGCGGACTGGGTACCGCCTGGACCACCCTGCACCTGATGGGCGACGGGGAGCGGCAGGCCGCTGATCTGCTCGGCGTCCCGTTCGACGACTACACCCAGGCCGGCCTCTTTCCGATCGCCTACACCAAGGGCACCGATTTCAAACTCGCCAAGCGCCTGCCCGCCGAGCAGCTGACCCATTGGGACACTTGGTAACTGGTTCCAAATCCCGGGTCGCTGCGCTCCTGCCCTCCGGTTCCAAATCCCGGGTCGCTGCGCTCCTGCCCTCCGGTTCCAAATCCCGGGTCGCTGCGCTCCGGGTCACACCGCGCCGCTGAAGCCGTGCTGCCGCCAGGCTTCATAGGCGGCGACGGCGGCGGCGTTGGACAGGTTCAGTGACCGCCGGCCGGCCAGCATCGGGATGCGGACTTCGGCGGTGATGTGCGGATCGGCCAGCGTGGCCGGGTCGAGGCCGGTGGGTTCGGGCCCGAAGAGCAACACATCCCCTGGCGCATAACGGATTTCGGCGAACGATCGCCTCGCGTGCGCGGTGAAGGCGAACACCCTCGCACCGTCGAGTGCCGTCCAGGCGTCATCTAGGCTGCGGTGCACGGTGACCGACGCCAGGTCGTGGTAGTCCAGTCCGGCGCGACGCAATTTCGGTTCGGACAGGTCGAAGCCCAGCGGCTCGACCAGGTGCAGTTCACATCCGGTCGCCGCCACCATCCGGATCGCATTGCCGGTGTTCGGCGCGATGCGCGGCGAGTAGAACAGAATCCGAAACACGGCCCCGGTCTAGCGGTCCTGCTGATCGATCAGCGACTCGATGAGTTCGGCGATCCGCTGCTGGCCGGCAGTGGTCGCGTCCAACTTGCCCCGCATCTCGACAAAGCCGCGGCCAACGTCATCCCGGAGATCGCTCAGGTCCTGTCGGAGATCGACGAAGTCCTCGCGTAACGCGTTCAAACTGCCGGTCGTCGCTTGGCGGAAGTCGCGGATCTCGGCTCGGATCTCCGAAACATCGCGGTCGGCGGCGCCGGCGAGGACCCGTGCCGCGGCGGCATCCTGCTCGGTCGCACGAAGCCTCCGACGGATGTCGCTGAGTTCGTCCTGGCTCACAGGTCCGAGCCTTAGTTCGGCGAGAGTCGGTGAACTCAACGCCCTAAAGCGCGCGCTCGGGCTCACGCCGGTGAACTCTGCGTGACCTCGGCGGCCGTCTCGTGCTCGAAGTCATCCGGATACGGCAGCGCCTCGTCCTCGTCGTTCTCGTCGTCGTCGTTCTCGTCCTCGCCGTTGTCATCGTCGTCGTCCGACGTCGTATCGGCGGGGGCCGCGGCCACGCTGACCGGCGTCACGCCGGCGCCGGCCTGTGCTTCGGGCTCGGCCTGGGTCTCGGCGTCCTGCCCGGCCGGGGCCTCGGCTTCGGGCGGTGTCTGCGTCTCGGGATTGCCCTCAGACGCGATCTCAGCCGGAATCGCCGCGGTGTCGCTCTCGGATTCGGCGGGGGCGTCGATCTCCGGTTCACCCGGGGCCTCGGGTTCCCCGGCCGCCGCAGGCTCGGCCTCGGGTTCCCCGGCCGCGGCAGGCTCGATCTCCTGCGCCGGCAGCCAGCCCGGCTCGGCGGCGACCACGTCTACCGGCTCAGCCGGTGCGTCGTCCGGCCCGATCAACGTGACCCCGGTCAGATAGATGACGATGAAGACGGACGTGACCGAAAGGCTGAACCCCCCCACCCAGGACGCCAGCAGCAATGCGGCGACGCAGGACCCAAGCCACCACCGGTGGAACTTCGATTCCATGGTCAGAGCCTAAGCCGACTTCAGCCGGATCTTCCAGCGCACCATCCCCAGGTACAACACGCTCAAGCCCGCCAGCATGGCCATATCGAACCACCAACTGGAGCCGGTGTGCTTCCACCACCGGTCCTTCGGCGTCAGCGGGCCGGGCACCTGATTCACCAGATCCACCGTCGAGGCCGACGCGGCGAATCCCCATCGAGCCGGGGTGAACCACGACATCTGGTCGAGCACAATGCGATTGGTGACCGGGACCATGCCGCCGGAGAACACCAACTGGCTCATAATCGCGACCACCAGCAGCGGCATGATCTGTTCGTTGGACTTGGCCACCGACGACAACAACAGCCCCAGGTTGGCGGACGCGACGCAGGTGGCGGCGATGGTGGCGAACAACTCGAGCGAGGGATTGCCCAGCGCCACGGCACCCTGGGTCGGCCCACCCTTGCCCCAGACCACGATCGAGACCATGATGGCCGACTGCAGCACCGCGAACAGTGTGTAGACGCAGACCTTGGCCAGCAGGTAGGCGGTCGTCGATAACCCGACCGCCTGCTCTCGCCGGAAGATCGCGCGCTCGCCGATCAGGTCGCGGATGGTCAGCGCGGTGCCCATGAACACCGCCCCGACGTTGAGGAAGACCAGAATCTGCCCCGGCTCGTTGGGGGATCCGCCCATCGGATCGGGCTTGCCGAAGCCGACATCACCGGGCACCGCCAGCGACAGCACGCCCATGATGAACGGCAGCAAGGCCAGGAAGAAGAAATATCCACGGTCGGACACGATCAGCCGGGCCTGGCGGCGCACGATCGTGGAGAACTGCCGCCGCAGGCTGGTATGCACGGGAGCGCCGAGGTCCGACGGCTCATCGGCCGGCGGAGGCTCGGGCTGCGGCCCGCTGTGCGCCAGATAGCGGTCATTGGCGCCCTGCGGATCACTGGCCACCGAGGAGAAGATGTCGGCCCAGTTGGTCGTGCCCATGGCAGGGCCGATCTCGGCCGGCGGACCACAGAACGCGGTCTTGCCCCCCGGCGCCAGCAGCAACACCTGGTCGCAGACGTCCAGGTAGGTCAGCGAGTGGGTGACGACCAGCACCACGCGGCCGGCGTCGGCCAACTGACGCAGCATCGTCATGACCTGCCGGTCCAGGGCCGGATCCAGTCCCGAGGTGGGTTCGTCGAGGATCAGCAGCGACGGACCGGTGAGCAGTTCGAGCGCCACCGAGGCCCGCTTGCGCTGGCCGCCGGAAAGCTTGTCCACCCGCGTCTCGGTGTGCTGGGACATCTCCAACTCCGCCAGCACCTGCTCGACCACCTGCTGGCGGTCCTCCTTGGTGGTGTCGGGCGGCAGCCGCAATTCGGCGGCGTACATCAGCGCCTGGTTGACCGTGAGTTGACCGTGCACCACGTCGTCCTGGGGCACCATGCCGATCCGGGACCGCAGCGAGGCGTAGTCGGCGTGGATGTTGTGGCCCTCGAAGGTGACCGTCCCGCTGGTCGGGTGGGTGTAACCGGCGACCTGTTTGGCCAGGGTCGACTTGCCGGCCCCGGACGGCCCGATCACCGCGGTCAGCGTGCCAGGCCGGGCCGTCAAGGAGATGTTCTCCAGCAGCGTCTTGTTTCCTTCGATCGTCCACGTCACGCCGCGCACGTCGAGCCCGCCGGTTCCGGTGTCCGCCGCGGTCGCCTCGCGGCGGACCAGCGTCCCGTCGGAGAAGACGAGGTCGTCGTTGCCGATCGTCACCACGTCGCCCTCGCCGAGCAGAGCGGCGTCCACCCGGTTGCCGTTGACGAAGGTGCCATTGATCGACTTGTTGTCGCGGATCTCGGCCCCGCCCGGGGTGGGGATCAACGTCGCGTGGTGCCGTGACGCCAGCACATCGGCGACGACGATGTCGTTGTCGCTGGCCCGGCCGATCCTCAGGGACCCGGGCGGCGCGGCTGCCGACGAACCGGGCCGCAGTTTCTTCAGCATCGTGGTGCCGAGGTTCGCCGACGAGCCCATATTCGACGAGCCTATGTTCGACGTGCCCGTGTGCGACGTGCCGATGTTCGACGACGTCGTCGTGGTCGCTTTGGGTCGTCGGATCTGGGTCGGGGCGGCGTCCAGCGTTTCCGGTGCGGCCGGCGGGGGCGGTGGTGGCGGCGGTGGCGGCACGGGGACGGGCCGGCTCTGGTACGGCGGCGGGTAGACCGGCTGCTGTCGCGAATCCCGGGTCGCTGCGCTCCTGCCCTCCGGCGACCCCCAGCCCGGTTGGCGTTCGGTCGGCTGCTCGATCATCACCGTCGGTGTCTCGATACTGGGCGAGGACTGCGGGGGCCGCCCGGCCGATCCGTCCTGGTGTCCGACCTCGAAGGTGAGCGGCGGTCCGTCGGGGTTGCCGATGTTGACCGTCGTGCCGTCGGCGATGTCGACTTCCTGGACCCGACGGCCGTGGACGTAGAGCCCGTTGAGTGAGCCGTTGTCCACCGCGACCCAGCGCCCCCGGTCGAATCGCAGCACCACGTGCGCGCGTGAGACCAGTGGGTGTGCGATGCGAACGTCGGCGCGCAGGTCGCGACCGACGACGACATCGTGTCCCGGGGCGAAAGTCCGGGGCGGGCCGTTGTACCGGACGGTGAGGACGGGCGCGTTCATCGGCGCCACTTTATCTCCACTCCCGGCCGCCTCAGCGGCTCGCTGCACTGTGCCGCGTTGTCGGTCGACGGCTGGGGATCGTCAGTCGGGACCGCCGGTGACCACGCAGTGCGTCCGGGTGTAGATCGTCGGCATGCATTTGTTGCAGTGGTCGCAGATCGACCGCACCGAACCGTCGGCTCGGATCCGGTTGATCAAGTCCGGTTCGGCCAGCAGTGCCCGGCCCATGGCGACGAAGTCGAATCCGGCCGCCATCGCGTCGTCCATGGTCGTCCGGTTGGTGATTCCGCCCAGCAGGATCAGCGGCATCGTCAGTTCGCGACGGAACTGTTCGGCATCGCGCATCAGGAAGGCGTCCCGGTAGGGGTACTCACGCAGGAACTTGGTGCCCGTCATCCGCATCCCCCAGCGCAACGGGGGCTTGAAGGCCGCCGAGAATTCCTTGATCGGCGCGTCGCCTCGGAACAGGTACATCGGGTTCACCAGCGAACTTCCGGCGGTCAGTTCCAGGGCGTCCACGCCGCCGTCGTCCTGCAGCCAGCGGGCCGTCTGCAACGACTCCTCGATCGAGATACCGCCGCGCACGCCGTCGGCCATGTTGAGTTTCGCGGTCACCGCGATGGAGCCGTGCCCGTCTCTCTCAACCTCCTGGCGGACCGCGCGGATGATGCCGCGGGCCACTCGCGCCCGGTTCTCCAGCGACCCGCCGAATTCGTCGCTGCGCCTGTTGACCAGCGGCGACAGGAAGGCGCTGGCCAGGTAGTTGTGACCCAGGTGGATCTCGACGGCGTCGAACCCAGCCTCGATCGCGTACCGGACCGCACGGGCGTGCGCTGCGATCACCCCGTCGATGTCAGCTTTGGTCGCGTGCCGTGCGAACCTCATCGACAGCGGATTGAAGAACTTGACCGGCGCCAGGGCGGGTGCGTTGTTGGAGCGGGCGTTGGCGACCGGACCGGCATGTCCGATCTGGGCGCTGATCGCCGCGCCCTCGGCGTGCACGGCGTCGGTCAGCCGGCGCAGGCCCGGGACGGCTTCGGGACGCATCCACAAGGCGGCGCCGTCGGTGCGTCCGCCCGGGCTAACCGCGCAGTAGGCGACGGTCGTCATGCCCACCCCGCCGGCCGCCATCGCGCGGTGGAAGGCGATCAGATCGTCGCTGACCAGCCCGCCCGGGGTTCGCGCCTCGAAGGTGGCGGCTTTGATGATCCGGTTGCGCAGCGTGATCGGGCCGAGTCGGGCCGGGCTGAACACATCCCCCACAACGGCCATATGGAAAATGTAGCCATGCAAACGGGCGATGTCGCGAAGACCTTGGACGGCAAGCTCACCCGCGACGAGATTTTCGTCGATCTCAGGAAGCGCGTGGCCGTGCTGACTGAGCGCGACGGTGGGGCCGGCCGGCCGCCGGGACTGGGCACCGTTCTGGTCGGCGACGACCCCGGTTCGCATGCGTACGTCCGCGGCAAGCACTCCGACTGTGCAAAGGTCGGCATCACCTCGATCCGCCGGGATCTGCCGGCAGATGCCAGTACCGCCCAGTTGAACGACACCATCGACGAACTCAACGCCAACCCGGACTGCACCGGCTACATCGTGCAGCTACCGCTGCCGCGCCATCTGGACGAGAACGCGGCGCTGGAACGCATCGACCCCGCCAAGGACGCCGACGGTCTGCATCCCACCAACCTGGGCCGCCTGGTTCTCAACGAGCCGGCACCGCTGCCCTGCACCCCGCGCGGCATCGTGGCCCTGCTGCGCCGCTACGACGTGCCGATCGACGGCTCGCATGTGGTGGTGATCGGCCGCGGTGTCACCGTGGGCCGCCCGCTGGGCCTGCTGCTGACCCGGCGCACGGAGAACGCCACAGTGACGTTGTGCCACACCGGAACTCGTGACCTCGCCGCGTTGACCAGGCAGGCCGACGTCGTGGTGGCCGCCGTCGGCGTGCCGCACATGCTCACCGCCGACATGGTGCGCCCGGGCGCTGCGGTGGTCGACGTGGGCGTCAGCCGGGTCGACGGCAAACTGACCGGCGACGTCGCCCCCGACGTGTGGGGCGTCGCCGGCTATGTGTCACCCAACCCGGGCGGTGTCGGCCCGTTGACCAGAGCGTTCCTGCTGACCAACGTCGTCGAACGGGCGGAATCGGATCTGGCAGAAGCCCGGCGGTGACGGCCCGCGAATACGCCCGGCGTCTGGTGCGGTCGCAGTGGCCGATCCTGACTGTCGCGGGAATCTTCGTGGTCGCGCTGATTTTGGTCGCCGCCGGGTTCTGGCGCCGCGGGGCGTTCCTGATCGGGGTCGGGGTGGGCGTCGCCGCGGCGCTGCGACTGGTGCTTCCGGAGGATCGGGCAGGGCTGCTGGTGGTCCGGACCAAATCACTGGACTTCGCCACCATGACGACCATCAGCCTGGTGATGGTCTACACCGCGTACACCATCGACCCGCTGGGAACCAGCTAAGTCAGCACCGCCCGGGCGCACACCGTCACGTAGGGCAGGGCGATGCCCTGCGCGCCGGCCAGCGCCGGGTGGGTGGCCAGCAGGTGGCGCACGTCCTCCAGGGTGCGGGTGCGGACATGGGCCGGAGAGGTGATGCAGTAACTGCGGGAGGCGACGTAGTCGATCAGGGCCTGCGGGGTGATGTAGTTCGTCCACTCCACCTGGTGGGTCTGCACATCGACGAACGGCGTGGGCAGCACGATGGTTCGGTTCGCCCAGTCGTACTCAAGGCCGACGATGTGCCCGAACTCCTTGACCCAGCCCAGCCTTTCGTCGCGCACATTCCACAGCAGCCCGAGTCGTCCACCCGGCCGCAATACCCGCGCTATCTCGGCCGCTGCCCGGTCGGGGTCGAACCAATGCCAGGCCTGTGCCACCAGCACGGCGTCAATGCTGTTGTCCGGCAGCGGAATTTGCTCGGCGGTGCCCAGTAGTGCGGGGGTGTCAGGCAGCGTCGCGCGCAGCACGTCGAGCAATTCGGCGATGGGGTCGACGGCCACCACGTTGAGACCGCGTTCCACCAGTCGGCTGGTCAGCTTGCCGGTGCCGGCACCGAGGTCCAGCACGTCGCGCACCGGGGCCGTTGGATCCGATGCCAGCAGCCAGTCGACCGCCTCCGGCGGATACGACGGCCGGCCCCGTTCGTAGGCCGAAGCCTGCGCGCCGAACGACAGCGACCGTTCCTTCTTTCCGCCGTCATTCATCGGCGCTGCTCGTCGGCCAGCGCCAGCGCCTCGCGCACCAACTCACCGACCGCCTCGGTTTCGATGAGGAAGCCGTCGTGTCCGTAGATGGACTCCACGACGTTCAGCCGCTCGCAGCCCGGCAGCAGATCGGCCAATTCCTGCTGCAGCCGCAGCGGGTAGAGCCGGTCGGAGGTGATGCCGCCGACCACCGTCGGCACCGGACAGGACCGCAGCGCGGCGGCGACGCCGCCCCGCCCGCGCCCCACGTCGTGGTTGGACAGCGTCTGGGTCAGGGTCACATAGCTGCCGGCGTCGAACCGCTGGATCAGCTTGGCGCCCTGATATTCCAGGTAACTCTGCACCGCATACCGGCCACCGGACAGGGGATCCTCCTGATCGTCCCCGCTGCCCTGGCCGTCATTGCCGAACCGGGTGTCCAACTCGGTTTCGCCGCGGTAGGTCAGGTGGGCGAACCGGCGGGCCAGCTGCAGGCCGGTGTCAGGGGAGCGCCCGGTGCCGTGGTAGTCGCCGCCCTGCCAGTTCGGGTCGGTGGTGATGGCCGCGATCTGCGAGCTCTGGGTGCCAATCTGGTCGGCGGTGGCCCGCGCGCCGACGGCCAGCACCAGCGCCGCCCGAACCCGGTCGGGATAGCCGACCATCCACTCCAGCGCGCGTGCCCCGCCCATCGACCCGCCGACGACCGCGGCCACCTCGGTGATGCCCAGCGCCGCCAGCGCGGCGACGTCAGCGTTGACCTGGTCGCGCACGGTGATCAACGGAAACCGCGAGCCCCAGGGTTTCCCATCTCTGGCCAGCGAGCTGGGACCCGTCGAACCGCGGCACCCGCCCAGCACGTTGGTCGACACCGCGCACCAGCGGTTGGTGTCGATCGGGGCCCCGGGGCCGATCACGCCGTCCCACCAGCCGGGGGTGGGATGGCCGGGACCGGCCGGGCCGATCACGTGCGAGTCGCCGGTGAGCGCATGCAGCACCACCACGACGTTGTCGCGCTTCGGCGAGAGTTCGCCCCAGCGCTGCACGGCGATCGACACGTTGTCGATTACCGCGCCGCGCTCGCAGGTCAGCGCGCCGATGTCCACCACGCCGATCTCACCCTCGGCGGGCAGTGTCTCGATTCGCTGGTAGGAGAGGGTCATATCCGGCTCACTCAAATGGCCGCCACGGCGCGCGGGTCCGTTGCCAGCCCGTCACCGCTAGCGCCGGACAATGATCTGGCGGCTGCGAAGCCGCGTTCCAGATCGGCGAGGATGTCGTCGATCCCCTCCAGCCCGACCGCCAGCCGCACCAGCCCGGGGGTGACCCCGGTGGCCAGCTGCTCCTCGGGGGAGAGTTGCTGGTGGGTGGTGGACGCCGGGTGGATCACCAGGGAGCGCACATCGCCGATGTTGGCGACGTGGCTGTGCAGCGTCAGCGCGTTGACGAACGCTTTACCTTTTTCCACGGCAGCCTGCCCCTCGCCGGCCAGCTCGAACGACAGCACCGCACCGGTCCCCTTGGGCGCCAGCTTCTTTCCTCGCTCGTACCAGGGTGAACTCGGCAGGCCCGCGTAGTTGACGCTGACCACGCCGTCGTGCGCGGCCAGGAACTCCGCGACTTTCTGGGCGTTGGCGACGTGCCGTTCGATGCGCAGACTCAACGTCTCCAGGCCCTGCGCGATCAGGAACGCGTTGAACGGGGACGCGGCCGAACCGAGGTCACGCAGCAGTTGCACCCGGGCCTTCAGCGCGTACGCCGGGGCGCCGAGGTTGGCGAACACCACACCGTGATAACTCGGATCCGGGGTGGTGAAACCGGGGAAGCGCGCTTGCCCAGATTTTTCAACGCGCCAGTCGAAGGTGCCGCCGTCGACGATCACGCCGGCGATCGCGGTGCCGTGCCCGCCCAGGTACTTGGTCGCCGAGTGGACCACGATGTCCGCGCCGTGGGACAGCGGCTGGATCAGGTACGGCGTCGCGATGGTGTTGTCCACGATCAGCGGTACCCCGTTGGCGTGGGCGACCGACGAAACCCCGGGTATGTCGAGGATGTCGATCTTCGGGTTGGAGATCGTCTCACCGAAGAACGCCTTGGTGTTGGGACGCACCGCGGCCTGCCAGGAGTCGAGGTCATCGGGGTCTTCGACGAAGGTGGTCTCGATCCCGAGTTTGGGCAGCGTGTAGTGCAGCAGGTTGTAGGTGCCGCCGTACAGTCGCGGGCTGGAGACGATGTGATCGCCGGCGCCGGCGAGGTTGAGGATCGCGAACGTCTCCGCCGCCTGGCCCGAGGACAGGAACAACGCGGCGACTCCGCCCTCCAGTGCGGCGATGCGCTGCTCGACGACGTCGGTGGTCGGATTCATCAGCCGGGTGTAGATGTTGCCCGGCTCGGCCAGACCGAATAGCGCCGCGGCGTGGTCGGTGCTATCGAAGGTGTAGGAGGTGGTCTGGTAGATCGGTAGGGCCCGGGCGTTGGTCGTGGGGTCCGAGGTCTGGCCGGCGTGGATCTGCTTGGTCTCGAAGGACCAAGTGTCGGTGGTCGGTTTTTCATTGCTCATGGGGTGTCTCGCTCCTGGGGTATCGCTGAGGGTGGGGAACGGCGCGGCGGCATCAGGGGGGTGACGGGGCGGCGCCGGTACTACTCACCGACAGCGACACATATGAGGGCTCCGCATCAGGTTTCCCTGTCTACTCGGGGGGCCCGTCATGGCGGACCCGCGCTTGCCGTGCAGCCCGCTACGGCTGCTCAACCTGGTCCTGCACCCGGGGCACCCCACCGCGGTTGGAGGGTTGCCGGCCAGCAAGCCGGGGCTTAAACGCTGGCACTCATGACCGCTTGGAAGCGTATCGCAAACCCACGGCTGCTGGCCAGCCGCCAATCCGGTGAACGAAGTGAGCGGAACCATGCGCGACGGACCTCCGTGCGCGTGGTCCCCCTTGTAATGTTGGCCCCGCGAGCGCTTGCTCGCGGGGCCGAGGAGGATGGGCGACTCACATGTCGAAGATCAAGGTCGAAGGCACCGTTGTCGAGCTCGACGGCGACGAGATGACTCGAATCATCTGGAAGCTGATCAAAGACACGCTGATCCTGCCCTATCTCGATGTGAACCTGGAGTACTACGACCTGGGCATCGAGCACCGCGACGCCACCGACGACCAGGTCACGATCGACTCCGCGAACGCCATCCTCAAGCACCACGTCGGCGTCAAGTGCGCCACGATCACTCCTGACGAGGCCCGCGTCAAGGAGTTCAACCTCAAGGAGATGTGGCTCTCGCCCAACGGCACCATCCGCAACATCCTTGGCGGCACCATCTTCCGTGCGCCGATCGTCATCTCCAACATCCCGCGTCTGGTGCCCGGCTGGACCAAGCCGATCATCATCGGCCGGCACGCCTTCGGCGACCAGTACCGCGCCACCAACTTCAAGGTGGACCGGCCGGGCACCGTAATGCTGAGCTTCACCCCCGACGACGGCAGCGAGCCGATCGTGCACGAGGTGGTGCACATCCCCGAGGACGGCGGGGTGGTCATGGGGATGTACAACTTCAAGAAGTCCATCCAGGACTTCGCCCGCTCGTCGTTCAGCTACGCGCTGCAGCAGAACTATCCGGTGTATCTGTCGACGAAGAACACCATTCTCAAGGCCTACGACGGCATGTTCAAAGACGAGTTCCAGCGCATTTTCGACGAGGATTACAAAGAAGAGTTCGACAAGCGCGGGCTGACCTACGAGCACCGGCTGATCGACGACATGGTGGCGTCCTGCCTGAAGTGGGAGGGCGGCTACGTCTGGGCGTGCAAGAACTACGACGGCGACGTCGAATCCGACATCGTCGCGCAGGGCTACGGCTCGCTGGGCCTGATGACCTCGGTGCTGTTGACCCCGGACGGCAAGACGGTGGAGGCCGAAGCGGCGCACGGCACCGTCACCCGGCACTATCGGCAGCACCAGCAGGGCAGGCCCACCTCCACCAACCCGATCGCGTCGATCTTCGCCTGGACGCGCGGCCTGCAGCACCGCGGCAAGCTCGACAACACCCCGGCGGTCATCGAGTTCGCCGAGACCCTCGAAGAGGTGGTGATCCACACCGTGGAGGGCGGGCAGATGACCAAGGACCTCGCGCTTCTGATCAGCCCTGATCAGCCGTATCAGACCAGCGAGCAGTTCCTGGCCACGCTGGCCCACAACCTCAAGAAGCAGCTGACGTAGACCCGCTAGCCTGCCGACGAGATTTGGCGCAGCCGCGGCTCGTGCTCGTCCACCCAGGCGATGATCAGGTCCGCGATCACCTGGGGCTGCTCGAACATCGGAATATGCCCGACATTGGCGAGGATGGTCACTTTGTCGATATCGGGAATGTGCTTCAGGAAGTGTTTGGTGTAGCGGGGGTGGGGCAGCACCCGGTCTCTCTCGCAGATCACCAGGTTGGTGGGCGTGTGGATACTCGCCAGTTCCATCAGTCCCGGCAGCAGCAGCGCCTTGACCAGCAGTTGGTAGTACGCGCGGCAATGCGTGACATCCTCGATGATCTCGCGTAGGTCGGCATCCGACAGGCCCGCAGGGGTAGCACTGCACGGCACGCTGGCGGCCGCCTTTGCGCCCGGCAGTTTCGCGGCTCGCTGGCGCAGCACCAACGCCGTCAGCCACACCGGAAGGCCGGCGACGAACTTCGCGACGATCTCGTATTTGACCGGGGACCAGCGGTGCCAGCCGCCGGCCGGCGCGATGCCGGTCAGCGTGCGGGCGCGTCCGCGCCGCTCCAACTCGAACGCCACCCAGCCGCCCAGCGAGTTGCCGACGATATGTGCTGTCTCCCAACCTAATTCGTCCATCTGGCATTCCACATGGTCGGCCAGGGTCTTGGTATCCAAGAACCAGGACTGGGTCGTGGGGCCTCCGTTGTGCCCGGCCATCGACGGTGCGAACACCTCGTAACGGCCGGTGCGCGCGATGGCCGGCGCCACGTCGTGCCAGACGTAGGACGACATCATGAACGGGTGCAGCAGCAGGATGGGTTCGCCCGACCCGAGGTGAATGGGTGCCCGGTCGCTCATTGTCCCGACGCTAAGCCGATACCGGCGGTACCGCAAGGTTTCTGCGCCCCGGTCGGCCGGTAGGTTCCAGCCGTGATCGTCACGACCATCAACGTCAACGGAGTTCGCGCGGCGGTGCGGGAGCGGTCGGCGGACAACCGCGGACTGCTGGACTGGCTGGCCGGCACGGCTGCCGACGTGGTGTGCCTGCAGGAGACCCGCGCCGAGGATGCCCAACTCCGCGCAGCATTGAGCCCTGTGCTGGCGCCGGCGGTGTCCGGGGGCTGGCACCTGGCCTCGGCAGAACCCCATCTGAAGGGTCGCAGCGGGGTGGCGATCCTGAGCCGGAAGCCGTTCGTCGACGTCCGGATCGGGCTGGGCGCAACGGAATTCGACCACCACGGCCGATACGTTGAAGTGGACCTCCCGGGTGGGGCCACCGTCGGCAGCCTCTACGTGCACTCCGGCGAGGCGGGCACCGACCGTCAGCTCGAGAAGGAGCGGTTCATGGCGGCGCTCGCCAAGCGGATGGCTGAGTTGAACGCCGCCGGCCGCGACGCTGTCCTGTGCGGCGACTGGAACATCGCCCACACCGAGAACGACATCAAGAACTGGAAGGGCAACCTCAAGAAGGCCGGCTTCCTGCCCGAGGAGCGGCAGTGGCTGACCGACCTGGTGGACTCCGGGTGGGTCGACGTCGTGCGGCGCCTGCCCGGGTGAGTTTGCCGAAGCTTTCCCAGTACAGCCGGGCCGAGGACGCGCCGGAGTTGGTCAGCCAGTACAGCATCACGTCGTCGAGCATCTCGTCGCGTGTCAGGGCGTTCTCCGGGTGGCCGTCGCAGTCGGTCCACGCCCAGAACTTCTCCACGATCCAGGCCAGTTGCCCGACGGGCGAGTCGGCCAGCCCGTAGCCCAGCGTCTGCGGGCGGGTGGACTGCTGCTTGGAGTAGCCGGAGTCCCACTTCTCGTAGTGGGTGAACGCCGCCAGCGCCGCCAGTTCGGCCGGCGTCGGGTCGTCCAGCGGACCGGACGGCACGCCGATCGGCATATTCAGGTGAATACCGATGCAGCCCAAAGCATTTCGTCCGATCCGCGTCGTCACCGCAGAACCCCAGTCCCCACCCTGGGCGCCGTAACGGTCATAGCCCAGCCGTGCCATCAGGGTGTCCCAGGCGAGCGCGATCCGTTCGACAGTCCAGCCGGCGGCCGTCGGCTTGCCGGAGAACCCGTAGCCGGGCAACGACGGGCACACCATATGGAAGTCCTCGGAGAGCGGTTCGATCACCTTGCTGAACTCGGCGACCGAACCGGGCCAACCGTGCGTCATGACCAGGGGCAGCGCGTCGGGGTTTGCGCTGCGCTGATGGATGAAATGGATATCCAGTCCGTCGATCTCGGTGACGAACTGATCGAAAGTGTTCAGCCGCGCCTCCCGCGCGCGCCAGTCGTACTCGTCGGCCCAGTAGTTCGCGAGTTCGCGCACGTAGTCCAAAGGGATGCCCTGGCTCCAGTCCGTCACGCACTCGCGGTCCGGCCAGCGGGTCCGGCTCAGCCGCTCGCGCAGTTCGTCGAGGTCTTCCTGCGGGATGACGATGCGGAACGGACGGATCTCTTCCATGGCGCTGATTATTGCCGCGCCCACAACTACTCTCGTTGCCCATGCGGCTAGTTGTCGATTTGAACAAGTGCCAGGGCTACGCGCAGTGCGTGCCACTGGCGCCCGACGTGCTCCGGCTTCAGGGTGAGGAAGCCCTCGTCTACGACCCGAATCCCGACGACTCGCAGCGCCGCCAGGTGCTGCGGGCGGCGGCGTCCTGCCCGGTGCAGGCCATCATCCTGGAGCTGGACCCGCCGGCCGATCGGGACACGTTGTGACCACCATGCGCGGGATCTACTCGTTCGACGACATCGTCAAGAAGTTCCGCGCCGAGGGCCGCATCGTCATCGTGGGCGCCTCACTGGCCGGCCTGCGGGCCGCGGAAGCGTTGCGGGAAAAGGGCTTTGAGGGTTCGCTGACGATCATCGGCGACGAGCCGCACGAACCCTACGACCGCCCGCCGCTGTCCAAACAGGTGCTCAAGGGCTGGGTGCCGGCCGACCACACCAAACTGCCCCGGCTGCGCCGGGTGGACGCGGACTGGAAACTCGGCGTGGCCGCGGTGGCCCTGGACCGGATCAGCTCCGTGGTGAAACTGGGCAACGGCGAAGAGGTGGGCTACGACCGGCTGCTGATCGCCACCGGCACCCGGGCGCGGCCCTGGCCGAACCCGGCGGAGGCCGCGCTGCGGGGCGTCTTCACGGTGCGGACGGTGGAAGACTCCAACGCGCTGGCCGCCGCCCTGCAGGCGGGGCCGAAGCGCGTGCTGATCATCGGGTCCGGGTTCGTCGGCTCGGAGATCGCCTCGGTGTGCCGCGATCTGGACCTTCCGGTGACGGTGACCGAACGCGGCAGCGGCCCGCTCAAAGGCGCCCTGGGCGGGGTGATCAGCGACATAGCGGCGGGCATGATGCGCGACGCCGGGGTGGACCTGCGCATCGGCACGTCGGTGACGTCGTTGCACGGCGATGAGTCGGGTCATGTCCGGTCCGCGACGCTGTCGGACGGCACCGTGCTCGACGTCGACGTGGTGGTCCCCTCGCTGGGTTCGATCCGCAACGTGGAGTGGCTCGACGGCGCCGGCCTGGCCGCCGGCCAGTGGGGCGTCGGCTGCGACGCCGGGTGTCGCGCGTTCGACATCAACGGTGTGGTGACCGACCACATCTTCGTGGCCGGCGACGTCGCCCGCGCACCCCATGTGCTGTACGGCTACGAGTTCCTGGCCCTGGAGCACTGGGACAACGCGGTTCTGGGGGCTGAGGTGGCCGCCAACAACATGCTCAATCTGGAGGTGGGGCGCCGCCCGCACTTACCGCTGCCGTCGTTCTGGTCCGGCCAGTTCGGGGTGAACATCAAGAGCGTCGGGGTGTGCTCGTTCGGCGACGAGATCGTCTTCACCCAGGGCTCGCCGGAGGACCGCCGCTTCGCGGCGGCGTACGGCAAGAACGGCCGCATCGTCGGGGCGGTCACCTTCAACCACGGCAAGTGGCTGCCGTACTACGCCGAACTCATCGAGCGTTCGGCGCCGTTCCCACCGCCGCCGCCCGGCTACGACCGCCCGACCGACAACGAGGTCATGCCCGCCCGATTCCCCGATCCCCGGGAACCGTCCGGCAATCCCGACGTCGTCCTCACCGGGCACGACCCCACCGACCGCACCGCCGAATTCCGGCCACGCAGCCAATAGGAGTGTGACGATGGACGCCGCAACCGCCTGGGCAGAGGCGATGAAGTTCGAGAATCGCCCCAACCCCTACCCCTACTTCGAGGAACTTCGCAAAAGCCCGGTGGCCAAGGTCTCCCCGCATACCTACGTCGTCACCGGGTATCCGGAAGCGCTTGCGCTGGCCCATGATCCGAGGATCAGCTCGGACATCAGCCGCAGTCCATCGGGCCTGTTCGGCGAGACGCCGGCCAAGCTTGAAGCGGCTGAAGCCGAGCAGGCGCGCGATGCCAGCATGCTGGTCAGCGATCCGCCCGAACACGACACCATGCGCCGGCAGTTCATGCGGCACTTCGGTCCGCCGCATACGCCCGACCTGATACCCAGCATGGCCGGGTATGTCACCGACATCGCCAACGGCATGCTCGACAAGGTCGCCGAGAGATCGCGGGTTCTGGGCTCGAATCGCATGGACGTGGTCGAGGACTTCACCTATCCGATTCCGGTGTCGGTGATCTTCCGGGTGATCGGCGCGCCGATCGAGGACGAGCCGAAGTTCCACGGCTGGGTGACCGACCTCATGCGGGGCGCCGACGTCGGACCGGAGCGCGACACCCCCGAGGGGCAGACGGCAGTCACGAAGGCCGCCGACAGCACAGCGGAACTGGCCGCCTATGCACGCGCCCTGGTCGAACGCTTCGCCCGCGAGCCCGGCCCAGGACTGATCTCCGCTGCGCTGCATGACGACGGGCCGGACGGTCCCGTCTCGATCGACGTGGCGACCACCAACACGTTGCTGCTGCTGGTCGCCGGCCACGACTCGACGGTGAACACGCTGAGCAACTGCGTGATGACACTGCTGCGCAATCCCGGCTCGTGGGATCTGGTGCGGGACAACCCCGATCTGATCCCCCGCACCGTCGAGGAGGTGGCCCGGCTGCAGTCGGCGGTGCAGTTCTTCCCCAGCCGCTGGGCCACCGCCGACATCGAGATCGCCGGCACCCGCATTCCCGCCGGCTCGGCGGTGTTCCTGGTGTGGGCCGCGGCCAACCGCGATCCGCGCCGGTTCCCCGACCCGGACCGGTTCGATCCGACGCGGGAGGACAACGAGCACCTCGGGTTCGGCAGCGGCATCCATACCTGCTTCGGCGGTCCGCTGGCCCGGCTGGAGATCAACGTCGCCCTGGAGATCTTCCTGCGCCGGGTGAAATCACCCCGCCTGGTGGTCGACCCGCCGCCCTACCGGCACAACCAGGTGTTCCGCGGGCCACGGCATCTGTGGGTGGACTTCGCCGAGATCATGGACTGACTGGCACTCTGGTGGGGTGACCCCCGACCCGCTGGACCGGTTCTCGCCGCTGACCCGGCGCTGGTTCACCGGCACCTTCCCGGCGCCCACACCGGCGCAGGCGCAGGCCTGGGACGCGATCGCCGACGGCGACCACACCCTGGTGATCGCGCCGACGGGATCGGGCAAGACCCTGGCCGCATTCCTGTGGGCCATCGACCAGTTGGCGCAGTCACCGGAGCGCAGCCCGGGCACCCGGGTGCTTTACGTGTCCCCACTCAAGGCCCTGGCCATCGACGTCGAGCGCAACCTGCGCACCCCGCTGACCGGCATCACCCGCATCGCCGAACGCGAGGGCCTGGCCGTGCCGCAGATCAGCGTCGGGGTGCGCTCCGGGGACACTCCCCCGGCCGCGCGCCGGCAGCTGATCGCCAACCCGCCCGACATCCTCATCACCACGCCGGAGTCGCTGTTCCTCATGCTGACCTCGGCGGCCCGCGAGACGCTGAGCGGCGTCCAGACCGTGATCGTCGACGAGGTGCACGCCGTCGCCGGCACCAAACGCGGTGCGCACCTGGCTCTTTCGCTGGAGCGCCTGGACGCGCTGCTGGAGCGCCCGGCCCAGCGGATCGGCCTGTCGGCGACGGTGCGGCCACCCGAGGAGGTGGCGCGCTTCCTGACCGGCGGGGGCAGCAGCGGTACTGCCCGTATCGTCAACCCTCCCGCGACCAAGACGTTCGACCTTGCCGTCCAGGTTCCGGTGCCCGACATGGCGAACCTGGAGAACAACACCATCTGGCCCGACGTGGAGAACCGGATCGTCGACCTGATCGACGCGCACACCTCCACCATCGTGTTCGCCAACTCGCGACGGCTGGCCGAACGACTCACCGCCCGCATCAACGAGATTCACGCCGCCCGGTCCGGTATCGAGTTGCCGACCCCGCCGGCACAGATGCTGGCCAACAACCAGATCCAGGGCGCCGAGCCGCTGCTGGCCCGGGCGCATCACGGCTCGGTGTCCAAGGAGCAGCGCGCCGCCGTCGAGGAGGATTTGAAGTCAGGCCGGCTCAAGTCCGTGGTCGCCACCTCCAGCCTGGAACTCGGCATCGACATGGGTGCGGTGGACCTGGTGATCCAGGTCGAGTCGCCGCCGTCGGTGGCCAGCGGCCTGCAGCGCGTCGGCCGGGCCGGCCACCAGGTCGGCGAGATCTCCCGCGGTGTGCTGCTGCCCAAGCACCGCACCGACCTGATCGGCTGCGCGGTCAGCGTCCGGCGCATGCTCGACGGCGCGATCGAGACCATGCGGGTGCCGGCCAACCCGCT
Organism: uncultured Actinomycetes bacterium; assembly: GCA_903877095.1. Classification (GTDB taxonomy): domain Bacteria; phylum Actinomycetota; class Actinomycetes; order Mycobacteriales; family Mycobacteriaceae; genus Mycobacterium. The sequence goes on along the minus strand of CAIRCP010000051.1, from coordinate 51,620 downwards.
CGACGTGCTGGCCCAGCACACCGTCGCCGCCTGCGCACTGGAGCCGCTGAATGCCGACGAGTGGTTCGACATCGTGCGCCGCAGCGCGCCATTCGCCACCCTGCCGCGCAGCGCCTTCGAGGCCACCCTGGACCTGCTCAGCGGCAAGTACCCATCCACCGATTTCGCCGAATTGCGCCCGCGACTGGTCTACGACCGCGACACCGGCACGCTGACCGCCCGGCCGGGAGCGCAGCGGCTGGCGGTGACCTCCGGCAGGGCCATCCCCGACCGCGGACTGTTCACCGTGTACCTGGCCACCGAGAGCGAAAAGCCCTCCCGGGTCGGTGAACTCGACGAGGAGATGGTCTACGAGTCGCGGCCCGGCGACGTGATCTCGCTGGGCGCCACCAGTTGGCGGATCACCGATATCACCCACGACCGGGTGCTGGTGATCCCCGCCCCGGGCCAGCCCGCGCGGCTGCCGTTCTGGCGCGGGGACAACGCCGGACGGCCCGCCGAACTCGGGGCCGCCATCGGGAAGTTCACCGGGGAACTGGCCTCGCTCGGCCGTAGTGATTTCGACACCCGTTGCGGCGACATCGGTTTCGACGCCTTCGCCACCGAGAACCTGTGGAGTCTGCTCGATGCCCAGCGCCAGGCGACCACGACGGTGCCCAGCGACACCACCCTGCTGGTGGAGCGGTTCCGCGACGAACTGGGCGACTGGCGGGTGGTCCTGCACTCGCCGTACGGGCTGAAAGTGCACGGGCCGTGGGCGCTGGCGGTCGGCCGGCGGCTGCTGGAGCGTTACGGCATCGACGAGAAGCCCACCGCCAGCGACGACGGGATCGTGCTGCGGCTGCCCGACACCGATGACAACCCGCCCGGGGCGGAACTTTTCGTCTTCGACGCCGACGAGATCGAACCGATGGTCACCGCCGAGGTCGGCGGCTCGGCGCTGTTCGCCTCCCGGTTCCGGGAATGCGCCGCCCGCGCCCTGCTGCTGCCGCGCCGTCACCCCGGCAAACGCTCCCCGCTGTGGCACCAGCGTCAGCGCGCCGCGCAACTGCTCGACGTGGCACGCAAGTACCCGGACTTCCCCATCGTGCTGGAGACGGTGCGGGAGTGCCTGCAGGATGTCTACGACGTCCCGACGCTGACCGACCTGATGGCCCGGATCGCGCAGCGGCGGGTCCGGCTGGCCGAGGTCCAGACGGCCACGCCGTCGCCGTTCGCGGCGTCGCTGATGTTCGGTTACGTCGGAGCGTTCATGTACGAGGGCGACAGCCCGCTGGCCGAACGCCGCGCCGCAGCACTCTCGCTGGACACTGCGCTGCTCGCCGAACTGCTGGGGCGGGTGGAACTGCGCGAACTCCTGGAGCCCGACGTCATCGTCGCCACCGAGCGGCAGTTGCAGCACCTCGCCGAGGAACGCCGGGCCCGCGACGCCGAAGGCGTGGCCGACCTGCTTCGTCTGCTCGGCCCGCTGACCGAGGACGAAATCGCCGGGCGCGCAACGGCATCGGACGTTCGCCCGTGGCTCGACGGCTTGCAGGCCGCGCGCCGTGTGCTGCCGGTGTCCTACGCCGGCAGCCGCTGGTGGGTGGCCGTGGAGGACATCGGCCGGCTCCGCGACGCCGTCGGCGTAGCCGTGCCGATGGGCGTGCCGGCCTCCTTCACCGAGTCGGTGGCCGACCCACTGGGCGAACTGCTGAGCCGCTACGCCCGCACCCGCGGCCCGTTTTCCACCGCGGGCGCAGCGGGCCGATTCGGGCTCGGCCTTCGGGTGGCCGCCGACGTGCTCGACCGAATGGCGTTGGACGGCAGGCTTATTCGCGGTGAATTCACCGACGACCTCGACGGACAGCAGTGGTGTGACACCGAGGTGCTGCGGATACTGCGCCGGCGCTCGCTGGCCGCGCTGCGGGCCCAGGTGGAACCGGTCAGCACGGCGGCCTACGCCCGGTTCCTGCCGGCCTGGCAGCAGGTCAGTCCGCCGGGTGCCGCCGGGGTGGACGGACTGCTCGGCGTCATCGAGCAACTCGCCGGCGCGCCCGTTCCGGCCTCGGCCGTCGAACCGCTGATCTTCGGCGCGCGGATGCGCGGTTATCAGCCCGCCATGCTCGACGAGTTGCTGGCCTCCGGCGAGGTGATCTGGTCGGGAGCCGGGGCGATCTCGGGCAGCGACGGCTGGGTGGTGTTCCACCACGCCGACACTGCTCCGCTGACGCTGAGCACGCCGGCCGACCTTGAACTCGGCGACGCGCACCGCGCCATCCTCGACGCCCTCGGACGTCCCGGCGACTCCCGCGGCGCGTTCTTCTTCCGTCAGCTCGCCGCCGACATCGCCGGGCGGGAGGAGACCTTCAAAACCGCTCTCTGGGAACTGATCTGGGGCGGCTGGGTGAGCGGCGACACCTTCGCCCCGGTGCGCGCGCTGCTGACCGGGGGCACCCGGCCGGGCACCCGCCGTCCCGCGTCGGCCGCGCACCGGCACCGGCGCGCCCCACGGCTCAGCCGGTACTCGGTCGCCCACGCCCAGGCCCGCCCGGCTGATCCGACGGTCGCGGGCCGCTGGGCGGCACTGCCGGCCCGCGAACCGGACTCGACCCTGCGGGCGCACTTCACGGCCGAGTTGCTGATGAACCGCTACGGGGTGCTCACCCGCAACGCGGTGGCGAGCACCGGCGCTTCGTCGCGGGCCGCGACCGGCGCTGAAGTGCCCGGCGGCTTCGCCATGCTCTACAAGGTGCTGGCCACCATGGAGGAGGCCGGCCGTTGCCAGCGGGGCTATTTCGTCGAGTCCCTCGGTGGCGCCCAATTCGCCACTGCAGCAACGGTGGACCGGCTGCGCGGCTACGCCGACAGCGTCGACCGCGAACGGCCCGACTACCACGCCGTCGTGCTGGCCGCGGCCGACCCGGCCAACCCCTACGGTGCCGCGCTGCCGTGGCCGGGCGCCGAGACCGGACACCGGCCGGGCCGCAAAGCCGGTGCCCTCGTGGTGCTGGTCGACGGTGAACTGGTGTGGTTCCTCGAGCGCGGCGGCCGTTCCCTGCTCACCTTTGACGCCGATGACGAGGCTCATCGGGCGGCGGGCGGCGCGCTGGCCGAGATGGTTCGCACCGGGCGCCTGGCCGGCATCGTGGTCGAGAAGGTCGACGGGGCAGCGGTGTTACTGGCCAACGGCCCCGCCACCGACGCCCTGGCCGCCGCCGGCTTCGCGCGCACCCCGCGCGGCTTGCGGATGCGCTGAGCGACGAGGACCATCGTCCAATGCGCATCGCCCTGTTCGCCACCTGCCTGGCCGACGCGCTGTTTCCGGACGTGGACATCGCATGCGTCACCGTGCTGGAGCGACTCGGGCATGAGGTGGTCTTCCCGCCGCGGCAGACCTGCTGCGGGCAGATGCACGTCAACACCGGCTATCTGAAGGAAGCCGTCGCGCTGGTGCGCAACCACGTCGAGGCGTTCGAGGACGCCGGGTGCGACGCGGTCGTCGCGCCGTCGGGATCGTGTGTGGGTTCGGTGCGCCATCAGCACGCGATGGTGGCCCGCCGCGCCGGCGACGAGGCACTGGCGGTCCGCGCCGAGGCCGTCGCCGCCCGCACCTACGAACTGTCCGAACTGCTCGTCGACGTGCTGGGCGTCCGCGACGTCGGCGCCTACTACCCGCACACGGTGACCTATCACCCGACCTGCCACTCCCTGCGCATGCTCAGAGTTGGCGACAAGCCGCTGCAACTGCTGCGTGCGGTGCGTGGCCTGACCCTGGTCGAGTTGCCGATGGCCGATAGCTGCTGCGGATTCGGCGGGACGTTCGCCCTGAAGAACGCCGACACCTCCGCCGCGATGCTCGCCGACAAGATGGCCGCCGTCATCAGCACCGGTGCGCAGGTCTGCAGCGCCGGAGACGCGTCGTGCCTCATGCACATCGGCGGCGGACTGAGCCGGTCCGGCGCGGACGTCCGCACCGTCCACCTCGCGGAAATCCTGGCGGCGCAATGAAACCCGATACCAGCACCTTCCTCGGCACGCCCGGCACCGGCAACCTGCGCGGCGAGGAGAAGTTCCCCAAGGCAGCCCGAAAGGCGCTGGCGGACAAGCAGATGCGCCGCAACGTCGGCCACGCCACCCACACGATCAGGGCCAAGCGACTCGCGGCTGTGCAGGAGTGCCCGGACTGGGAGGAACTCCGCCTGGCCGGCAGCGCCATCAAACGCGACGTGCTGGCCCGGCTCCCGGAACTGTTGGAGGAGTTGGAGCGCAACGTCACGCGGCGCGGCGGCGTGGTGCATTGGGCCCGCGACGCCGATGAGGCCAACCGGATCGTCACCCGGCTGATCCGGGCCACCGGCGCCGACGAAGTCGTCAAGGTCAAATCGATGGCCACCCAGGAAATCGGCCTCAACGAGCACCTCGATGCCGAGGGCATCGCAGCCGTCGAAACCGACCTGGCCGAGTTGATCGTCCAACTCGGCCACGACTGGCCCAGCCACATTCTGGTGCCGGCGATCCACAAGAACCGCGCCGAGATCCGCGACATCTTCCTGCGCGAGATGCCCGGCGTCACCGATCTGGGCGACGATCCCCATGAACTCGCCGACGCCGCCCGCGGCTATCTGCGCCGGAAGTTCCTCTCGGCCCGGGTCGCGGTGAGCGGGGCCAACTTCGGCGTCGCCGAGACCGGGACGCTGGCGGTGGTGGAATCCGAAGGCAACGGCCGGATGTGCCTGACGCTGCCGCAGACGCTCATCACCGTCATGGGCATCGAGAAGGTCATTCCGCGGTTCGCCGATCTCGACGTGTTCATGCAACTGCTGCCGCGCTCCTCGACCGCCGAGCGGATGAACCCCTACACCTCGATGTGGACCGGCGTGCATCGCGGCGACGGGCCGCAGGAGTTCCACCTGGTGCTGCTGGACAACGGCCGCACCCGGGTGCTGGCCGACGCCGTCGGCCGGGAGGCACTGAAGTGCATCCGCTGCAGCGCCTGCCTCAACGTCTGCCCGGTCTACGAGCGCACCGGCGGGCACGCCTACGGTTCGGTGTACCCGGGTCCGATCGGGGCGATCCTGAGCCCCCAGCTGACCGGCCTCCAGGGCCACAACGACCCCAACGCCTCCCTGCCGTTCGCCTCGTCGCTGTGCGGGGCCTGTTTCGACGCCTGCCCGGTCCGCATCGACATCCCGTCCATCCTGGTCCATCTGCGCGCCGAGGTGGTCGACGCCGGCCGCGGCGGGATACCCAGCGGGCAGGATCTGGCGATGAAAGCCGCTGCATGGGTGATGGACTCGCCGCGGCGGTTCGCCGCCGCCGAGAAGGCCGCCGGCGCTGGGCGGCTGATCGCCGGTAAGGATCACCGGATCACGGCGCTGCCGTGGCCGGCATCGAAGTGGACGGCGAGCCGGGATCTGCCGGAGCCGCCGCGTCAGACGTTCCGGCAGTGGTGGGCGCAGAACCACGAGCAGCGGTCATGACGGAAGCCCGGGCCGAAGTCCTGCGCCGGATCCGCGCGGCACTGGCGGCTGCACCACCCGAATCCGTGGTTATACCAAGGGATTACGACCGCGCACCCCTGGACGGCCCCGCTGACATCGCCCGGTTCGCCGAGACGGTCGCCGACTACCGGGCCCAGGTGCGCCGCATCAGCGCCGGGGAGATCAGCGCGACGGTGGCAGCACTGGTGGCAACCGGCGGTGTGGTCGCCATCCCCGACGACCTGCCTCCCGGCTGGGTGGCCGAGGTCAGCACCATGCGCGACGACCCGGCCGCCCGGCTGTCCAACGACCGGCTGGAGGCGGCTGCCGCGGTGGTCACCGGCTGCGCGCTGGGGATCGCCGCGACCGGCACCATCGTCCTCGACGGCGGCACCGCCCAGGGCCGCCGCGTCCTGACGCTCATCCCCGATCACCACATCTGCGTCGTATTCGCCGAGCAGGTGGTGGACACGGTGCCGCAGGGATTCGCCGCGCTGGATCCGGTGCGGCCGTTGACATTCATCTCCGGTCCCAGCGCCACCAGCGACATCGAACTGGAACGGGTCGAAGGGGTGCACGGTCCGCGCACCCTCGATGTGCTGATCGTCGAGCCCTAGCCGGATGCCCCAGCCGGATGACCTTGCCGGATGACCTAGCCGGGTGACCCAGCCGGATGCCTGAGGGCGACACCGTCTTTCGCACCGCAGCGGCTCTGCGCGAGGCGCTGAACGGCCAGATCCTGACCCGCTGCGACGTCCGGGTGCCGCGCTACGCAACCACCGATCTTTCCGGCATGCGGGTCGACGAGGTGCTCAGCCGCGGCAAGCACCTGTTCATCCGGGTCGGCCCGGCCAGCATCCATTCGCACCTCAAGATGGACGGCAGTTGGCGGATCACCCCGCGCGGGCGCCCGCCGCGCCCGGACTACACGATCCGAATCCTGTTGGAAGCCGGCGATATCAGCGCCGCGGGTATCGACCTCGGGGTGCTGGAGATCCTGGACCGCGACCACGACATGGACGTCGTGGCCCACCTCGGGCCGGATCTGCTCGGCCCGGACTGGGATGCGCACCGCGCGGCGGCCAACCTCACCGCGGACCCGGATCGGACTATTGCCGCAGCACTGCTCGATCAGCGGGTGATGGCCGGTGTGGGCAATGTGTACTGCAACGAGTTGTGCTTCCTGTTCGGCCGGCTGCCCACCAGCCTGGTGAGCACGCTGGACAACCCGCTACGGGTGGTGACAAGAGCCCGGGATATGTTGTGGGCCAACCGGTTACGGGTGGGCCGGACGACGACCGGCAATGCCCGCCCGGGCCGGCAACTCTGGGTCTACGGCCGCGGCGGGGAACCGTGCCGTCGGTGCGGCACACCGATCACCCGCGCCGAGCAGTCGCAGGCCAGCGGTGAACGGGTCAGTTACTGGTGTCCGTCGTGCCAGCGCTGAGTGAGTCGTCGGCCTGATGGCCGATGGTGCGCATCGCCTCGGCAATCGCCTGTTCGACCGATTGGACGGTCGAGGAATCCAGCGGCAGTTCCCGGAAGGCAATGGCGTGGTGGATGACGTTCTCGACCGGGACCCGCCCCTGCGGATAGCTGATCGCGACGATGACGGCGGTGCCGGCCTCCAGCGCTTCGGCGACCTCGTGGCGCAGTCCCGTCCGCAGTTCGTGTTCGGCGAAGGCTGCGAGCAATCCGCCGGCCGCAGCGCCTGCCAGCACCGACAAGCCCAGCGGCGGGGCGAACAAACCGAACAGCGCGCCGACCCCGACACCCATGCCGATACCGAACCGGCCGTGCCGATTGGCGGCTTCCACCACCTCGGGCTGCCCGGCGGCGTTCTTACTCACCAGCGCGGCGCCGCGCACCTCCAAGCCGTGCTTGAGGCTGCGTTCCAGATCCCCGAAGTCGTCCTGGGCGGTCTCCAGGTCGGCGTAGGCCGCCAAGAGCACCAGTTCGTGATCGTCATTGGCCAGCCGTTTGCGCTCCATGTCTGTGATCATGCCGACCCGACGCGCGCCCCGCTAGGGCCCGAAGGCACCGAGCCTGTGCCCATCAAAGCAACCGGCGTCCGGAGGTGAAGCGCACCGGCGCACCGGTGATCGGATCGGTGAACGCCAGGCTGTGCGCGAGCAGTTTCAGAGGATTCGAAAAATCCTGCGGCTCGACGTCGTCGACACCCGGATGGACGCCCGGATAGAGGGGGTCGTTGTCGATCGGCACGCCCAGGCCGGCCATGTGCACCCGCAGTTGATGCGTACGCCCGGTGCGGGGCGTCAGGCGGTACAGACCTTCCCCCAGCGGCTCGACATGGGACTCGGCGTTGGGCTCGCCCGGCTCGACGACGGCCTGCAGAACCCCGCGCCGCTTCACGATGCGGTTCGAAACCGTGAGCGGCACAGCAAGACCCGGCTCCGCCATCGATCGCGCGAGGTAGATCTTGCGCACCTCTCCGCGCGCGAACAACGTCTGGTACGCGCCGCGAGCCTCGCGGCGGACAGTGAACAGCAGCACCCCGGCGGTGAGCCGGTCCAGCCGGTGGGCCGGGCTCAGCTCGGGCAGATCGAGGTCGCGGCGCAGCCGGACCAGCGCGGTCTGCGCGACGTGACGCCCGCGCGGCATGGTGGCCAGGAAGTGCGGCTTGTCGACCACGAGGATGTTCTCGTCGCGGTGCAGCACCGGAACGCCGAAGGGCACCTCGACCTCATCGGGCAGGTCGCGGTAGAGGTAGACGACAGAACCGGCCGGCAGCACCGTCGCTGCATCAACGGTGGCACCGCGGACGTCGACCACCCCGCCGGACAGAACTTTGGCCCGACTCTCTGGTCCGAACCGCCGTCCGAACTCGTCGGCCACATTGCCGCCCTGCAGACGCAGCCGGGCCGGGCCCAGGCCGTCACGCGGAGGCAGGGCCGGCGGCCGGCGGCGGGCCATCAACGGGTCGCCGGTCTAGGTCAGCGGCACCGGCTCAAGGATCTCGGCGCGGGCCTCCGGCGCCGCGGCCCGCAGCGCGTCGGCCGATGCGTCGTCGGACTGGGTCTGCGAGCGGATCTCGGCCTCCACCCGAGCGGTGTAGGTGCTCACCTCGCGGTCGATGTCGGCCTGGCTCCAGCCCAGGATCGGCGCCACGATCTCGGCGACCTCTCGGGCGCACTCCACCCCGCGGTGCGGGTACTCGATGGAGATCCGCATCCGTCGGGTCAGGATGTCCTCCAGGTGCAGGGCACCCTCGGCCGCCGCCGCATAGGCCGCCTCGACCCGCAGATAGATGGCCGCATTGGTGATCGGCTCCAGCAGATCGGGCCTGCCCTCGGCAAGTCCCAGCACCTCCCCGATCAGCGAGCCGTACCGGTCGAGCAGGTGCTTGACCCGGTACGGATGCAGGTTGTACTGCTCTCCGACGCTGTCGGTCTGGTTGATCAGGGCGAAGTAGCCGTCGGCACCGAGCAGGGGCACCTTCTCGGTGATCGACGGGGCCACCCGCGACGGGACGAACTCGGCCGCGGCGTCGACGGCGTCGGCGCCCATCACCCGGTAGGTGGTGTACTTGCCGCCCGCGATCGAGACCAGGCCGGGGGTGGGCGAGGCCACCGCATGCTCGCGGGACAGCTTGGAGGTCTCCTCGCTCTCCCCGGCCAGCAGTGGGCGCAGTCCGGCGTACACCCCGTCGATGTCCTTGTGGGTCAAGGGAGTGACCAGGACGGTGTTGACGTGATCGAGGATGTAGTCGATGTCGGCCTTGGTGGCGGCCGGATGAGCGAGGTCGAGGTTCCAGTCGGTGTCGGTGGTGCCGATGATCCAGTGGGTGCCCCACGGGATGATGAACAGCACCGACTTCTCGGTGCGCAGGATGATGGCCACCTCGCTGACGATGCGGTCCCGTGGAACCACGATGTGCACGCCCTTGGACGCCCGCACCCGGAACCGGCCGCGCTGTTTGGACAGCGCCTGAATCTCGTCGGTCCACACCCCGGTGGCGTTGATGACGACGTGGCCGCGCACATCGGTCACCGCGCCGGTCTCCGAGTCGCGGACCGTCACCCCGACGACGCGGTCGCCCTCGGTCCGCAGTGCGGTCACCTGAGTGGAGTTGCGCACCACCGCTCCGTAGTGCGCCGCCGTCCGGGCCACCATCATGGTGTGCCGCGCATCATCGACGACGGTGTCGTAATAGCGGATCCCGCCGATCAGGGAGTTGCGTTTGAGGCTGGGGGCCAGCCGCAGCGCGGCGGATCGGGTCAAATGCTTCTGCGCCGGAACCGATTTCGCGCCGCCCAACTGGTCATAGAGAAAGATGCCGGCCGCCATGTAAGGCCGCTCCCACACCCGGTGGGACAGCGGGAACAGGAAGGGCAACGGCTTGACCAGGTGCGGGGCCAAGGTGCTCAGCGAGAGTTCGCGCTCGTGCAGCGCCTCGCGCACCAGGCCGAACTCCAGCTGCTCGAGGTAGCGCAGACCGCCGTGAAACATCTTGGAGCTTCGGCTCGACGTGCCGGAGGCAAAGTCCCGGGCCTCCACGAGGGCGACGCTCAGTCCGCGGGTGGCGGCGTCGAGTGCCGCGCCGGCACCCACCACCCCACCGCCGATCACGACGACGTCGAACTGCTCGTTGCCCAGCCGATCCCAGGCTTCGGCGCGCTGGGCGGGTCCGAGGAAGGTCTGACCGGTGCCCGGCCGAAGGATCGGGTCGCTCACTGTCACTCCTGTGGGGTTACTGCGGGTATCCGCAGGCTAGTCGAGATCGTCGTGCGCCATCAGGCGTCGGGCGGCTTCGACGATAGACCCTGACAGCGAGGGATACACGGAAAGCGTCTGAGCAAGATCGGTGACCGAAATGCGGTTCTGCACGGCCAGCGCGATCGGCAGGATCAGCTCGGAGGCGATCGGCGCCACCACCACGCCCCCAATCACCACGCCGGTGGCCGGCCGGCAGAAGATCTTGACGAAGCCGCGGCGCAGCAGCGACATCTTCGCCCGCGCGTTGGTGGTCAGCGGCAGGATCAGGGTGCGGGCCGGGACGGCACCGCTGTCGATGGCCGTCTGCGGCACACCGACAGCGGCGATCTCCGGACGGGTGAACGTGGCCGACGCCACCGTGCGCAGCCGGATCGGCGACACCCCTTCGCCCAGTGCGTGATACATCGCGATCCGGCCCTGCATGGCAGCCACCGAGGCCAGCGGCATCAGGCCGGTGCAGTCTCCGGCGGCGTAGACCCCGGCGGCGCTGGTTCGCGAGACCCGGTCCACCGGGATGTAGCCGCCCCGGTCGAGTTCGATGCCGACGCGCTGCAGGCCGAGGCCGGCGGTGTTGGGCACAGAACCGACGGTCATCAGGGCGTGGCTGCCGTCGACGGTCCGGCCGTCGGTCATCGTCACCCGGATCCCGGACCCGGTGCGCACCACCGACTCTGCACGCGCGTTCTTCACCAGCGTGACGCCTCGTTCGGCGAACACCTCCTCCAGAACCGCGGCGGCGTCGCTGTCCTCGTGCGGCAGGATCTGGTCGCGGCTGGCCACCACGGTCACGGTGACGCCCAACTCGGTGTAGGCGTTGCAGAATTCCGCGCCGGTCACCCCGGAGCCGACGATGACCAGGTGCTCGGGCAGGTCGGGCAGGTCATAGAGCTGGCGCCAGTTGAGGATTCGCTCGCCGTCGGGAACCGCGCCGGGCAGCACCCGCGGGGTGGCACCGGTGGCGATCAGCACCACGTCGGCCTTGAGCACGCCCGACCTGCCGTCCGGAGTGTTCACCCGGACCCGGTGATGGGCCATGCCCGGCACATCATCGATCAGTTCGGCGCGCCCGCCCACGATGCTGACCTTCTCGCGCAGCAACTGGGCGCCGATGTCGGCCGACTGCGACCGGGCCAGCGTTTTGACGCGGTTGTTGATCTGGGGCAGTGAGATCTTCGCGTCCTCAATGCCGATGTCGAATCCCAGCCCGTGGGCCCGGCGCAGTTCGGTCCGCACACCGGTGGAGGCGATGAAGGTCTTGGACGGGACGCAGTCGAAGAGCACGCAGGCCCCGCCGATGCCGTCGGAGTCGGCCACGGTGACCTCGGCACCGCGGGCGGCGGCTACCAGCGCCGCCTCGTACCCCGCCGGCCCGCCGCCGATGATGACGATCCGCTTGGGGGTCGGGGGAGCCACGCACACAAACTAGCCTTTCCCGGGTCGCTTCGCTCCTGCCCGCCGGTTAACGCCTACGCTTCCTTCGTGCCTCTCTACGCCGCCTACGGGTCCAACATGGACCCCGAGCAGATGCTGGAGCGGGCGCCGCACTCCCCGATGGCCGGTACCGGCTGGCTGCACGGCTGGCGGCTGACGTTCGCCGGTGAGGACATCGGCTGGGAAGGCGCGCTGGCGACGCTGGTCGAGGACGTCGCCTCCAGCGTGTTCGTCGTGCTCTACGACGTCACCGCGTCTGACGAACTGAACATGGATCGCTGGGAGGGCACCGAGTTGTCCCTGCACAAGAAGATCCGGTGCCGTATCGACCGCGAAACCTCCGACACCACCACCGATCCCGTACTGGCGTGGCTCTATGTCGTCGACGCGTGGGAAGGCGGTCTGCCGTCGGCGCGCTACCTGGGGGTGATGTCCGACGCGGCAGAGGTGGCCGGGGCGCCGGCCGCGTACGTGCACGACATCCGCACCAGGCCGGCCCGCAACGTCGGGCCCGGCCCTGCCGAATAAAGCCTGAGCCCTGCCGAATAAGACGTGAGCCCCGCCGAATAAAGCCTCTACTCGAACTCCGCGGACCGCTCCACGATATTGACGAGCACCCGCACCCCGACGGCCAGCGCACGCTCGTCGAGGTCGAAGTTCGGCTGATGCAGGTCGAGTTGCGGACCGTCGCCGCCCCACACCCCAAGCCGGGCCATCGCCCCGGGCACATCCTCGAGGTACCAGGAGAAGTCCTCCCCGCCGCCGGACTGCTGGGTGTCGGCCAGCGCTTCGGGCCCGATCGCCTCGATGGCGTGCGTCATGATCTGGGTGCTGCGCTCCTCGTTGACCACGGGCGGCACCCCTCGCCGGTACTGCAGCGAATGCTCGATGCCAAGCGGTGCCAACAGGCCCGAAACGATCTCGCCCACAAGGCTTTCCAGCTCCAGCCAAGTCTCCCGGCTGGCCGTCCGCACGGTGCCGGCAAGGGTCCCGATCTGAGGAATGGCGTTGGCCGCGACGCCGGCATTCGCCGCACCCCACACCATCACGGTGGCGTTGCGGGGGTCGACACGGCGGGACAGCACCCCGGGCAGACCGGTGATGACCGTGCCCATCCCGTACACCAGATCGGCGGTGAGATGCGGACGGGAGGTGTGCCCGCCCGGGGAGTGCAGCGTGATCTCCAGGGAGTCCGCGGCTGAGGTGATCGGCCCCGCGGTGATGGCCACCCGGCCCACCGACAGCCGCGGATCGCAGTGCAGCGCGAAGATCCGCGACACCCCGTTCAGCGCGCCCGCGGCGATGGAGTCGAGCGCGCCGCCGGGCATCAGTTCCTCGGCCGGCTGGAAGATCAACCGCACACCCATCGGCAGTTCCGGGGCCGACGACAGCGCGGTCGCCGCGCCGAGCAGGATCGCGGTGTGCGCGTCGTGCCCGCAGGCGTGCGCGACCCCCGGCACCGTCGAGGTGTAGGCCGCACCGGTGCGCTCGGCCATGGGCAGTGCGTCCATGTCGGCGCGCAGCGCGATCCGCGGCGCGTGTTCTGGGCCGAAATCACAGATCAGTCCGGTGCCTCCGGGGAGGGCCTTCGGATTGAGCCCCGCATCGACGAGCCGGTCGGCGACGTACTGGGTGGTGGCGAACTCCTGGCGTCCCAACTCGGGGTGGCGGTGGATGTGACGGCGCCACGCGACCAGGTCGTCATAGTGCGCAGCCAGCCACGACTCTGCGATGTCGGCCAAGGGCATCGGGCCAGTATTGCATCGCCGATAGGGTCTGTGCCGTGAGTCCAGACGCCGTTCAAGCGGCAGCCGCAGTGGCCGAGTTCAGCGGCGTCGAGCACCACGACGTGGCCGTCGTCCTCGGGTCGGGCTGGGCTCCGGCTGCCGCCGCCCTGGGAATGCCGGCGGCCGAGGTCCCGATGGCCGAATTGCCCGGCTTCCTGCCGCCCAGCGCCGACGGTCATCACGGACAGGCGCTGTCGGTCGTGATCGCCGGCAAGCGCGTCCTGGTTTTCCTCGGCCGGATCCACGCCTACGAGGGCCACGACCTGAACCATGTGGTGCATCCGGTGCGCACCGCCTGCGCAGCCGGCGCCGACGTCGTCATCCTGACCAACGCGGCCGGCGGGCTGCGGTCGGACTACCGGGTGGGCCAGCCGGTGCTGATCAGCGACCACCTCAACCTGACGGCCCGTTCACCGCTGGTCGGGGCACAGTTCGTCGACCTGGTCGACGCCTACTCGCCCCGGCTGCGCGAGGTGGCCCGCCGCGTCGATCCGGGACTGGCCGACGGCGTCTACGCCGCCGTGCCCGGGCCGCACTACGAGACTCCGGCCGAGATCCGGATGCTGCGCACCCTGGGGGCCGACCTGGTCGGCATGTCGACGGTCCACGAAACCATCGCCGCGCGGGCGGCCGGCGCCGAAGTGCTCGGGGTGTCGCTGGTGACCAATCTCGCTGCCGGGATGACCGGTGCACCCCTGAGCCATGACGAGGTGCTGGCCGCCGGACGCGACTCGGCCCGCGACGTCGGCGATCTGCTGGCCGCCGTCATCGAGAGCCTTTAACGCGGCCCGAACTGCCGGTCCCCCGCATCGCCCAGCCCTGGGACGATGTAGGCGACGTCGTTGAGCCCATCGTCGATCGTCGCGGTGAACAGACGCGCCTGCGGTGCCGCTTTCTCCAGCGCCGCAATGCCTTCCGGCGCACAGACCACACAGATCACGGTGATGTCGATCGCGCCGCGATCCTGCAGCAGTTCGAGGGTGAACACCATCGACCCGCCGGTGGCCAGCATCGGGTCGAGCACCATCACCGGCTGGGACCGCAGGTCGGCCGGCAGCGATTCCAGGTAAGGAACCGGCTGATGGGTCGTCTCGTCGCGCGCCACGCCGACGAAACCCACCCGCGCCTCCGGGATGAGCGCGTGCGCCTGATCGACCATGCCCAGACCCGCCCGCAGCACCGGCACCAGCAGCGGCGGCGTGGCGAGCCGGCTGCCGAGGGTGTCGGCCAGCGGGGTCCGCACGACGATCTGCTCGCTGCGCGCAGCCCGGGTTGCCTCGTACACCAGCATGTGGGTGAGGTCCCGCAGCGCAGCCCGAAACGCCGCATTGTCGGTGTTCTCGTTGCGCAGTGTGGTGAGCCGGGCGGCCGCCAGCGGATGGTCGATGACAGTCACGTCCATAGGCACAGACTGTAAGTCGTTAGGCTGTCCGCCATGTCCGCAGAGCTTGTACCGATCCGCCTGGGCGTCACCGCTGGTGACCTCTACACCCTGTGGGCGCCCCGGTGGCGCGACGCCGGAGACGAGTGGGAGGGATTCCTCGGCAAGGACGAGGATCTCTACGCCTTGGAGTCGGTCGCCGACCTGACGGCGTTCGTCCGCACCGACACCGACAACGACCTCACCGACCATCCGGGCTGGGATCGGCTGGCCCAGGCCAACGCCCACAAGCTGCAACCCGGCCCGGACCGCCAGGCCGACCTGATCGGCGTCGCGGAGCTGCTGGCCGACAAGCCCACGGCGGAGTCGGTGAACTCGCTGGCCAACACGTTGGCCGTCGTCTCCTCGATCGGCTCGGTGTGCGAGTTGCCGGCGGTCACCCGTTTCTTCAACGGCAACCCGACCCTCGGACTGGTCACCGGCGGGGTGGAGCAGTTCACCGGCCGGGCCGGCCGCAAGCGCTGGGAGGGGATCGGCGAGATCGTCGCCCGCGGCTGGGACGGGGTGGTGTCGGCGATCGACGAGATCATCCGGACCCCGGAGGTGGACGCGGGCCTCGCCGCGCAGGCCGCCGCCGAACTGGACGAACCCTACGAAGAGGTCATCGAGGACGAGGCGCCGCTGATGGCACTGGCGGGCGCCGACACCGAGGCCGACAGCGACGTGCCGGAGGCCGTGGTGGGCGGCCGCAGCGCGGCCGACACGCTGGTGCTCGGCGGTGACGCGCGGTTCTGGGAGCACGTCGGCATCGACCCGGTCCGGGTGATGACCAGCGGCGGAACGCTGTACACGCTGCGCTGCTACTACGACGAGAAGCCGATCTTCCTCGGCCGCAACGGCCGCATCAGCGTGTTCCCGTCCGAGCGGACCCTGGCCCGCTACCTGGCCGACGAGCACGATCACGACCTGGCCAACCTGAGCACCTACGACGACATCCGCACCGCCGCCACCGACGGCTCGCTACGGGTGGACGTGACCGACGACAACGTCTACGTCCTCAGCGGGCTGGCCGACGACATCACCGACGGCCCGGAGGCCATCGACCGCGACCAACTGAACCTGGCCATCGAGTTCGTGCGCGATGTCGGCGACTACTCCGAAGACGACACCGTCGACCGTCTGCTCAGCGAGGACACCGCACTCGGCCGCCTGGTGAACCACACCCTCGACCCCGAGTCGACCAACCGGCCCAACGGCCCGTATTCCAGGGCCGTGGCTGAGTGGGAAGAGTTGGAGAGGTTCGTCGAGTCCCGGCTGCGGCGCGAATAGCGTCGCTCAGAGGCCGTCCATGATGGCGGCGAAGGCCTCGTCGACCTGCAAATAGGTCGGCGAATCTGCGTCGCGCCCGATGATCGCGCCGAGTTCGAAACCGGCCGGGGTGTCCGCGAGCACCGCGTCCTCCCGGTATCCGAAGTGGATTTTGCCGATGACGGCGCCCAGGTAGCTGAACCGGCCACCGCTCAGCGGAAGAGAGCCGTGCTCGGCGCGGGCGTAATCGGTCCGGGCATCGAAGAAGATACCTTCGGCGTTTCGCCGTTCGTGGTACTGCCACAGTCGGCCGTCGGGCAGGAGCATCACCACGCGCGGCCCGACCGCATAGAGGACGAATCCCCGGGGCGAGCGGTGCCTGATCAGTCCCGCCGTCCGTTCCCGACCGTAGGGAACCCGCCTCGGCCGCAGGCCACGGGAGACGAGGGTGGCGGCAAAGTCCTTCAAGCGGGTGTCCAGCTCGTCAGCAGCGTCTTGACGTGTTCCCATACTGGTCACCTCCCGTCCCGCTCGAACAACCACTGATCGCCACCTAACAATGCCAGCAAACCTTGATTCCTGCCTGACTCAGCAAAGGATTACCTTATTTTCGGCAAAGCTACAGGGCAATTAACAGGCGATCGGTCCGGTAACAGCCGCCGCCATGCGGCGGGAGGCTAGCCGACGAGCACGGCGTAACGCGGCTTGATCACCTCGTCGATGATTTCCAGCCGCTCGTCGAAGTGAATGAACGCCGACTTCATCGCATTGATGGTGAACCGCTCCAGATCGCTCCAGCCGTAGCCGAAGGCGTCGACCAGGCGCGACATCTCCAGGCTCATGGTGGTGTCGCTCATCAACCGGTTGTCGGTATTGACGGTGACCCGGAAACGCAGTCGCGCCAAGAGATCGAACGGGTGCTTGTCGATACTGGGCACCGCTCCGGTCTGCACGTTCGAACTCGGGCACATCTCCAGCGGAATTCGCTTGTCGCGAACCAACGCTGCCAGCCGGCCCAGAACCGCGGATCCGTCGGGTGCCACCTCGATGTCGTCGGCGATGCGCACGCCGTGGCCGAGTCGATCGGCGCCGCAGAACGCCAGCGCCTCGTGGATGGACGGCAAGCCGAACGCCTCGCCGGCGTGAATGGTGAAGCGCGCGTTGTTCGATCGCATGTACTCAAAGGCGTCCAGATGCCGTGACGGCGGGTAACCGGCCTCGGCGCCGGCGATGTCGAACCCCACCACACCCTGGTCGCGGAAGCGGATCGCCAGTTCGGCGATATCCCGGGAACGCGCGGCATGCCGCATCGCAGTCACCAGACACCGCACCACGATGGTCCGTCCCACCGCTGCCGCCGCCTTCTCCCCCTCGACGAATCCGGCCAGCACCGCCTCCATCACGTCGTCGAGCGACAGCCCGCCGTTGATGTGCAGTTCCGGTGCGAATCGGACCTCGGCGTAGACCACGTTGTCCGCGGCGAGATCCACCACACACTCCAGGGCCACCCGATGCAGCGCGTCGGGGGTCTGCATCACGGCGACGGTGTGCGCGAACGGTTCGAGGTAGCGCACCAGCGACCCACTGTGCGCGGCGGTGCGGAACCACGCCGCCAGTTCGGGTTCGTCGGTGCTGGGCAGGCCGTCGTAGCCGACCTGGCCGGCGATGTCGATGACCGTCGACGGCCGCAGTCCGCCGTCGAGGTGGTCGTGCAGTAGCGCCTTGGGTGCGTGCCTGATCATCTCAAGAGTGAGCGGCGTGGTCATCAGTAGCCATTGTGCTCCCGCGACAGTGAGATTTTCTGCACATCGCAAGCCTTTCCGACCGGGGCGGATAACCCCGTGGTGATTGCTCAGGCGCTCGTATCCGCTTGTCATGCATGGTCTTACCGTTCACCGGTGCAATTGCAGTCACACCTCGTCCGGATCGAGGCCGCCGCGCAAACCCAAGCCGTAATCTCAACGTCACCCTTTTCCCAGACCAAAGGGGGTTAGATTCTTCGTGAATCCGACGCGTTGGAGGCGCTGATGAGCAGCACGCTGAGCAGGACGAAGCGACGGACCCTCTACCGCGGCGACCCAGGCATGTGGTCGTGGGTGCTGCACCGGATCACCGGCGCGACCGTCTTCTTTTTCCTCTTTGTGCACGTGCTCGATACCGCCCTGGTGCGAGTCAGCCCGGAGGCCTACAACCAGGTCGTCGACACCTACAAAACTCCGATCATCGGTCTGATGGAACTGGGCCTGGTGGCCTGCGTGCTCTACCACGGGCTCAATGGACTGCGGGTGATCCTGGTCGACTTCTGGTGGAAGGGGCCGCGCTACCAGCGCCAGATGCTGTGGGCCGTGGCCGGGATCTGGCTTTTGGTGATGGTCCCCTCCACTGTCGTGATCGGGATGCACATGGCGGAGCGGTTCCTGTGACCCGCCCGGTCGCCCCGGTCCGGGAGAAGGACCACGACCGTCCCGCCAGCCTGGACAACCCGCGATCGCCGCGCAAGCGCGGCGGCATGCCCAATTTCGAGAAGTACGCCTGGCTGTTCATGCGGTTCTCCGGCGTGGTGCTGCTGTTCCTGGTGGTCGGCCATCTGTTCATCGGGCTGATGTGGCAGGGCGGCGTCTACCGCATCGACTTCAACTACGTCGCCCAACGCTGGGCCTCGCCGTTCTGGCAGATCTGGGATCTGGTGATGCTGTGGCTGGCCCAACTGCACGGCGGCAACGGGATACGGACCATCATCGCCGATTACAGCCGCAAGGAATCGACGAAGTTCTGGCTCAACGCACTGCTGGCCGTGTCGATGCTGCTGGTGCTGGTGGTCGGCACCTACACGCTGCTGACCTTCGACCCCAACATCACGTGACCCCGAGGGGAATTCCCGAATGATTCACGAGCACAAGTACGACGTCATCATCGTCGGCGCCGGCGGCGCCGGCATGCGCGCCGCGGTGGAGGCCGGCCCGCGGGTGCGTACTGCGGTGCTGACCAAGCTCTATCCCACTCGCAGCCACACCGGCGCAGCGCAGGGCGGGATGTGCGCCGCCCTGGCAAACGTCGAAGAGGACAACTGGGAGTGGCACACCTTCGACACCGTCAAGGGCGGCGACTACCTCGCCGATCAGGACGCCGTCGAGATCATGTGCCGGGAAGCCATCGACGCGGTGCTGGACCTGGAGAAGATGGGGATGCCGTTCAACCGCACCCCCGAGGGCCGCATCGACCAGCGCCGGTTCGGCGGGCACACCCGCGATCACGGCAAGGCGCCGGTCCGCCGGGCCTGCTACGCCGCGGACCGCACCGGCCACATGATCCTGCAGACGCTGTATCAGAACTGCGTCAAGCACGATGTGAAGTTCTTCAACGAGTTCTACGCACTGGATCTGGTGCTCACCGAGACGACCCGGGGCCCGGTGGCCACCGGGGTGGTCGCCTACGAACTGGCCACCGGCGAGATCCATGTATTCCACGCCAAGGCCGTCGTCCTGGCCACCGGGGGCTCCGGACGGATGTTCAAGACCACCTCCAACGCCCACACCCTGACCGGTGACGGGCTGGGCATCGTCTTCCGCAAGGGACTTCCCTTGGAGGACATGGAGTTCCACCAGTTCCACCCCACCGGTCTGGCGGGCCTGGGCATCCTGATCTCCGAGGCGGTGCGGGGCGAGGGCGGGCGACTGCTCAACGGCGAGGGCGAACGGTTCATGGAGCGTTACGCGCCGACGATCGTCGACCTCGCGCCACGGGACATCGTGGCCCGCTCGATGGTGCTGGAGGTGCTGGAAGGCCGTGGCGCCGGACCGCACAAGGACTACGTCTACATCGACGTCCGCCATCTCGGCGCGGACGTGCTGGAGGCGAAACTCCCTGACATCACCGAGTTCTCACGAACGTATCTGGGTGTCGATCCGGTCACCGAGCTGGTTCCGGTGTACCCCACCTGCCACTACCTCATGGGGGGTATCCCGACGACGCTGATCGGAGAGGTGTTGCGCAGCAACACCACTGTGGTGCCGGGGCTGTATGCCGCCGGCGAGTGCGCCTGCGTGTCGGTGCACGGCGCCAACCGGCTGGGAACCAACTCCCTGCTCGACATCAACGTGTTCGGCCGGCGCGCCGGTCTCGCGGCCGCCTACTACGCCGCCGGAAACCCCCACGTGGAACTGCCCCCCAACCCGGCAGACATGGTGACCGACTGGGTGGCCAGCATCTTGAGCGAACACGGCGACGAACGGGTGGCAGACATCCGGAGCGAATTGCAGCAGTCGATGGACAACAACGCCGCGGTCTTCCGCACCGAGGAGACCCTCAAGCAGGCGCTGTCCGACATCCACAGCCTCAAGGAGCGCTACGCGCGAATTACGGTGCACGACAAGGGCAAGCGCTACAACAGCGATCTGCTGGAAGCCATCGAACTGGGATTCCTGCTGGAACTTGCCGAGGTGACGGTGGTCGGCGCCCTCAACCGCAAGGAGTCCCGCGGCGGCCACGCCCGGGAGGACTACCCCAACCGTGATGACACGAACTACATGCGCCACACCATGGCCTACAAAGAGGGCAAGGATCTGCTGAGCGACATCCGCCTGGACTACAAGCCGGTGGTGCAGACCCGTTACGAGCCGATGGAGCGGAAGTACTGATATGACGATCGCACCGTCCCCTGCCAACCCGGCCCTTCCACCCGTCCCCGCGGGGGCGGTGATGGTCACCTTGAAGATCGCGCGGTTCGACCCGGAGAACCCCGACCGGTTCACCGACACCGGCGGCTGGCAGAGCTTCCGGGTGCCGTGCCTGCCCAGCGACCGGATGCTGAATCTCCTCATGTACGCGAAGAGCTACCTCGACGGGACGCTCACCTTCCGGCGATCCTGCGCCCACGGTGTGTGCGGGTCGGACGCCATGCGGATCAACGGAGTCAACCGGCTGGCATGCAAGGTGCTCATGCGCGACCTGCTACCGAAGAATGCTGACAAGCAACTCACCGTCACTATCGAGCCGATCCGCGGGTTGCCGGTCGAGAAAGACCTCGTGGTCGACATGGAGCCGTTCTTCGACGCCTACCGCGCGGTCAAGCCGTACCTCATCACCAGCGGAAACCCGCCGACCAAAGAGCGCATCCAGAGCCAGACCGACCGGGCCCGCTTCGACGACACCACCAAGTGCATCCTCTGCGCGTGCTGCACGACGAGTTGCCCGGTGTTCTGGAACGAGGGCAGTTATTTCGGGCCGGCGGCGATCGTCAACGCCCACCGCTTCATCTTCGACAGCCGTGACGAGGGCGCGGCCGAACGCCTCGAGATCCTCAACGATGTCGACGGCGTGTGGCGCTGCCGCACCACGTTCAACTGCACTGACGCCTGCCCGCGCGGGATCGAGGTGACCAAAGCAATCCAGGAGGTCAAACGCGCACTGATGTTCAACTGACCTCACCGTTCAACTGACCTAGCCGCGCAAACTCCAGGTTCGGGTCGTACTCTCAGTGGGTTCTTCCGACCTCAAGGAGTGGCCCGTGAGTAAAGGTGAGCTGACCGTTGAGCCGGTAGGACCGGCGTCCTCCGGCGCCGTGGACAGCAAAGGCCTCAAGGGCGGGGCGCTGGGCTTGGTGTCCAGCATCGTCGTCGGGATGGCGTCGACCGCGCCGGCCTACTCCCTGGCAGCCAGCCTCGGGCTGATCGTCGCCAGCGGCGGCGCACTGCTGGCCGGCGTGAAGGCCCCGGCAATCATCCTGCTGGCTTTCATCCCGATGTACATGATCGCGGTCGCCTACCAGGAACTCAACAAGGCCGAGCCGGACTGCGGCACCACCTTCACCTGGGCGTCTCGGGCGTTCGGGCCGTTGGTGGGCTGGATGGGCGGCTGGGGCATCATCGCCGCCGACGTCATCGTCATGGCCAACCTGGCCCAGATCGCGGGCTCCTACTCGTTCACCCTCTTCGGCGCCTCTGATCTCGCCGACAGCACAACGTGGTCGACCGTGGCCGGCGTCGTCTGGATCATCGTGATGACCTACATCTGCTACCGCGGTATCGAGGTCTCGGCCCGGATCCAGTACGGGCTGCTCGGCATCGAACTCGTCGTGCTGATCGCGTTCGCCGCCGTCGCGCTGTACAAGGTCTACACCGGGCAGGCCGAGACCTACTCCCTCAAGCCGTCGCTGGACTGGTTCTGGCCGGCCGGACTGGACCTCACCACCGTGATCGCACCGGCGCTGCTGACCGCGCTGTTCATCTACTGGGGCTGGGACACCGCGGTGGCCTGCAACGAGGAGTCCGACGACCCGGGCACCACTCCGGGCCGGGCGGCGGTCATCTCCACGTTCCTGCTGCTGGCCACCTACGCGCTGGTGTCGGTGGCAACCATCGCATTCGCCGGTGTCGGCGACCAGGGTGTCGGACTGGGCAACCAGGACAATGCCAATGACGTCTTCGCCGCCGTCGGACACGACCTGTTCGGCGACAGTTTCCTGGGCAAGATCGGGCTGATGCTCCTCGCCGCGTCGATCCTCACGTCCGCCTCGGCCTCGACCCAGACCACGATCCTGCCCACCGCACGCACCACGCTGTCGATGGGCGTCTACAAGGCGCTGCCGACCTCGTTCGCCAAGATCCACCGGCAGTACCTGACGCCCACGGTCGCCACCATCACGATGGGTGCGGTGTCGATCCTGTTCTATCTGCTGTTCACGTTGGTCAGCCCCAATCTGCTGACGGCGCTGATCGGTTCGGTGGGCTTGATGATCGCGTTCTACTACGGCCTGACCGGGTTCGCCTGCGTCTGGTTCTACCGCAAGGACCTGACCAAGTCGGGCCGCGATCTGATGATGCGGGGCGTGGTGCCCCTGCTCGGCGCCCTCATTCTGAGCGCGGTGTTCATCTACGGCTTGATTCAGTACGCCCAGCCGGACTGGCTCACCGACGACGACGGCAACAACGTGACGATCTTCGGCTACGGGGCCGTGGCGGTGGTGGGCATCGGCGCACTTGCGCTGGGCCTGGTGCTGATGGTGATCCAGTGGATCACCGCACCGGCCTACTTCCACGGGCTTACCCTGCCGCGCCGGTCCAGCAGCGATCTGGTTCTGTTGCCGGCCCAGGGCGTGGAGCCGATGTTCGGCCTGCCCGACTCCGGCGACGTGCCGACGGTCATCGCCCCGGATCTGTCGAACCTGCCCCCGGGCGAGACGGCGATCAACCCGGAGACCGGCGAGGAGTTCACCAAGAGCGGCTAGCCCCGGGGACGCCGAGCGTCGCTCGGTCGTCAGCCGGCTTAGCGCAGGCTGAAAATCGTTCGGTGCCAGGGCTTTTCGACGGCACCGATGATGTCGCTCATTACGTGCTTGATGGTGAGGTACTCCTCGAAGGAGTAGTCGCTCATGTCCTTGCCGAAACCGGACGCCCCGACGCCGCCGTGCGGCATCTCGCTGATGATCGGGATGTGGTCGTTGATCCACACGCAGCCGGCCTTGATCTCCCGCGAGGCGCGCTGGGCCCGGTAGACGTCGCGGGTCCACGCTGACGCGGCCAGACCGTAGTCGGTGTCGTTGGCCTGGCGCAGGGCGTCGTCGTCGCCGTCGTGGCGGCGCACGGTGAGCACCGGGCCGAAGATCTCGTCGCGGTAGACCTCGGAGTCCTCCCCCACGTCGGCGATCAGGGTCGGCAGATAGAACGAACCCGGCAGGTCGGGGGCCTTGCCACCGGTGACGACGCGGCCACCCTGGCCGGGAGCGCGGTCCACCATGGCGGCCACTTTGGCGCGGTGGGCGGCGGTGATCAGCGGGCCGAGGTCGGTGTCGGGATCCTGCGGGTCGCCGACGACGACCTTGCCCATCAGCTCAGCAACCCCGGCGACGAAGTCGTCGTACAGGTTGGCGGCCACGATGGCCCGGGTGGCGGCGGTGCAGTCCTGCCCGGAGTTGATCAGGGCACCGGCCACCGCGCCGTGCACGGCCGCGTCGAGGTCGGCGTCGTCGAAGACCACAAACGGCGCCTTGCCGCCCAACTCAAGCTGAGTGCGGTGGCCCTGAAGAGCGGCCGCCGCCATGACTTTCCGGCCCACGGCCGTCGACCCGGTGAAGGTCACCACGTCGACGCCCGGGTGCGCGGCCAACCGCTGGCCGGCGTCGGCGCCGGCCCCGGTGACGACGTTGAGCACTCCGTCGGGCAGACCGGCCTCAGTCGCCAGCCGGGCCAGGGTCAAAGTGGTCAGCGGAGTGATCTCGGCCGGCTTGATCACCACCGAGCAACCGGCGGCCAGCGCGGGGATCACCTTCCACACCGCCATCTGCAGCGGATAGTTCCACGGGGTGATGGTGGCCACCACACCCACTGCCTCGCGCCTGATCGACGAGGTGTGGTCGGCGGAGTACTCGGCGGTGGCCTTGCCCTCCAGATGGCGGGCTGCGCCGGCGAAGAACGCGATGTTGTCGATGCTGCCCGGCACGTCGAATTCGGTCGCCAGCCGGACCGGCTTTCCGGTCTGGCTTACCTCTTCGGCGACGATCTGCCCGGCGTGTTCCTGTACCAGTTCGGCGAGCTTGAACAGCACCGCCGACCGTTCGGAGGGCGTGGCCGTCGACCATCCGGGTAACGCCGCGCGTGCGGACGCCACCGCGATGTCGACGTCGGCGGCGGTGGCCAAAGCGAGTTCGGCGACCACTGCTCCGGTGGCAGGATTGATGACCTGATGCGCGGTGCCGTCGGTGGTCACCGGGGCGCCGTCGATCCAACTACTGGGAATCACGACCAAATCCTACGTATTTCGTCGCGAAAATTGCCCAAAACAACGGAATCCGTGCACAATCATGGGATGCGCGACTCAAGAGTGCCCAACGGGCGCTTCGTGGCGCGCACTGCTGGACCGCTTCCGACCCACCTCGACGAGATGTCGAAGGCGATCATCGAAAAGCTTCAGCATGACGGCCGGCGCTCGTACGCGGGCATCGGCAAGGCGGTGGGTCTTTCGGAGGCCGCGGTGCGCCAGCGCGTGCAACGGCTGATCGACTCCGGGGTGATGCAGATCGTCGCGGTCACCGACCCGATGCAGCTGGGATTCTCGCGCCAGGCCATGGTGGGCATCCGCTGCCAGGGTGACGCGACCAAGGTGGCCGAGCGTCTCGCTGAACTCGACTCGGTGGACTACGTGGTGCTCACCGCCGGCAACTACGACGCCATCGTCGAGGTGGTGTGCGCCGACGACGCGGAGCTGCTCGACCTGCTCAACACCGAGATCCGATCGGTGCCCGGAGTGACCTCCACCGAGACGCTCGTCTATTTGAAACTCGTTAAACAACAATATAATTGGGGTACTCGATGACTCTCTCCGCAGACCGTGCCGCCTGGCTTTCCCAGAAGGCCGACCGGCATTTGTGGGGCCACTTCGCCCTCCACGGCGAAGGCATCACCCCGCCGATCATGACCCGCGGCGAGGGCGTGCACATCTGGGACAACACCGGCAAGCGCTACATCGACGGCCTGTCCGGACTGTTCACCTGCCAGGTGGGCCACGGCCGCAAAGAACTGGCCGAGGCCGCCGCCAAGCAGGCGCAGACGCTGGAGTTCTTTCCGCTGTGGTCGTATGCGACCGAGCCGGCGATCGAACTGGCCTCCCGCATCGCCGGCTATGCCCCCGGTGACCTGAATCGGGTGTTCTTCACCACCGGCGGCGGCGAAGCCGTCGAGAGCGCATGGAAGCTGGCCAAGCAGTACTTCAAGCTCAAGGGCAAACCGGGCAAGTTCAAAGTGATTTCGCGCGCCATCGCCTACCACGGCACCCCGCAGGGAGCGCTGGCCATCACCGGTCTGCCGACGTTCAAGATTCCGTTCGAGCCGATCACCCCGGGCGGATTCCGGGTGCCCAACACCAACTGGTACCGCGCCCCGAAGGGCCACGACACCGATATCAAGGAATTCGGGCAGTGGGCGGCCGACCGCATCGCCGAGGCCATCGAGTTCGAGGGCCCGGATTCGGTCGCCGCGGTGTTCCTGGAGCCGGTACAGAACGCCGGCGGCTGCTTCCCGCCCCCGCCGGGGTATTTCGAGCGGGTCCGCGAGATCTGCGATGAGTACGACGTGCTGCTGGTGTCCGACGAGACCATCTGCGCCTTCGGCCGCATCGGTTCGATGTTCGCCTGCAACGACTTCGGCTACGTCCCGGACATCATCACCACCGCCAAGGGCATGAGCTCGGGGTACTCCCCGATCGGGGCGATGATCGCCCACGACCGGCTGTTCGAGCCGTTCAACGACGGCGCCACCGCCTTCGCACACGGCTACACCTTCGGCGGCCATCCGGTGTCCGCCGCGGTAGCGCTGGCCAACCTCGACATCTTCGAGCGCGAAGGCCTCAACGACCACGTCAAGAACACCGCCCCGGCGTTCCGGGCCACCCTGGAGCGCCTGCTGGACCTCCCGATCGTGGGTGACGTCCGCGGCGAGGGCTTCTTCTACGGCATCGAACTGGTCAAGGACAAAGCGACCAAGGAAGTCCTCGACGACGAACTGTCCGAATGGCTGCTGCGCAGCTTCCTGTCCGTCGAACTGTTCGAGGCGGGGCTGTACTGCCGCGCCGACGACCGCGGCGACTCGGTGATCCAGCTCGCACCGCCGCTGATCAGCGATCAGGCCGTGTTCGACGAGATCGAAGGCGTCCTGCGCCACGTTCTGACCCGGGCCTGGGATCAGCTGCAAACCCTCGGGGACGCCTGGGCCAATGTGCGGGCCTGAGCCCGGGTCCAAGTCCCAATAATCACACCAGTCACAGCGCGGCTCCGTCGAATCGGGTCGGCGATCCCCTAACCTGCGACGAATGCGGACCTCACTACTGGCGCGGGCGGCTGCGCTGGCGGCGACGCTGTGCCTCGTCGGCGCCCCGGTCGTCGCATGGGCCGACCCCGTGGCGGCGCCGGATCCCAACAGCTGCCCCTACAAGGTGTCCACCCCGCCGGCCGTCGACTCCTCCGAGGTGCCAACGGCGGGTGACCCCCCGCAGCCACTGGCCGTCCCCGCCACCCCGGTCGGCGGCGACGCCCTGGGCAGTTGCGGCGTCCTCGTCGCCGCCGGCACTCCCCCGCTTCCCGGTGACGTGTCGGCGGAGGCCTGGCTGGTCGCCGATATCGACAGTGGCGAGGTGATCGCCGCCCGCGATCCGCACGGCCGGCACCGGCCGGCCAGCATCATCAAGGTGCTGCTGGCCATGCAGGCGATCAGCGAACTGCCGTTGAACCGGGTCATCGAGGGCACCCAGGACGACGCCAACGCCGAGGGCACCAAGGTGGGCGTGGATCTGGGGGGTCACTACACCGTCAACGACCTGCTGCATGGACTGTTGATGCACTCCGGCAACGACGCCGCGCACGCTCTTGCCGCCGCACTTGGCGATGCCGGAGGGCAGGAGCGAAGCGACCCGGGAAAGGCATCCGGAGGGCAGGAGCGAAGCGACCCGGGAAAGGCCATGGACGTCGCCATCCAGAAGATCAACACCCTGGCCGGCAAACTCGGCGCCCATGACACCCGGGTGGCCACGCCGTCCGGCCTGGACGGGCCCGGCATGAGCACCTCGGCTTACGACATGGGGCTTTTTTACCGCTACGCGTTCCAGAACCCGACGTTCGCCGACATCGTCGCCACCCGGACCTACAACTTCCCCGGCCACCCGGCCAAGCCCGGTGAGGCCTCCGACCATCCGGCCTACGAGTTGGAGAACGACAACAAGCTGCTGCTGAACTATCCAGGCGCGTTGGGCGGCAAGACCGGATTCACCGACGACGCCCGGCAGACCTTCGTCGGCGCGGCCAACCGCGACGGCCGTCGCCTGGTCGGCGTCCTGCTGCGCGGCAGCCGGGAGCCGATCGCGCCCTGGGAACAGACCGCGCATCTGCTCGACTACGGGTTCGCGACCGCGCCGGGCACCAAGATCGGCACCTTGATCGAGCCGGATCCGTCATTGACCCCGCCCAAACCCGAGGCGCCGCCGAATGCCGCGCCGATGCTGACCGGCGACGCGCTGCCGGTGCGGGTCGGGGTGGCGGTGGTGGGGACCGTCATCGTGTTCAGCCTCATCATGGCCGCGCGCTCGCTCAATCAGCGGGTGCAGGCCCGGTGACGCCCGAACCCTGCTGATCGCTGCTCGCCACAGCCGGCCGATCGCTGCTCACCGGCTGAGTCGCCGCCCAGGCGGTCGCGAACAGGACCAGCCGCGCAGTGATGTAAGCGAACACCATCAGGCCGAACACCGGGCCGAACGTGGTGCCGGCCGGGCCGCGCATCACCACCCGCAGGTACACCGAACCCAGCTGCTTGAACGCTTCGAACATCACCGCGGCCAGCAGACCGGCTTCGGCGGCGCGGCGCATCGGCACCGGTTCCCGTGGGAGGCGGGCGATCATCCAGGTGAACAGCAGCCATGCCACCAGGATCGACATCACCAGTGAGGCCCCGCGGATCGCGCCGGCCACGCTGAGCGGCCCGCTGGCCAGCCAGGTGAGCCCGAAGGTCGCCACGATGGCCAGAAAGGTCGACACCAGCGTCGACAGATCCGACATCTTGGCCGCCAGAAAATCGCGGGTGGAGACCGACGCGGGGTCCCACATCTGGCTCAGAGCGCCACGCAGGTGACTCATCCAGGTCAGCCCGGCCCACAGTGCGGTCCCCAGACCGATCAACCCGACTGAGGTGCGCGACGCGATGGCCGCGTCAATCAAGCTGATGAGTTGTTGGGCGAAGTCCCCGGTGACGGCCGCCTTGACCCGGTTATCGATCTCGGCCAGCAGTCCGGGCCGGCTGGCCAGCATGAAGCCGACGACGGCGCAGCCCACCATCAGCAGCGGGAACAGCGCGAAGATCGAGTAGTAGGTGACGGCGGCGGCACAGAAGTCGCCGTTGGCTTTGTCGTAACGCTGCTGGGCGCGCACCGCATGATCCAGCCGGGGAAAGCGAACCCGCAGCCGTTCGAACCGGGCCGCGACATCCATCAGACGAAGTCCGTCATGGTTCTAATCGCCGATGGCTGGCAGGAATCCCAACCGCTCGTAGACCCGGCCCAAGGTGGCGGCCGAGACCTCGCGGGCGCGCCGGGCGCCGGCGGCGAGGACGGCCTGCAACTCGGCCGGGTCGGCGAGCAGTTCGTCGACCCGCTGCTGAATCGGGGTGACGTAGGCGACGACGGCGTCGGCGGTGTCGGACTTCAGATCGCCGTAGCCGCGGCCCGCATAGCCGGCGACGAGGCTCTCCACGGGTGTCCCGGTGACGGCGGACTGGATGGACAGCAGGTTCGACACGCCCGGCTTGTGCTCCGGGTCGAAGCGGATCTCCCGTTCGCTGTCGGTCACCGCCGAGCGGATCTTCTTCGCCGAGCGCTTCGGGTCGTCGAGCAGAGTGATCAAGCCCGCGTCGGTGGCCGCCGATTTGCTCATCTTCGACGTCGGCTCGGCCAGATCGTAGATCTTGGCGGTCTCCTTCGCGATCATCACCTCGGGCACGACGAACGTGTCCGGGAATCGGGCGTTGAACCGCTGCGCGATATCGCGCGCCAGTTCCAGATGCTGGCGCTGATCCTCACCTACCGGAACCAGATTCGTGTCGTAGAGCAGGACGTCGGCGGCCTGCAGCACCGGATACGTGAACAGCCCGACGGTCGCCGAGTCAGCGCCCTGTTTGAGGGACTTGTCCTTGAACTGCGTCATCCGCGAGGCCTGACCGAATCCGGTGAAACAGCCCAGCACCCAGGCCAATTCGGTGTGAGCGGGCACGTGGCTCTGCACGAAGATCGTGGAGCGGGCCGGGTCGACACCCAGGGCCAGGTACTGCGCCGCGGTCACCAGGGTGCGCCGCCGCAAGACCTCCGGATCCTGCGGCACGGTGATCGCATGCAGATCGACCACGCAGAAATAGGCCTCGTAGTCGTCCTGCAATGCGGGCCATTGCCCGACCGCGCCAAGGGCGTTGCCCAGGTGCAGAGAGTCTGCAGTGGGCTGGACACCGGACAACACCACACGGGATTGCTGGCTCATGATGGGACAATCCTGTCATGTGGAAATTCCTGGCGGCGACGGTTGCGGCACTGACGGCGACGACGGTGCTGAGCGGCTGCACCAGCCCTCCCGGATCGGGGGACAAGCGGCCGCCGGGAGCGGCTGTCGTGGTGGTGTCCGGCGGCGACGCCGTCAGCCCGTTCACCACAAACGATGCGGCCTGCGCGACCGGCCTGGCCGCCGGAAACACCGACACCGCGATCCGCGAATCCCTGATCGGCAAGGGCTACAAGGTCTACACCTCTCCGGCCATGAACGGCCGCGGCCAGGTGACCGACCAGCAGGGCTTCGGGGCGTTCGGGGTGTGCCCGCTGACCCTGCCCGACAACATGACGGTGAACTCCACCGGGAGCATCGACACCGCGGGCGAGCATCTGGCCCGCTTCGTCAACTGGCTGTACAACGAAAAGGGCGTCACCGAGGTCGATTTCGTCGCCCACTCGATGGGCGGACTGTACTCGCGGGCGGCGATCCGGGTGCTGGCCACCACCGACAGCAAGGTGAAGATCCGCTCACTGACCACCGTCGGCACGCCGTGGCAGGGGTCCTACCTGTCCGACTACGCCAACGACCTCATCGCCCTCAGTGAGTGCCAGGGCGACAAGCTATGCGAAGGCGCCATGACGACGTTCAAAGCCCGCGTGCTGGAACTGATGTCGGGCTCTGGCCGGGAGGTGAACAAGCAATACCTGACCGGCAAGAACGGCTGGAACGACTTCCAGGCCGGGGTGCTGGACAAGATTCCGGTGGTGCTGATCGCCGGCAAGAAGTTCACCGGGCCGGCGGGGGCCAACCCGGCGATGTGGCCCAACGACGGGCTGGTGGCCGAGGAAAGCGCGCTCGCCAAGAGCGTCGGGGACCCGGTGCTGCCGCATCGAAGCTGCCATGTCTTCGACGACACCCACAGCATCTACGTGTCGAACGCCGCCAAGCTCGATTGGAAGACCGCCCTGACCTGGGATCCGCAGGTGTTCGAGGTGCTGCACCAGGCCATCCAGGACGCACCTAAGGCGCTCGACGAGCCCAACCGGCAAGGCTGTTAGACGCCGCCGAACTCGACGGTCACCGGGGCGTGGTCGGACCACCGCAGTTCGTAGGCGGCGGCCTTCTCGACCCGGGCCGACACCGCCCGCCCGGCCAGCGATGCGGTGGCCAGGTGAAAGTCGATGCGCCAGCCGGCGTCGTTGTCGAACGCCTTGCCGCGCCACGACCACCAGCTGTACGGGCCGGGCCCCTCGGGGTGCAAAGGTCGAAGTGCCCACCGGGGTGGCGGCCTTCCCGAAGGAGATCATCAAGGCCCCGCGGAACTGGTGCGAGGACCGCTACACCATCACGCACTGGACCGACATGCCGCGCGGCGGGCACTTCGCCGCCTACGAACAACCAGAGTTGTTCACCGGCGACGTCCGGGCGTTCTTCCGCGGACTGCAAGGCGCTCCTCAGTAGCTGCGGATCAGCGAAATCAGCCTTTCCTTGTTCAGGCCGGAGTAGCCTGCGATACCAAGTTGTTTGGCCCGTTGCTTCAACTCCGCGACGGTCCACCCCTCGTAGGCGCAGGATCGGCTGGGCCGGAAATTCCGGGCATTGTCTCGGTTTCTGGTCGGCATTTCGCCACCCCCCGCTTCACCTGTACCCGTCGTGCGGGTGGCGTCAAACCTTCGCGGCTCACGATGTTTAGCCGGGCCCCGGCTCACGATGTTTAGCCGGGCCCCGGCAGAGGGTATTCGGACACCCAGACGACGAAGCGGGGAGTGCATATGACGGACTTCGATGGCCGGCGCGGCGGGGAAAACCATGGTCCCGCTGCGGTCGAAGTCAGGGTGGCGGCACAGCTGGCGAACCTTGCGGTATTGCGCACCGTGGTCGGTGCGGTCGGAACCTTCTCCGACCTCGATTTCGACTCGGTCGCCGATCTTCGGCTGGCGGTGGACGAGGCCTGTACCCGGCTGATCCGGTCAGCCACCCCCGCCGCGACGCTGGTGGTCGTCGTCGACCCACGCGACGACGTCGTGGTGGTGCAGGCGTCAACCACCACCGACACCTATGACGTGGTCACCGAGGGCAGTTTCAGCTGGCATGTGCTCAGTTCGCTGACCGATCAGGTGCAGACCTTCCACGACGGCCACGGCCCCAGCCCCGACGGCCTCGTTTTCGGTATCACCCTGACCACGAGGCGGGCAGGCTCACAGCAGTGACCCTACGATCGGCCGACGCGGGTACGGGGGGTTCGCCGCCCCGGCGGTCGCCATCCGAATATGCCGACGTTCCCGACATGTTCCGCACACTGGCCAAGCTGGAACCCTATTCGGCGGAGTTCCGCCGCTACCGGGATCGCATCGTCGAGAGGTGCCTCCCGCTCGCGGACCATATCGCCCGCCGGTTCGACGGCCGCGGCGAAGCGCGCGACGACCTGGTGCAGGTCGCCCGCGTCGGGCTGGTCAACGCCGTCATCCGCTACGACGTCGACACCGGATCGGACTTCGTGTCCTACGCCGTGCCGACGATCATGGGCGAGGTTCGCCGCCATTTCCGGGACAACAGCTGGTCGGTGAAAGTGCCGCGCCGGCTCAAAGAACTACATCTGCGCCTCGGCGCGGCCACCTCGGAGCTGTCGCAGAAGCTGGGCCGCGCGCCGACCGCCACGGAACTGGCCGCCGAACTCGGCATGGACCGCCAAGAGGTGGTGGAGGGCCTGGTCGCGGGCAGTTCCTACAACACGCTGTCCATCGACAGCGGCGGAGGCGGCGACGAGGATGCGCCCGGGATCGTCGACACCCTCGGCGACATCGACCCCCGCCTCGATCAGATCGAGAACCGGGAAGCGTTGCGGCCCTTGCTCGCCGCCCTTCCCGAGCGCGAACGCACCGTCCTGCTGCTGCGCTTTTTCGAGTCACTGACCCAGACCCAGATCGCCGAGCGGGTCGGCATTTCGCAGATGCACGTCTCGCGGTTGCTCGCGAAATCACTCGCCCAGTTGCGGGACCAACTGCAGTAGGAACCGGCCGACCGCCTCCGCTGCCGCGGCCGCTGCCGCTGGATCGCCGGTGACCGCGATCGTCGCCCGCACCTCACCGCTGACCGGCTCGCAAACATCCCAGCTGCCCTCACCGCAACCGCGCAGATACCACGCGCCGGCGTTGATATCCGGGCTGTCGACCATATGCTCGGTGAGTTACTTGATCTCGGCGAGCACCGTGCCCTGGGTGATGGCCGCACCCGCCTCCACCGCCAGGCCGGTGATGACGCCGTCCTTGTGCGCGGTGACCGGGTTCTCCATCTTCATGGCCTCCAGCACCACGACCAGGTCGCCCACGGTCACGGTCTGCCCCTCCTCGACGGCGACCTTGACCACGGTGCCCTGCATCGGCGCGGTGACAGCGTCACCGGATGCGGCCGCGCCGGTGTGGCCGCCCCGCTTGCGCGGCTTGGGCTTCTTGCGGATGACGCCGGGTTCGGCGGCGCCGTTGCCGAGTGCGAGGTCGCCGGGCAGCGACACCTCCAGCCGGCGGCCGCCCACCTCGACGACGACGGTCTGACGCGGCTGCTCTTCCTCCGCGTCGACTGCGCCGCCGCCGGTGAACGGCTCGACGGTGTTGTCCCACTCCGTCTCGATCCAGCGGGTGTGCACGGTGAAGCCATTCTCGTCACCGATGAACGCCGGGTCCCGGACGATCGCGCGGTGGAACGGAATGACGGTGGCCAGGCCCTCCACGTGGAACTCGTCCAGCGCCCGGCGGGCCCGTTCGATGGCCTCGGCGCGGGTGGCGCCAGTGACGATCAGCTTGGCCAGCATCGAGTCGAACTGACCGCCGATCACCGAGCCGGCCTCCACACCGGAGTCCAGTCGCACGCCGGGGCCGCTGGGAGTCTCGTAGCGGTTCACCGGCCCCGGTGCCGGCAGGAAGCCGCGGCCGGCATCCTCACCGTTGATCCGGAACTCGATGGAATGCCCACGCGGCGTGGGGTCGGCGGTGATGTCCAGCTTCTCGCCGTTGGCGATGCGGAACTGCTCGCGCACCAGGTCGATGCCCGAGGTCTCCTCGGTGACCGGGTGCTCGACCTGCAGGCGGGTGTTGACCTCCAGGAACGAGATCAGCCCGTCCTGCCAGTCGAGATATTCCACGGTGCCGGCGCCGTAGTAACCGGCCTCCTTGCAGATCCGCTTGGCGGACTCGTGGATCTCGGCGCGCTGCGCGTCGGTGAGAAAAGGTGCCGGGGCCTCCTCGACGAGCTTCTGGAACCGGCGTTGCAGCGAGCAGTCCCGGGTCCCGGCGACGACGACGTTGCCGTGCTGGTCGGCGATCACCTGTGCCTCGACGTGGCGCGGCTGGTCCAGGTAGCGCTCGACGAAGCACTCGCCGCGGCCGAACGCCGAGATGGCCTCGCGGGTCGCCGAGTCGAACAGCTCGGGGATCTCCTCGATGGTGCGGGCGACCTTCATGCCGCGGCCGCCACCGCCGAACGCGGCCTTGATGGCGATGGGAACGCCGTACTCCGTGGCGAAGGCGACCACCTCGTCGGCGTCCTTGACCGGGTCGGGAGTGCCGGGGACGAGAGGTGCCTGCGCACGCGCGGCGATGTGGCGGGCGGTTACCTTGTCGCCGAGGTCGCGGATGGACTGCGGGCTGGGGCCGATCCAGATCAGCCCGGCGTCGATGACCGCCTGGGCGAAGTCGGCGTTCTCCGAGAGGAAGCCGTAGCCCGGGTGGATGGCGTTCGCCCCGGACTTCGCCGCGGCGTCGAGGATCTTGCCGAAGTCCAGGTAGGACTCCGCCGACGTCTGCCCACCCAGAGCGAATGCCTCGTCGGCGAGCTTCACATGGGGTGCTTCGGCGTCCGGCTCGGCGTACACCGCCACGCTGGCCAGGCCCGCGTCTTTGGCCGCCCGGATCACCCTGACCGCGATCTCACCCCGGTTGGCGACGAGGACCTTGGAGATGGTGGGCACGAGCGCCTCCTGCTGTGACTCTAAGAAACTGGTTTAAGAGAGTGAGATCTCAGGGAGTCTAAAGCGTCACCACAGCGGCACCTCGTCCAGACCGCATATACCTCCTTGGAGTCATTGCGAAATCGAAACCCAATAGCGACGTTTCCTTTCGCAGAAGGTGACCAGGAGGTGCGCACCATTACTGACATCAACACCGACATCGCAGTCACCGTGTTACGGGTTCTCGCAGCGGTCCTCACCGGGGCCGCTCTTCTGCGCTGGGGCCGGGCCGGTTGGGGCCTGCTATCGGCTGGACTTTCCGTCGCCCTGGCGGTCCTTGTGTCGAGATCAACGGCAGCTGGATGACCCGACTCGACACCTCCGTCGAGTTGCTGGTTCGCCCGCGTCGCTCTCCCGGCGCCGTGGCGGCCTCGGTGGATCTCTTCTCGGTTCTTGGGGAGCCGGCCTACTTCGCCGCTGCGGTCCTGTTCTGCGGGACTGTTCTCGCGCTGCGGGAGCGGTCTGCGGTGCCGGTCGGCGTCCTGGTTGCTGCGGTAGGCGCGGGTGTGGTGCTGGAGAGCATTCTCAAGGCAGCGGTGGGGCGGACGACGGATTCAGTGGCTGCTCTGCAGGGGCCCAGGCCGAGCTCCGGGCCGGTCGTCATCAGCTACCTGCATTCGTTCCCCTCCGGACATGTCACGGGCACCGCGGCGTTTCTCGGCATGCTGGCCGTCTTCCTGGGCATGGGGCGCAGGCCGGAGGTAAAGGCACGATTGGCGGCACTGATAACGGCGGCCGTCGTGCTGCTCGGCTTGTTGGCGGTGTACTGCCGCGCACACACCGCCAGCGACGTGCTTGGTGGCATGGTGCTCGGTGGGGCGATCGTCGCCGTGAGTGCGGCCGTCCTGCAGGCGCTCACCCGCCGTCAGCGTCCCGCGTACGTCAGCAGCGCGCCGCGGCCCGCCGCCCGTCCGCCGGTCCCGCCGCCGACCCATCGTTACGGCGGCGTGCTGGTCGGCTGAAAGGCCGCGCGTTGCTAGTATTTGCCGGTGTCGAAGTGCGAAGGTCCAGCGTCGTGACCTCCCCCGACGGTCACGAATTCGATCCGCTGCTGACGTACCTTCGCAACGTCGAGGAGTATGGCTCGCACAACGTCTTTCTGCTCGAATCCAAGGGCGGCCCGGCGGCGGACAGCCGCGAGACGGTCATCGGAATTCTCGGGCCGCTGTTCATCGGCATCCGCGAGGACCGCGTCACCGTCGAAGCGCCGGACGCGCTCCGGCACACCATTGAGCAGACCCTGCAACGGTGCGGCGTGATGGACGCCGACGGTCTGGTCCGCAACCGTGACAGCGTCTGGCGCATCCCGGAACTGATCTTCGCCGACCTGGAATTCGATGCCACGCCCGAGGGTTTCAACGGCTTCTTCGTCAACATCGGCTACGACGGCGTGTTCTACGCCGAGGACATGCCCCGCCGGATTCCCGCCGACGCCGACACCGGCTACGACATCGAGTACCGGGTCGTCATCTCGACGATGCGGGTGCCGGCCGACGGGCGCGCGATGACGGTGTCGTCCATCTCCGGGCCGCACTGGCAGTACCGCCCGGTGATTCCGGCGTTCGGCCCGCCGGCGTCCGAACCGCAGCGAGAACCGGTTCCGGAGTTCAGCTTTCACGATGAGATGACCCGAAGCGAGTTCATCTCCAAGGTCGAGATCTGCAAGGACCACATCCGCGCCGGCGACATCTATCAGGTCCAGATCGGGCACAAGATCGACGTCCGGTCGCCGATCCACCCGGTCGAGGTGTACCGCCGCCTGCGCCGGCGCAACCCGTCGCCGTACATGGCGATCGCCCCGGTGTTCGGCGGTCTGATGCTAGTCGCCAGCCCGGAGTTGTTCGTCCGCAAGGAGGGCGCGCAGGCGGCCATGCGGCCCATCGCCGGAACGGTGCGCAAGACAGCCGGCACCACCCGCGACTCGGCCCATGCCACCCTGCTGGCCGACGAGAAGGAGTGCGCCGAGCACATCATGCTCGTCGACCTGTGCCGCAATGACCTTGGCCGGGTGGCCGAGTACGGATCGCTGTGCGTGCCGGAATTGATGGTCTGCGAGGAGTATTCGCACCTCTACCACATGGTCTCGGAAGTGCAGGTCGCCGTCCGTGACCCGTTCGATGTATACGACACCATCGAGGCCACCTTCCCGGCGGGCACCGTGACCGGCGCCCCGAAGGTCCGCGCGATGGAGATCATCGAGGAACTGGAACTGAGCCGCCGGGAGTATTACGCCGGGGCGTTCGGCCTGGTGCCGTTCACCGGCGACTGTGTGCTCGGCCTGTCGATCCGCATGATGCAGTACCGGGAGGGCACCTACACCGTCCGCGCCTCGGCCGGCATCGTCGCCGATTCGGACCCGTCCAACGAATGGCGCGAAACGTTGACCAAGATGAGCGCCACGTTCTGGGCGATCACCGGTGAGGAACTCCTCGACCATGCGTAATGCCGGTGTAATCAGCCTGTCCGACCGGAGTCGTCCCGTCGTCTGCCTCATCGACGCGTTCGACAGCTTCGTCTACGTCATCGAGCAGTACCTCGGTGAACTCGGGGCGGCGACGACCGTGATCCGGTCCGGACCGAAAACCGTTGCGGCCCTTCGGGGCATGAAGCCCGATGCCATCGTGCTCGGCCCGGGGCCGGGAACCCCGGAGGACTCCGGCCACGTCGAACTCGTGCAGGCATTCGGGGACGAGGTTCCGATCCTGGGGGTGTGCCTCGGGCATCAGGCCATCGCGGTCGCCTACGGCGGCAACGTCGTTCGGGCCGAGCACATCATGCACGGCAAGCGCAGCAACGTCTCGCACGACTCTCTTGGCATCTATCGCGAGATCCCCACGCCGGTGTCGGTGACCCGCTACCACTCGCTGGTAGTCGAACGGGACTCCGTGCCGGCCTGCCTGGAGGTCACCTCCACCAGCGACGACGACGGCTACGTGATGGGCCTGCGGCACCGCGACCTGCCCATCGAATCGGTGCAGTTCCACCCGGAGAGCGTCACCACCGACTCGGGAATGTCGATGCTGAGCAATTTCTTCGACGGCGTCGGGCTGCGCCTGGGGGTCAGCCCCGCAGGCGCCGTTTGATCCGGGTCAGCATCGCCGACATGCCGCGGAGCCGCAGCGGACTGATCAGCTTGGCCAGGCCCAGGTCGGCGTAGAAGTCGTCGGGCACCGCCAGGATCGCCGCCGCGGACTGGCCGTCGAGGCCGGTTGCCAGGATCGAGGCGAACCCGCGGGTGGTCGGCGCCTCGGCCGGGGCGCTGAAATACAGCCGCACATGCTCGCGGTCGTCGGCGTCGACGTGGAGGAACAGCGGAGACTGGCATTCCGGCACCGGCTCCATCGCCGCCTCCTCCAAGTCCGCGGGCAACGGCGGCAAGTCGTCGGCGAATTCGAGCAGCAGTCGGAGTTTGTCCTGACCAGAGACTTCGGCGAACTCCGCCACCACCTCGGCCAGCGGTGCCGGCATCGTCATGCGCGGCTGGGGACCTCACCTGATTGGCCGCCCGCGACCGTGCCCGGCTGGTCGCCGTCGACCACCGGCACCCGCACCGTGTTGCCCCACTCCGTCCACGAGCCGTCGTAGTTGCGGACGCCGGGGATACCGAGCAGGTGGGTCAGGACGAACCAGGTGTGGCTGGACCGCTCGCCGATGCGGCAGTAGGCGATGGTGTTGCCGTCGGGCTTGACGAACGAATAGATCTCCTCGAGTTCCGGACGGCTGCGGAATCGGCTCTGCTCATCGGCCGCTTTGGCCCACGGCACCGAGATCGCGGTCGGGATGTGGCCGGCACGGAGCGCACCCTCTTCGGGGTAATCCGGCATGTGGGTGCGCTCGCCGGTGTACTCCTGCGGGGAGCGGACGTCGATCAGGGTCGCCGTTCCGAGCGCCGCCAGGACGTCGTCCCGGTAGGCCCGGATCGGCCCGTCGTTGCGCTGCACCACCGGGTAGCCGGTCGTGGTCCGCTCCGGAACCTCCAGGGTGGTGTCGCGGCCCTCAGCCAGCCACAGATCGCGTCCGCCGTTGAGCAACCGGACATCAGGATGGCCGAACAGGGTGAACACCCACAGGGCGTAGGCCGCCCACCAGTTGCTCTTGTCGCCGTAGATCACCACGGTGTCGTCGCGTGAGATGCCTTTGCGGTTCATCAGGTCGGCGAACTGCTCGCCGTTGATGTAGTCGCGCACGAGCGGGTCGTTGAGGTCGGTGTGCCAGTCGATCTTCACCGCCCCGGGGATGTGGCCGACGTCGTAGAGCAGCACGTCCTCGTCGGATTCGACGATCGCAAGACCCGGTGTGCCGAGGTGTTCGGACAACCAGTCGCTGGTGACGAGGCGCTCGGGGCGCGCGTACTGCTGAAGGCTGGGATGGGGATCGGCGGGCAAAGGCACGGTCTAAAGCCTAGTCCCCAGGTTGCTCCAGGGCTTCTACTGATCGGGGCGGCGGTCGAGTGCTCGCAGGATGAGGTCTTTCAACTCTGCTTGGCCGCCGCAGGGGTCAGCGCTCGCTTCGCTGCGCCGCAACCGGATTGGACCGCCAAATCTGATTGATCGAGCATCCGACCTCATCCAGCAACCGGCGGGTCAGCGCCAGGCTCAGGCCGATCACGTTCGAGGGTGAGCCGTCGATACCGTCGACCAGCCAGCCGCCCAGCCCGTCGAGGGTGAAAGCCCCGGCAACGCCGAGTGGTTCGCCGCTGGCGATATAGGCATCCAGCTCGGCTGCGGTGGGTACGCCGAACCGCACCGTCGTAACCGCTGCGGCGCTCCGGCTCGCCACCGCGGCGCCGTCACGCATCCGTATGACGCTGTGCCCGGTGTGCAGCTGGCCGGCCCGCCCGGCCATCGAATTCCATTGCCGCCGAGTCTGTTCCGGCGTTCCGGGCTTTCCGCTGAGCCGGCCGTCGAGGTACAGCATGGAGTCGCAGCCGATCACCACGCAGTCGGCCGCGACGGCGGGGTCGAGGGTGTTGCAGACCGACTCGGCTTTGGCCGCGGCCAACGCGGTGACGACGGCGTCCGGGGCGGCGTCGCCCAGCCCGGCGAGCAGTGCATCCTCGTCGACTCCGGACACCACCACCAACGGGTCGATCCCGGCGTCACGCAGCACCCGGCGCCGGCCAGCCGAGGCGGAGCCGAGCACGACCCGCGTCATCGGGGCCCGATCATCGGCTGCCCCGGGCGTACAGCCCGATCATCGGCGGAGATGCGTCCGGTCCTTCAGGGTGACGATCTGGAAGCTGCAGAACGGGTAGCGCAGCCTGTCGACCGGATGGCCCCACAGGTTGAGCTCCTGAGGCCCCGGTTGAGCCGGCGCGCCCAGAGAGGCCAGCACCGTGATCACCGCAGCCAGTTCCTCGTCGCTGGGCTTCCCCCTGAGCACGCGGATCTCGGGGGCGGCATGTTCGGCCTCGTCGATGGTCAGCTGATGCGGATCGCTGACCTCGGTGATGTCCTCGTGCCTCACGGTGGAGTCTCCTGATGTCGTTCGGCGAATGTCTCAGAGCGGGATGTTGCCGTGCTTCTTCGGCGGGGTCTGCACGATCTTGCGCTCCAGCAGCCGCAGCGAACTCGCGATGTACCCGCGGGTGTGCGACGGCGGGATGACCGCGTCCAGGAAACCTCGTTCAGCCGCAACGTAAGGGTTGACCAGGGTGTCCTCGTAATCGCGCTGCAACTCCAGCCGCAGCTCCTCGACGTCCTCGCCTTTCTCGGCGGCCTCCTTGAGTTGCGCGCGGTTGACGAACCCGACCGCTCCGGAGGCGCCCATGACGGCGATCTGCGCAGTCGGCCAGGCGACGTTGACGTCGCAACCCATGTCCTTGGAACCCATGACGCAGTAGGCGCCACCGTAGGCCTTGCGGGTGATGACGGTGATCTTGGCGACGGTGGCCTCGCCGTAGGCGTAGAGCAGCTTGGCGCCGCGCCGGATGATGCCGTTGTACTCCTGCTCGGTGCCCGGCAGGAAGCCCGGGACGTCCACCAGCATCACGATTGGGATGTTGAAGCAGTCGCAGGTCCGGATGAACCGCGCCGCCTTCTCCGAGGCGTTGATGTCCAGGCAGCCGGCGAACTGGGTCGGCTGGTTGGCCACGATACCCACGGGTCGACCGTCCACTCTCCCGAAGCCGACGATGATGTTCTGCGCGTAACCGG
Organism: uncultured Actinomycetes bacterium; assembly: GCA_903877095.1. Taxonomy (GTDB): domain Bacteria; phylum Actinomycetota; class Actinomycetes; order Mycobacteriales; family Mycobacteriaceae; genus Mycobacterium. The sequence goes on along the minus strand of CAIRCP010000051.1, from coordinate 10,349 downwards.
CCTGGATCTCCAGGAATTCGTCGTCGTCGAGGATCCGGGTGATCACCTCGTGCATGTCGTAGGGCTGGTTGGGGGAGTCCGGGATCAGGGTGTCGAGTTCGAGGTCCTCCTCGGTGAGGTTGTCCTCGATGGCCCCGGGGTGCGGCGGCGCCGGGAAACGCGGCGGCTCGGAGTAGCTGTTGGGCGGCAGGAAACTCAGCAGGTCCCGGACGAAGTCGAAGGCGTCCTGCTCGCCGGAGGCGACGTAGTGCAGGGTGCCGGACTTGGCCATGTGGGTGTGGGCGCCGCCGAGTTCCTCCATGCTGACGTCTTCGCCGGTGACGGTCTTGATGACGTCGGGTCCGGTGATGAACATCTGGCTGGTCTCGTTGACCATGATGACGAAGTCGGTCAGCGCGGGGGAGTACACGTGGCCGCCGGCCGCCGCACCCATGATCAGTGAGATCTGCGGGATCACGCCGGAGGCGAGGATGTTGTTGCGGAAGATCCGGCTATACAGGCCGAGGGAGACAACACCCTCCTGGATGCGGGCACCGGCGCCGTCGTTGATCCCGACCAGCGGACGGCCGGTCTTGAGTGCCAATTCCTGGACCTTGACGATCTTCTCGCCGTACACCTCACCGAGGCTGCCGCCGAACACCGTGGCGTCCTGGCTGAAGATGCACACCTCGCGGCCGTCGATGGTGCCGTATCCGGTGACGACGCCGTCGCCGACCGGGCGGTTCTGCTGGAGGTTGAACGTGGTGGCCCGGTGTCGCGCCAGCGCGTCGAGTTCGACGAAGGAGTCCTCGTCGAGCAGGGCGAGGATGCGTTCGCGGGCGGTGAGCTTGCCCTTGGCGTGGGTCTTCTCGACGGTGCCCTCACCGACCGGGTGCAGGGTCTCCTCGGCGCGCTTGCGCAGATCGGCCAGCTTGCCCGCGGTGGTGTGAATGTCGGGTTCGGTAACGCTCGTCATGGGTGACGATGGTAGCCGCCCTGCGTCTGCTACTCCTTGACCACCAACACGGTCTCCAGCATCGGATCGCCGCAGTACGCGATCCGGGTGCCGCTCTTGGCCTCGGCCTGCAGAGCGGCCAGGGTGGAGGCGCGGATCCGTTCGCCCGGGGCCAGTGCCGGGACGCCGGGCGGATAGGGCACCGCGGTCTCGGCGGCGATCCGGCCGACGGCGTCGGCGGCCGGGACCCGTTCGTGGTCGGCGAAGAAGGCGTCCCGGGGGGTCATCGCGGTGTCCGGGTCCAGGGTCCAGGCGGTGATGGGCAGCAGCGGTCGCGGTTGCCCGCGGTGCCGTTCGATCCCGGCGATGATCTCGGTCACCAGGAAGTCCACCGTCTCGGGGGTGTCGCCCATCGTGATGACCGGCGCGAACGTGTCTTTGTCGGAGTACTCCAGCTGGAGCCCGCGCTCCTCCAGTTCGTCGGCGATCACCTGGCCGTCGGCCCCCGTCCCGGTCAGGGTCAGCACGATCTTGGTGGGGTCGTGCATGAGCAGCGCCGGTGAGCGATCGGCGATCTCGCCCCCGACGACACCCAGCCCCGGCACCTCGCGGAAGCGTCTGCGCGCACTCTCGGCCAGGTCGATCGCCCGGCCGAGCAGCTCCGCACCCCGCTCCTGAAGGATGTCGCGGGTCAGATCGATGCTGGCGAATATCGCGCCCGACGGGCTGGTGGTGTGCAGTCCCTCGAACGCGGCTTCGAGTCGTTCCAGGTCGATGCGCTCGCCTTGAGCCAGCACCATCGACGACTGGGTGAACCCGGTGACCATCTTGTGGACGCTGGTCACCAGGATGTCGGCGCCGGCCTGAATGGCGTGCGGCGGGAGGTCGGGATGAAAGCCCAGATGGGCGCCCCAGGCGGCGTCGACGGCCAGCGGGATCCCGTGGGCGTGGGCGAGTTCGGCGTGGGCGGCCACGTCGGAGACGCCGCCGACGTAACTGGGCTCCACCAGCAGAACGGCCTTGGCGTCCGGGTGCGCTGCGAGCGACTCGGCGACACGTTCGACGGGCATGCCGGCGGTCAGACCGGTCTGCGCGTCGATGTCGGGCCTGATCCACACCGGGACCAGACCGGAGAGCACCAGACCGAAGAACACCGATTTGTGGATGGTCCGCGCGACGATGACCTTGTCGCCGGGTTTGCCCAGCGACAGGCAGATCGCCTCGTTGCCGTGGGTGGAGCCCTGCACGGAGAAGCCGCACCAGTCCGCGCCCCACAACTCGCCGGCCTTGCGCTCGGCAGTGGCCAGCCGGCGAGTGGACACCCGCCGGTTCTCCACGCCCAGGTAGTGCGGGGCGTCGAAGGCGAGGAAGTCGTCGATCAACTCCGGGTTGTACTTGTGCCCCGGCGTGCAGAACGGTGTGCCGGGATTGGCAAGGAAAGCTTGATAGGCGTCGTACAACGGTTTTTCACCCATGGAGTCCTCCGATGCGGCCGGCGTCCTTGCACAATCCGGTGCGGGTGACGTAGGAGAAGACTATGGGCTATCCCGAGAGTGCGCTGGCAGAAGGCGAACACGTGGTGCTGCACCGGCACCCGCACTGGAAGCGGCTGATCGGGCCGGTGTTGGCGCTACTGGTGACCACCGCGCTGGCCTCCTTCGCGGCGGCGGTCGTCAGCAGCACCGACTGGGACGCCCGCATCCGGCAGATCGTGTGGGCCGTCATCGGCGGTATCTGGCTGCTGCTGGCCTTCTGGGCGACGCTGCGGCCGTTTCTGGCATGGCGGACAACGCATTTCGTGATCACCGACCGCCGGGTGATGTATCGCCACGGCCTGCTGACGCGATCGGGGATCGACATACCGCTGGCCCGGATCAACAGCGTGGAGTTCCGGCACGGACTGTTCGACCGGATGGTGCGCAGCGGCACTCTCATCATCGAATCGGCGTCGCAGGATCCGTTGGAGTTCGACGACGTTCCCCAGGTCGAGCAGGTGCACTCACTGCTGTACCACGAGGTCTTCGACGACGATCGGGCTCAGCCCTGGGCGGCCGACGGATAGCGGTTGGTCAGGCCGCGGGCGGTTTCCCGCGGCCCCGGATCGGCGTCGCCACCGGACGCCGGGCCTCCGCCTCGTCCTCGAGGGCCTCGGCGATTCCACCGGCGGTGAGGGACTCCAGGGCCCTGTCCGGTTCGCGGCCCACCTCATCGGGGAACACCCACCGGCGGAACGCCCAGAACCGGAACGCCATCTGCAGCAGGTTGCCGATGAGGTACGCCGACAGGAAGTCGGCGATGTTCTCGATGGTCAGCGATACCTGGGGAACCTGCAGGTTGAAGACATATCGGGAGAGCCACAGCGGCACCATGCTCATCACCACGCCGACACCGCTGACGCCGAAGAACAGCAACGCCTCATGGTGGCGCTCGCGGCCACCGCGGTCACGGAAACTCCACTCCCGGTTCAGGATGTAGGAGGCGATGACCGCGACGATGCCGGCGATCACCTTGGCGGTCACCGGCTTGGGCTCCAGGACCGTCAGCTTCAACGTGTAGAAGATCGCCGAGTCGATGACGAACGTGGTGGCGCCGACGATCGCGAACTTGATCAGCTCGTGATGCCGCTCGGCAAAGGGCCGGATCGCGTCGGGGAGCCGGGCGATAGTGGCATCAGCGAAGGACACGAGGCGCAATTCTACGGAAATCGCTGCTGGTTGAGTAGTGCTTCTGCTCACCACCGGGAAACCCCGGCACCAGCATGACACCATGGTCGCGTGCCGAACGGACCGGTGGTGGCGATGGTGGGCGGCGGGCAGCTCGCCCGGATGACCCACCAGTCGGCGATTGCGCTGGGTCAGTGTCTGCGGGTGCTGGCCGTGAGCCCCGACGACCCGGCCGCCCAGGTGAGTCCCGATGTGGTGATCGGTTCGCACACCGACATCGACGCGCTGCGCCGGGCCGCCGCCGGCGCCGACGCGCTGACGTTCGACCACGAGCACGTGCCGACCGAACTGCTGCACGCCCTGGTCGCCGAAGGGGTGTCGGTGCTGCCGCCGCCGGAGGCGTTGGTGTTCGCGCAGGACAAGCTGGCCATGCGTCGGCGGCTGTCCGACCTCGGCGCGCCGGTGCCTCGTTTCGCCGAGGTGCGGACGCCTGCCGACGTCGACGACTTCGGCGCCCGGATCGGCGGCGGCCCGGTGGTGGTCAAGACGGTGCGTGGCGGCTACGACGGACGCGGAGTGGTGCTGGCCGACGACCTGGCTGCGGCCCGCGCCGCGGTGGAGGGGTATCTCGCCGAGGGCGTCCCGGTGCTGATCGAGGAGCGCGTGCCGATGCGCCGCGAACTGGCCGCTCTGGTGGCCCGCTCGCCGTACGGCCAGGGTGCTGCCTGGCCGGTGGTGGAAACCGTTCAGCGACAAGGGATCTGCGTGACGGTACTGGCTCCGGCGCCGGGGCTCTCCGACGAATTGTCCTCGGCGGCAGAACAACTCGGGTTGGAGATCGCCGAGCGGCTCGGCGTGGTGGGTGTGCTCGCCGTCGAACTGTTCGAGACCCCTGACGGCCGGCTGCTGATCAACGAATTGGCCATGCGGCCGCACAATTCCGGGCACTGGACCATGAACGGTTCGGTCACCAGCCAGTTCGAACAGCACCTGCGGGCGGTGCTTGACTACCCGCTGGGCGACACCCGGCCGCTGGCCCCCGTGACGGTGATGGCCAACGTGCTCGGGGCGGCGCAGTCCCCGGCGATGGCCATGGACGAACGGGTCCACCACCTGTTCGGTCGCATCCCGGAGGCGCACGTTCACCTGTATGGCAAGGACGAGCGGCCCGGACGCAAGATCGGGCACGTCAACGTACTGGGCGACGATGTCGAATCGGTGCGGGACCGCGCCGAACAGGCGGCGCACTGGTTATCGCACGCTGAGTGGCGCGGCGGCGACGCGCACTTGTGAGACTTGTGAGGAGGAATGGCGCAGATGAGTGATCTGCCGCGGGTCGGCCTCATCATGGGCAGCGACAGCGACTGGCCGGTGATGCAGGCCGCCGCCGAGGCGCTGGCCGAGTTCGACGTCCCCTTCGAGGTGGGCGTCGTCTCCGCGCACCGCACTCCCGGACGGATGCTGGAGTACGCCGGCAATGCCGCGGGCCGCGGAGTCGAGGTGATCATCGCCGGCGCCGGCGGTGCGGCGCACCTGCCCGGCATGGTGGCTTCGGCCACCCCGCTGCCGGTGATCGGCGTCCCGGTGCCGCTGGCCAAACTCGACGGGCTCGATTCGCTGCTGTCGATCGTGCAGATGCCGGCCGGGGTTCCGGTGGCGACCGTGTCGATCGGCGGGGCCCGCAACGCCGGTCTGCTTGCGGTGCGGATTCTGGGGTGTTCGGATTCGGTTTTGCGCGCGCGGATGACGTCTTTCCAGGCCGACCTGGAGGCCCAGGTGCTGGCCAAGGACCGTGCGCTACGTGAGCGTTTACTGGGTGAGTGAGCGGACGCGGTAACGTGACTCGCCAAAAGCCCCGGCCCATTCGAGGAGGCAATCATGGCTGGTGATCCGTCGTTCGACGTGTTCCGTCTGCCCGAGGAGCACGACGAGTTGCGTGCTGCGATCAGGGCCCTGTGTGAGAAGGAAATCGCGCCCTACGCGGCAGCCGTCGATGAAGAGGCACGTTTCCCGCAGGAGGCACTCGACGCGCTGAACGCGTCCGGCTTCAACGCGTTGCACGTGCCCGAGGAGTACGGCGGGCAGGGCGCCGATTCGGTCGCGGCCTGCATCGTCATCGAGGAGGTCGCCCGCGTCGACGCGTCGGCGTCGCTGATCCCGGCGGTCAACAAGCTCGGCACCATGGGCCTGATCCTGCGCGGCTCCGACGACCTCAAGAAGCGGGTGCTGCCGGAGATCGCCGACGGCAAGATGGCGTCCTATGCGCTGTCCGAGCGCGAGGCCGGCAGTGACGCCGCCGCCATGCGGACCCGCGCCAAGGCCGATGGCGACGGCTGGATCCTCAACGGCTCCAAGTGCTGGATCACCAACGGCGGCAAGTCCTCCTGGTACACCGTCATGGCGGTCAGCGACCCGGACAAGGGCGCCAACGGCATCTCGGCGTTCATGGTTCACGAGGACGACGAGGGCTTCACCGTCGGCCCGAAGGAGCGCAAGCTCGGCATCAAGGGCTCGCCGACCACTGAGTTGTACTTCGAGAACTGCCGCATCCCGGGGGACCGGATCATCGGCGAGCCCGGCACCGGGTTCAAGACCGCGCTGGCAACCCTCGACCACACCCGGCCCACCATCGGCGCCCAGGCCGTCGGCATCGCGCAGGGCGCGCTCGACGCGGCGATCGCCTACACCAAGGACCGCAAGCAGTTCGGTCGCGCGATCGCCGACAACCAGGGCGTGCAGTTCATGCTCGCCGACATGGCGATGAAGGTTGAGGCCGCCCGACTGATGGTGTATTCGGCGGCGGCGCGTGCCGAGCGTGGCGAGCCGGATCTGGGGTTCATCTCCGCGGCGTCGAAGTGCTTCGCTTCCGATGTCGCGATGGAGGTGACCACCGACGCCGTGCAGTTGTTCGGCGGTGCGGGTTACACCGTCGACTTCCCGGTCGAGCGGATGATGCGCGACGCCAAGATCACCCAGATCTACGAGGGCACCAACCAGATTCAGCGCGTGGTGATGTCGCGCGCATTGCTGCGCTGAACCCATCCGTCGACGGCTGGGCGCAGGTGGGTGATGTCACCCGCCGAGACCACGACGGTCTGCGCGCCGGTGTCGATGTGCAGGTGGCCCAGTTCGTCGAGATCTGTTGCGGTGCCGATGATTTCGCGGTCGCCGGGCAGCAGCGCCCGAACCCGGGTGCCCAGTGTGATGCTGCGGGCCCGGTAATCGGCGATCAATTCTGGATCGGGTCCCCCCGACTGCCAGCGGTCGATCCGGGCGGACAGTTCGGCCAGGATGCTGCCCAGCAGCGCGCTGCGGTCCAGCATCGTCGACCCCAGCATGAGCAGGGATGTGGCATCCGGCGCCACGTGCTCTTTTTCGGGGGCGGTGAGGGTCACGTTCACGCCCAGGCCCACCACGACGACCGGCGCCGGGGAGGCTACCTCGGCCAGGATGCCGCCCAACTTGCCCCCGCCGACGAGGATGTCGTTGGGCCATTTCAGGCCCGGCGAGATCCCCGTGGTGGCATGCACGGCGTCGGCGACGGCGACGCCCGTCAGCAGTGGAAGCCATCCCCAATCCGACGGCGGCCGGCCGTCGGCGCTCACTCCCACCGACAGTGCGATCTGTGAGCGGGCCGGGGTCGACCAGGGCCGGCCCTGGCGTCCACGTCCGGCGCTCTGGTGTTCGGCGATCAGCACCGCACCGCTGATGTCCTCCCCGGCGGCGTGGCGGGCCAGCAGGTCGGCGTTGGTCGATCCGGTGGTCTCCACGACGTCGAGGCGGCGCAGCGCCCGCGCTGGTCCGACCAGGTCGCGGCGCACGCGAGCGACGTCCAGTGCGGGGCGGTCCGGGGTAACGGTCATGGCCGCGAGCCTATGTCGCGATTTTTAACGAGCCCGGAAGGTGGGATAGGTTCAGTGGCCATGACTACTCTTATTTCCCTTCGTCGTGCTGTTGTCCTGGCCGGCGTCGTCACCGTCAGCGCCGTCGGTTTCCCGGCGGTGGGTTCGGCAGATCCCAATGCCGTTCCGCCGGCCATGCTGAACACGACCTGCTCGCTCGACCAGATCATGGCCGCGACCAAGGTCGTCGATCCCATCGCGTACGGCGAGGTCGTCGAGAAGTACAACTCCGAGCCGGGTTGGGTGCAGGGCGGGGTGATCTACCACATGAATCTGTTGCTGCAGAAGACCCCGGACCAGCGCCAGGCCGAGGTCGACCAATTGGCCGGAATCTTCCCGGCCTACGTCGGGCTGTTCCGGAGCGCCGAGCCGGTCGCTAATGCCGTCGCTGCGAAGTGCCCGACCTTCCCGGCCGAGGACCCCGCGGTGTGGAATGCCGCCGCCCCCGCCCCGGCTCCGGTCGCCGCTCCTCAGCCGGCCACCGCGGCAACTCCGGCTGCTCCTGAAGCGCCGGCCGCTCTGGCCGCGCCGGCTGTTCCGGCCGCCCCGGCTGCTCCCGCCGCGCCGGCGGTTCCGGCCGCCCCGGCTGCTCCGGCGGCATAGCCCCCGTCCTTAGCGACCCCCCAGCGCCCTCCGGCCCCTATTGGTGGCCGGGGGGCGCTCTTCGTCGCCCCGAGGTCGAACCTGCTCTCGTCCACAGCGGCCGCCTCCTCGGGTTTTGCTGGTGGCAGAACATTTTTCTGAATGTTTGCCCAGTTTTGCTGCGGGCCGGGGTCTCTTAGGGGTATTCAAGTTTAATTCCCTGTTTCGGAAGCACTCGAGAGGACCGCCCCCATGTCTGTTTCCCCCGTTTCTGGTCTGCAGAATTCGTCGTCGTCGGAGGTGGGTGGGGTTCGGCGGCATCGCCGGATTTCGGTGGATCGGGTTGTGGTGTTGCCTGAGGTGTCGTCGTATGCCCGGTATGTGGGGCGGGTGGGTGCTTTGGCGGTGACGTTTGGTGTGGGTGCTGCGTTGGTGGCGATGCCGGTGGCGTTTGCTGATACGCGGGGTTCTGGGGGGTCGTCGGGGTCCTCGGATGCGGGGTCGTCGGATTCGCCGTCGACGCAGGTGTCGGGGCGGGGTGGGTCGCGGGGGCCGGCTGAGGGTGCGGATGGGGGGGCGGCGGAGCAGGCGCCGGTGGTTGTCGAGGCGCCGGTGGTTGTCGAGGTTCCTGAGGTTGCTGGGGTTGGGGAGGTTGTCGGGGTTCCTGAGGTTGCTGGGGGTGGTGAGGGTGCGGGGGTGGCGCCGTCTGGTGGCGGGCCGGTGGTGACGCAGTTCGCCCCGGATGCGGATGCGGATTCGGGTTCGGAGCCGGTTGGTGGTGGTTCTCGTGGTGGTGGTTCGGCGGGTGTGGTTGAGGGTGTTGAGGGTTCGGGGGTGGGTGGTTCGGCGGTGCAGCGGGGTGGTCGGGGCGGTGGTGGGTCGTCGGTGGTGGTTGATCCTGGGGTGGAGTCTGGGGTTGGGCATCGTGGTGGTGGGGTGGGGGCGCCGCTGTCGGGTGGGGTGAGTGCGGGGGTTGATTCTTCGGTGGGTTCGGCGCCGTCGGGGTCGGTGGTGGGTTCGGTGCCGGTGGTGTCGGTGCCGGTGGTGTCCTCGGGTGGGGTGTCGTCGGGGGTGGTGTCGGGGGTGTTGCCGGCGGCGGCGGTGTTGCCGGCGTCGGCGGTGGGGTCGTTGGTGGGGGGTTCGGGTGGGTCGGGTTCTGGGGGTGGGGTGTCGGCGGCGTCGGCGGCGGTGGTGGTGGCGGGGGCGCCGGGGATGACGGCGTCGCCGGCGGTGGCGGTGTCGGGGTCGGTGGAGGGGATTGGCGCGAGGTTGTTGTCGTGGTTGTCCGGTGGTGGGGGTTCTGGTGGTGGGGCGGTGGGGCCGTTGGCGTGGTCGGCGTTGGCGGTGGCGCGTCGGGAGTTGGGTGGGTCGGGGGTGTCGGTGCCGGCGGCGGCGACCACCACGAGCAGTGGCGGTCCGTTGGCCGGTTTGGGTTCGTTGTTCGCGCCGAGGGCGGCGGCGGCGGTCGACCCGTTGGGGTCGTTTGTGCGGCTGTTCATCGGGGATGGCACGAAGGATCATCCGAACGCGGGGGTGTTGTGGGGGAACGGCTACAGCTTCACCAGCACGGGAGATTGCCCGTCGGGGGCGTGCAAGGGCGGCAACGCCGGTCTGCTGTACGGCAACGGCGGCAACGGTTTCCGGGGCGGGGACGGCGGCGCAGGCGGCTGGCTGATCGGGGATGGCGGCCGCGGCGGGGACGGCTCGGCGGAGATCAACGGCGGCAGCGCCGGCAACGGCGGGCGGGCCGGTCTGTTGGCAGGCAACGGCGGGGCGGGCGGTGACGCGGCGGCGGTGATCACGTATACGACGGACGGGTCGGGTAATCGGCAGGTGGCGTCGGTCAGTTTCGGGGTGGCGGGGGTGGGTGCTGCTGCGGGGGTGTTGTCCGGTAATGGGGGCAATGGTGGTGATGGTGCTGATGGTGTGTTGCCGGGTCAGGACGGCTCTGCGGGTGGCGATGGCGGGGATGCGCCGGGCCTGATCGGCAACGGCGGTAACGGGGGCAACGGCGGCAAGGGCGCCGACGGCGCCGCGGGCACCAACGGCGCCACCCCGGGCGCCTCAGGCACCGCGGGCGGTAAGGGCGGTAATGGTGGGGCTGGGGGTAATGGCGGTAAGGGCGGTCCGCAGGGCGGCAACGGCGGTAACGGCGGTAACGGTGGTGCGGCCGGCAACGGCGGGGTCGGCGGCAACGGCGCGGCCGGCGCTGCGGGGACGGGTCAGGCCGGCGGGGATGCCGGTGCTGGTGGTGCGGGCGGTAACGGT